>CAZUNT010000004.1:0-65413 GCA_964622215.1 uncultured Caldilineaceae bacterium
TCGTCTCGCCGAAAATTCAACTTAGTCTTGTTCAAATTTACGCGAAAGATGAGATAAACGCCAATCCTAGGCCAAATTGCACTAAAATTTAGCTTCCGAGGACTTTTACCCCCTGGATTCCGGTTGAGCCTATTTATCCTTATATCTTAACACACATTAATAAAAAAGTTAACCCGAATTAATTTGAATTTGGTTTGAGTTTGTATTTTCGGCGGGAAAATCTGTTTGATACCCTGGTGCTCGGTGAACTGGCTGACAACGCCTGGCTCAACATTCCTACCAACCCAAAATAACCGAATCATCTCACCTTAAAATATTTTAACCCTTGCCAAGAAATACCAACCTGTGTATACTTGCATCGTTGGCTGGTTCTCTCAAGCCAACTTGCGTGTAGTAAAAATAACACCGGAGGGGGAAATTATATGCGTGTCAGTCCTAAAAATCCCTCGACGCTGCTCAACTCCAACACTCCCAAGTTCTAAAACCGTCTCGAGATGATTAAAATTCAAGATACCCGAGGAGGAGACTCATTTACTTATGGAAGGCTTGAGAAACAATCCCGGTTTTCTGGGTACCGGCGCCCATCTCTTAGCAGATATCACCCTTATCGTTGAAATTTTATTCTACGTTGTGCTCTGTCTTGGCGTCACCGCTCAATTATGGCGTAAGTACAAGTGGCATAACCGGCTGCAAACCCCGGTAGTTCTACTCAACCTATTCTTTATCGGCCTGGTGATGATTCCCACCTTCTTGACCGTGATAGCGGGAGGAATTGAGCAGATGCCCGGCGTTGTTCTGATCCACGCGGGCATCGGGACGCTGGCCGAGATAGTGGCGATTTACTGCCTGCTGGCCGGCTTCAAAATTTTACCCCGCCGAATTGGCCTGCTCCGCTACCTCATGTGGACGGCTTTTGTCCTCTGGACTCTGACGGTTCTGTTCGGGGTAGCCATGTATCTCAGCTTCTACACGGGCGCTTTGGCCGGGAGCGGTCATGTGACTCATTGGGGATGATGGCTGAGCAGTTACAATTTATGAAACCCGGTTGGCTGCTTTGCCGGTCCCATCCTACCGTAGGCCAGGCCGCATCATCTTATCTATTCGGCGGTCTACCTCCCCGGTCTGTTTTCGAAGAGGCAAGCCAATGCACAACATGTATCATGAGGTAGCGCGTCAGGAGTGGGGGCAGGCCCGCCGCAAAGCGTTGTGGGCTAAACTCCAGGCCAGTTTGAGTAACAAAAAAAACACCCTGGTTGACTTCACCGAACTCTCACAGCGCTTCGATCTTGGCAATGCCTCCTATCGTGGGGTGCAGCCGATCCCGCTGCATAAAATTGTGGGTAGTTTGGGGCGTTACGGTGATTTTAACCGGACCTTTTTGCCCACTAATGAGAGTATGCGTGAACGCTGGGAGAAAATTGCTACCCTCTATCTTGACCCCTCAAGCCGTGGTGTGCCTCCCATCGAAGTTTACCAGGTGGGCGATGGATATTTTGTCTCGGATGGCAATCACCGGGTTTCAGTTGCCCGCCAACTTAAGCTGAATACGATTGAGGCTCACGTGTGGGAATATTATCGGCCTGTGGTCGGGCTTACCCCAGGTGTGGATATTGATGCGCTCGTAATCGAAGCCGAACGGCGCGATTTTTTGGAGCAAACCCGCCTGAACGAGCTTCGCCCTGGTCATAACATCCACCTGACCGCTCCCGGCGGCTACCCGAAGATGTTGGCCGAGATTGCCCACTATCAACAGGTGTTAAGTTGGATTGATGTGACCGAGACGCCTTATGAAGCCGCCGTTATAGCCTGGTATGATATGATCTATAAATCGACCGTGCAGTTGATCGAAGAAGCCGGGGTGCTGGATATGTTCCCCAACCGGACGGCCGCCGATTTTTTTATTTGGGCCAGAAAGCATCACCACGAACTGGAAGAATACTATGGCGAACCTGTTTTGTTGGAAGACGCAGTGAGAGATATAAAGAAACAGGATCGCTCCAATAAATTAATCAAATTCTGGCGGATAAGCTGGGGTTGGTTGAAACGCCACCTTTAGCCGCCATACTTTTCAAATAAGCGATTGAAATCGCTCCTCCGAGGCTAAAGCCGTTCGTCCACCTGCGTGGCATTCTTTATTCATACTTCAACGCCTGAATCGGCCGGAGCTGGGCGGCGCGCATAGCCGGGTAGACCCCAAAGGCCAGGCCAATAGCGGCAGAAAAACCGGTCGCCAGTAAAATCGAGTCTACCGTGACGACGGTGCTGCTCAGGGCAGTGATTACCAGGGGCAAAGCCAGGGCGATACCGTAACCCAACCCAATGCCTATAAAGCCGCCCGTCAACGATAGCGTCATCGCCTCAACCAGAAATTGCAGTAAGATGTCGCTCCGCTTGGCCCCCACCGCTTTGCGGATGCCGATTTCACGGGTTCGCTCCGTCACCGAGACCAGCATAATGTTCATCACCCCAATCCCGCCGACCAACAGCGACACCCCGGCGATAGACCCCAGAAAGGCGGTCAAGGTCGAGGACATCGTATCGCCAAACTCAAGTAGTTGGGCCTGGTTCTGAATGGTAAAATCGTTTTTGTACTCATCACCCAGGCGGTGGTTTTCCCGCAGCACGGTCGTCACCTGATCGCTGGCGGCATCCATATTGTCCTGGCTGTCCACCTCCACGTAAATGCTGGAAACTTTTAAGCTGCCCCGGAAGGCGCCAGAACTCCCCAAGCGGGTTTGGGCGGTACTGAGCGGAACGAGCACAGTGTTATCGGGGTTGCCAAAGCCGCTCTGACCGCTTTCCGGCAGAACCCCGATGACCTCAAAGCTGATGCCGTTGATACGCACCGTTTCACCCAGGGGTGAGCCATAGTCGGCAAACAACTTCTGGAACACCTCGTAGCCCAGTACGGCTACTCGCGCTCGCTGGTCCACATGTTCCTGGCTGATAAACTGGCCCAATTCAGGGGTTAAATTGCGCACGCTCTCATATTCTGAGGTTACGCCGGTAATGGTCGCATCTTCGGCGGTTTCCTGGTCGTGGATAACGCCCCCGCTGCTGCTGACATTATAGGTTGGAGCCACGGCTACCACGTGCGAAACCTGTAAGGGGTCACTTAAAGACTCTACATCTCGCATGGTCAACGGTTCAGCCGCCTTTTCCTTCAAATCCGCCTGGCTGCTGTCTTCTGTTTCGCTGCCGGGAGGTCCGCCGCCCGGCCCGCTCATCCCCTGGCCGGAAGAAATGGACAGCAGGTTGGTACCCAGGCTGGTAAATTGCTCGTTCATAGATTGGCTGACCCCATTGCCGATAGAAATCAGGGCAATGACCGCCGCCACCCCAATGATGATGCCCAGCATCGTCAAAATGGTGCGTAGTTTGTTAATCGTCAACGCCCGCAAAGAAATTAAGATACTTTCCCACAGTTGCATTATGAAACTCCTGGTAAATCCGGCTATAACCAGATCATCAAATCAGTTTGTTACGTTCAGTCTATCAAATAAACCCAATGATTACCAGTGTTCATAATCACGATTTGTTAGCCAGAGGAGTGGTTTAAATCACGACCGGCTATGACCAGGGTCATAGTTATCTACCTTATGCCTGAAAATGCTTAAATTGAGGCAGATAATCCCGGTTCTGCTGGAACATTTCATTCACCATCTGCTTGATCTCAGCCAGGGATAGAACGGCAGAGGTTAACGGGTCATAGGCAATAGCCTGAGTTGTAGATTTCGGGATGAGTGGTTATAGCCTGGCGAATGAGAGGGTAGGCATCCTGGCCGTTCCAATCGAATTTCAAATACCAGGCCATGTGATTGATCCCGGCGCAGGTGTAAGTGATTTCCTCCATCGGCGCGCCGATCCAGCCCGCCAACATTTCGGCTGTCCCCTGGACACTGTGGCACAGCCCGGTCAGGCGGATGCTGGTTTCACGCTGCATGGCCCGGCAGAGCATAACCATCGGATTGGTATAGTTGAGCATAGTTGCAGTGGGGCAGTAACGTTCCATATCACGAGCAATGCCCAGCATGACCGGAATGGTGCGTAGGGCGCGGAAGATACCGGAAGGGCCGCGGGTGTCGCCAATGTTGATATCCACGCCATACTTCTTGGGAATCTCAATATCGTGACGCCAGATATCGACCCCACCGGCCAGGATGGTCACTAACACGATGTCCGCATCCTTCAGCGCCTCGGTTCGATCCATGGTCGCCTCACCCCTGGCTGCTCAAACTTATAGTTATCAACCACTTTTGTCAAATTAACTCCCCTCCAGTCCCCGGCTGCAGATGCTCTCAACGATAAATTCGACATAGTCTAAAAATCATGTAAGATTTTATCTGTTTCTTTTGTGTTTTTAGGGTTTTGTGATTATCTTTAAAGAACTGGGGAGGGTTTAGGTGAGAGCTGAGAAAAGTACAAACAGCTCTGAATCTACAGGAAGGGAAACCTATATGCTTTACAAAAAACTAACCATGAATCATCGCAAAAAGATTGCCCTGGTGGCGCACGATCATAAAAAACGTGATCTCCTGGAATGGGCCAAATACAATCGCCATATTTTGGCCGAACACGAGGTGTACGCTACCGGTACTACCGGCACTATCTTGGAGAAAGACCTGGGCATTGAAATCCAAAAACTGCAAAGCGGTCCCCTGGGTGGTGACCAGCAAATCGGGGCTAAAATCGTTGATGGGGCGATAGATTTTCTCATTTTTTTCTGGGATCCCCTGGAAGCCCAACCCCACGACCCCGATGTGAAAGCCCTGCTGCGGATGGCCGTGGTGTGGAATATTCCCACAGCCTGTAACCGCGCCACTGCAGATTTTATGATCTCTTCTATCCTGATGGGAGAGGAATACGAGCGTTTGTTACCAGATTATGAGGAATACAGAAGGAGGTCCGTTTTCGATGAAGTTGAAGAATAACCTGGGTTTAGTGCTACTTGGTATCTGGCTTATCGCTATGGGGTTGTTACCCATGCTTAGTGTGTCGATCCCTGGCCTGGACATTATCTTAGATTTGTTGGCGATTGCCGCCGGTGTTTTGATCTTGCTAAGACCTGCCAGCATAAATCGTAGTATAGGGGTCATCCTGTTGAGTGTTTGGCTCGTGGCCACAGGTTTACTCCCGCTTATGACGCTTGCCGTTCCGCCGCTGGTCCTGAGCCTGCTGGCTATCCTGGCCGGACTGCTTATTTTGCTGGGGCGTTGAGATACGATGTTGACCATCCGGCGGGCTACCCTGGCCGACCTCAGAGCCATCACCGAAATTTACAATGAGGCTGTTTTAACCACCAGCGCCTCCTTCGATACCGAACCCAAGAGTATGGCCGACCAGCAAGCTTGGTTTTACGCCCACGGGCCTCGCTATCCTATTCTGGTGGCTCAAGTGGATAGGCGGGTGAACGGTTGGGCCTCGTTGAGTAAATGGTCTGACCGCTGTGCTTACGCCGATACGGCCGAGATTTCGCTCTATGTGAGTGCGGCTTGTCGTGGTCAAGGTCTTGGCAAAGAGTTGATGGCGGCCATCATCCAGGCAGGTAGAACAGCAGGACTTCATACCATTGTGGCGCGGATTGTAGCCGGTAACGAGGTGAGTATTCATCTGTGCCAAGCCGCCGGCTTTGAACACATTGGGGTGATGCGGGAAGTGGGCCGCAAGTTTGGCCGGCTGTTGGATGTGTATCTGATGCAGAAAATCTATGAGTGAGATTGTTCTGCTAACGGATGAGGCGTATCAAGCCGGCCTGGCTCGCATGCAGGCCGAGGTGGGGCAAGTCAAAGCCAGGGGCGCACAGATTGTTTTTCGGATTCATATCATAACCCGAATGTGTCACGGCTTTAAACCGGTTTGACCTAATCTACTTGGTGAGGCTACGCTAGAGGGGCTATGACAGGAGTGAGGGCTGGTGAGACGAGGCAACCGGATGGGTAAGAGGTCCCCGCCTGGAGCGCGCAGAAGGCGGGGAGATACCGTTATCGCCAGATTTGTCCCGAAAAGTAGCGCTTTTTGAGATTGGGGATTAGAGATTTGGTCATCCCCAATCTCTAACTTCTAATCTCGTTCTTGGCTGTTTACCAACTGCGCCGGCCTCGATCTCTATCGCCGCCACCACCACGTGAGCCGCCGCCACCACCACGTGAGCCGCCGCCGCCACCACGTGAGCCGCCGCCTCTAAATCCACCACCGCCGCCACCGCCGCCGCGATTTTCGGTTCTGGGGCGAGCTTCATTCACGGTGAGAGTGCGCCGCTTAAACTCTTTCCCGTTCAAAGCGGCAATAGCAGCCTCCGACTCGGCTTTAGTTGACATTTCTACAAAGCCAAAACCTCTGGATTCGCCGCTAAATTTATCAGTAATGATGGACACCGATTCGACCTTGCCGTAACCTTCAAACAACTGTCGCAGCTCCGCTTCGGTCACCTCCCGCGACAGATTCCCGACATAAATATTCATCATTTATCTCCTGTTGTGCTCATTGTTGATAACAAATTTATCGAGCAATTGCCGGGTTGGCATGGTCCCACTCTCTGCCGCGCTCCGAACGGGCCGGTTGCGTCGCCTGCGCAAACTCGTTAAATTACTATTGATAGCGTAACACATTAACCAAACCTGGTCAAGTTTCGTTCACAAACGGAAAATGTGGCTTTAATCTTTATCGAGTCAGACGGATGGAAATGATAGGACTGGCCTCTTTTTGTTAGCACTCTTGCCGGGCGAGTGCTAAAATTTACCCGCCCAATTTGCCAATCGTTACAAACTAAGGTAATATTCAGCTTTGTACTAGCACTCTGACTAGTTAAGTGCTAATTTTAATCCTAATTTCCATTAAGGAGGAATTTTATGAATCTCAAACCCTTGGGCGATAGGCTAATTGTCGAGCCTATTGAGCAAGAAGAAATGACGGCCAGCGGCATCGTGCTGCCCGAAACGGCCAAAGAGAAGCCTATGCAGGGCAAAGTTTTGGCTGTCGGCCCCGGTGGGCGCAAGGAAGATGGTTCACGCATAGCCATGGATGTCAGCAAAGGCGATACCGTGCTTTATGCCAAATATGCCGGCACTGAAGTCAAAATTGAAGGCAAGAAGTACTTGATCTTGAAAGAAACCGATATTCTGGCCATTGTCCAGTAAGCAATCGGCGAAAGATAATCACTAAAGGAGTGTTTAAATGGCAAAGCAACTGAGTTTCAGCGAAGATGCGCGTCGCAAGCTTAAAGTAGGGATAGATACCCTGGCTGAGGCGGTGAAAACGACGCTTGGCCCCAAAGGCCGCAATGTCGCCCTGGGCAAAAAATGGGGCGCCCCAACCGTGACCCATGACGGCGTCACCGTAGCTAAAGAAATTGAATTGACCGACCCCTATGAGAATATGGGCGCGCAACTGCTCAAAGAAGCCGCCACCAAGACCAACGACGTGGCCGGCGACGGCACCACGACCGCTACCGTGTTGGCCCAGGCCATCGTCAACGAGGGCTTGAAGAACGTAGCCGCCGGGGCTAACCCGATGCTGCTCAAGCGCGGTATCGAAATGGCCGCCGAGGTGGTCGCCAAATCCATCGGCGAGAGCGCCATCGAAGTTAAGGGCAAAGATGACATTGCTCACGTGGCCAGTATCTCTGCGGCCGATGACGAAATCGGCGACCTCATCGCCGAAGTGATGGACAAGGTTGGCAAGGACGGCGTTATCACCGTCGAGGAAAGCAAGGGCCTGGCCTTTGAAACCGAGTATGTGGATGGGATGCAGTTTGACCGGGGATACATCAGCCCCTATTTCATCTCTGATCCCGAGTCCATGCAGGCTGTGCTCAACGAGCCGTATATTCTCATTTACGACAAAAAAATCTCCTCAGCTCAGGACATTGTGCCCGTTTTGGAAAAATTGATCCAAACCGGCAAGCGCGAACTCTTCATTATTGCTGAAGATGTTGACGGCGAAGCCCTGGCCACCCTGGTGCTGAACAAGCTGCGCGGCGTCTTCAACGTACTGGCGGTGAAAGCCCCCGGTTTTGGCGACCGCCGCGAGGCGATGCTGCAAGATATCGCCGTTCTTACCGGTGGTACGGTTATTACTGAAAAGTTGGGCCGCAAACTGGACAGCGCTACCCTGCAGGATTTGGGCCGCACCGACAAGGTGGCTGCGAGCAAGGATGAAACTACCATCGTAGGCGGCAAAGGCGCTGAGGAAGCGATTAAGGGCCGTATCAACCAGATTAAGGCCGAAATCGAGGCCAGTACCAGCGACTACGACCGCGAGAAGTTGCAAGAGCGGCTGGCCAAGCTGGCCGGTGGCGTGGCCGTTATCCGGGTGGGCGCCGCTACCGAAGTTGAATTGAAGGAGAAAAAGCACCGGGTGGAAGATGCCCTGAGCGCCACCCGCGCTGCGGTCGAGGAAGGTGTTGTGACCGGCGGCGGCGTGGCCCTGATTAACGCTATTGGCGCGATCAAGGACCTCAAGCACGATAATGCCGATGTGAATACGGGTATCGCCATCGTTCGCCGCGCTCTGGAAGAACCGATGCGCCAGTTAGCCCGCAACGCCGGCAAGGAAGGGGCCATCGTCATCGAAGAAGTGCGCCGGCAGGGCGGTAATATCGGCTACAACGTCCTGACCGAACAATTCGAGGACATGATCAAAGCCGGGATCATCGATCCGGCCAAAGTCACTCGCAGCGCCGTGCAAAACGCCGCTTCTATTGCCGCGATGATTTTGACCACCGAAGCCCTCATTACCGACGTACCTGAACCCAAGACTGCCGCAATGCCGCCTGGTGGTGGTATGGGTGATATGGGCGGGATGATGTAAGCCTGCCTCACCCCCTTTCCCCTCTAAGAGGGATAGGATCAAGAAGGAAATGTGCGATAAACAAAACACCCCTTTCAATTGAAAGGGGTGTTTTTATGTGGATTAAAAAACCCGTTTTTCGCTGGTGTGAAAACGGGTTTTTGCTAGGTTTGACTGGAGCCCATGACCAGACTTGAACTGGTGACCTACGCCTTACCAAGGCGTTGCTCTACCGACTGAGCTACATGGGCAGGTTAGATAATTGTAAATAGTGAATGGTCTAATGGGTTTGCTTATCTCGTTAATAATTAACGATTGGCAATTCACAATTCACAATTAGTAAGTCGGGGCGGACGGATTTGAACCGTCGACCTCTTGAACCCCATTCAAGCACGCTACCGGACTGCGCCACGCCCCGTGGAAATTTGAGATTGGTAATTGGAGATTAAATCATCTCCACTCTCTTTATTCAGTCGGGATGGGCAGATTTGAACTGCCGGCCTCTTCGTCCCGAACGAAGCGCGCTACCGGGCTGCGCTACATCCCGTGGCCAACCTGTAATGGCTGACAGGGATAAAAGTATAGCACAAGCTGAGTTAACTGTCAAAAACATCAAAAAGGGCTAATCTATCAGCATTTGTTGTTTGGGGATACGCCTCACCCGCCACAGCGAAGCTACAACCGCTAAAAAGGCGAAACCCCGCGGTATACTTACTTGTATATCGTGGTAGTCTCGCCAATAGTGGATCACTCACTCACACATATAGCCAGCCGAGAGCTTAGCTCCGTCTTGACGACTGGCCGGCCTGCGGGTGCAGGTAGCTACTCCCTAACCTGAATTACCAGAGGGTGGTAGCAGGCCGAAAAGTTTTTGTCAAATGCCTCCTTTAATTTTCGCCTTCTGTATTAGATGAGGCATAACTCGGACTGGGGGGGACATAACTCGTATTAGCCGGTGTATAACTCGCCTTCATCTCATCGTACACCCGGCTGACCCCTGCCCGAATGCGCTTCTCGATGATGGATTTTTCGCCCTGGCGGTAGGGGAAGAAATCGAGCATCTGGCTGATGACGACGGCTGCTTCCGCCTTACTTCGCCCTCCTTTATACTGGCTGCGAACCTTAGAACGCATGGCCCGAATGTACTCAGAGACCGGCTCACTCGCTTCGACATTGCACAGTGGGCCGTGGCCTGGCACAATTTGGGCAAACTTCTGTTTGCGTAACCAGCGCAGCTTTTCCAGCCACTCCTCGCTGTTGCACTGGCCCAGAGCCGGGTGCTCGTTGACGACCACCAGGTCACCGGTAAAAAGGATACGCTCTTTGGGCAAAAACAATCCGCTGGTGGCCGGTGTGTGGCCGCCCAGGTAAGTGAAATGCAACTCACGCCTGCCCTTTTGCATAATCAGCTTGCCGGTGAAGCACAACTCGGGCTTGATAATCTTGACCTGATCCAACTGTTTCTGCACGTCGGGCCTTTTTTTGAACAGGTTCTTGGTGCGCTCGATGAAGGTGTCTTTGTAATTCATCATCTCTTTCCAGGCCGCTTCGTGCGCCAGCACCGGAGCGTCAAAAAACTGGTTGCCCATCACGTGGGCGCGATGATGATCGGTGTTGAACACATACAGCACCTTGTCGCTCAACTTGGCTACGGTATCGGCCCAATGCCTGGCTTCTTCGGGAATGATCGGCGTGTCGACGACAATCGCCCCTTCCTCAGTCAGAACACACCCGACATTGGCCCCTTCATAATCTAATTCGATAAAAACTCGGTCGGCAATCTCTTGAAGCATATCTCCTCCTGGCAACATTGCGTAGTTTAGCACAAAGGGGTGTGAGAATCAAGAGAAGTTGTTATTCTGTGCGTTTGTCGTAGATTTGTTGTGCTACAGTGACCTCACCGATATGTTTTTCTGCCCAGTACCTCACCACGGCGATTGGTTCAGACAGGGTGCGCCCTAATGCGGTCAGTTCATATTCAACGTGAGGGGGAATTTCGGGGAAAACGGTGCGACTTACCAACCCGTCACGTTCCAAATCACGCAATGTTTGGGTAAGCATCTTTTGCGAAATACCATCAAGTCCGCGTTGTAGGGCTGAAAAACGCCGAGGGCCAGCCTCCAGCAAACCGAGGATTAAAACAGTCCATTTGTCTGCGATCCGATCCAATACGGCGCGGGTGGGGCACTTGCTGTTATAAACGTTGTAAACCTTAGTTTCCATTTGGTATGTATAGCACTTTTAAGTGCGTACTTGTAATACAGGAGAATTTATGATAAAAAGATACTGCCTCGTGAAATTATCATACCCAGGGAGATAAAATATGTCAAGTCAAAATAAACAAAAAGTGGTCGAATTGCTCAAAAGTATCGAAACTGGCGACGGCAAGCCCGTAAGTTATATCAACCCAAATCAATACATTCAGCACAACCTGGCTGTGGCCGACGGTCTGGTGGGGTTTGGTAAATTACTGCAACAACTTCCCCCGAACTCGGCCAAAGTCAAAACGGTTCGCGTGTTCCAGGATGGCGATTACGTTTTCGCCCACACGGACTATAACTTCTTTGGCCCGAAAATCGGTTTTGACATTTTCCGTTTTGAGGATGGCAGAATTGTCGAACACTGGGATAACCTTCAAGAGACTGCCTCGGCCAATCCCAGCGGTCATACGATGACAGATGGACCAACCGAAACCGGGGATTTGGACAAGACCGAACCCAACAAGCTGTTGGTGCGCAGTTTTATCGAGGACATTTTGGTCAACGGTAAAATGGAAAAACTGACCGGCTATTTTGAGGGGGACAATTACACCCAACACAACCCGCAGATTGGCGACGGGCTTTCCGGGTTAGGTAAAGCTCTTGAAGCTATGGCCAAGCAAGGCCTCACGCTGAAGTACAACCAGATTCATAAAGTGTTGGGTGAGGGCAACTTTGTGCTGGTGGTGAGCGAGGGCGACTTTGCCGGTCAACCGAGTTCCTTTTATGATTTATTCAGAGTAGAAAACGGCAAAATAGTTGAACACTGGGACACCATTGAAGCGATTCCGGCCAGGCCAGCATGGAGAAACAACAACGGTAAATTTTGATTCATCGTTCTAATCCTGTTATCTGTTTTGTCTGATAAGCGGTTAGCTAATTTTTTACGGCGAACCTCGTCTAAAGTAAAAACGACAGACATCACCGCCGTAACCAAGTGTTGTAGGAAACTCAAACCAAAAACCGTGCTTCTCCGGTTCAATCGTTTCTGCCCAAATCCAATCCCATTCACACAGGATCTGCATCAATTCAGGTACACCATTGGCCACGGCAAACCGGTGGTAAAAACATTGCTTAACATGGAGCAGGTAAGCTTGGTCGTCATCTTGTATAGGTTCAAAAGAGAATGTTCGTCCAAAGAATTTTTCTTCTCGTTCCTTCGAGGCATTTATTAACACAGACATTGGGTCTGGGGCATAATCAAGGGCATACCTCACCCCCTCCTGGATGGCCTGGTGGTTCGGTTCTATAAGCGCCTTTTTCAATAGAGCCAGGGCCTCGTCTTTGGGCAACACATTTTGGAGGATACGGTAACTAGCCAGGAGCAAAGACATGAGCCGGAGATGAAACCTGCTCGGTTCGTCGTCAATCCAGTTTGTATATTGCCTTTCAATTTCTGCTTGCTTCTCTTGAATTGTCTGATCTAATTCTTGGGCGCGTTCAGCACTCTGAAGAGATGTAAGATGCTGATTAATAAGGTCGCGGATACCTTGCAAGATAGCCTGGTTGGTATCTTCCGAAACCCATTTGCTTTGTTCTGTCATTTTTGTCCTCCTTAGGCAGAACAATTCTTGAATAAGTAAAAGGGTACAAACACCCCCAAATCAATCAGGCCGCTTTCAAAACACGGACTTCTTGCCGGATGCGTTCGCCTAGTTGTTCTTGCGCCACCTCAAGGTCGTAACGCGCTTGCAGCCTTAACCACACTTCCGCACTTGTCCCAAAATATCGGGCTAAACGCATCGCGGTATCCGCTGTTATCGCTCGTTTTCCATGCACAATTTGGCTTATCCGAATCGCTGAAACCCCCATATCTTTTTTTACGACAAATCACCTTTTGGGAGCTTCCAGGAAGGTTATATTTGCACAGAGTTTCACAGAGAAGACACGGAGAAACACAGAGAAAAATCGAAAGATTTCCTCCGTGAGTCTCTGTGCGCCCTCTGTGCATCTTTGTGACCTGTGCAGTTACCATTTTTCACGAAAAATCCACAACACGGCCCCGATGCTGACAATTAATAGCAACTCGGTGGCCTCTTCCCAGAAAACAAACCAAACCATATTGTCGCTATAGAACGATAAGAGCATCAGTCGAAAAAAACTAAAGGCCAAGAATCCCACCCCTGCGGCCAGAAAAAGCTTGGGGAGCAGCACCTCTCCGCTGTGGCGACGTGGTAACGCCAGCAAAGAGACCGCAAAAAGAGCCATGGCCGCGATAGGCGCATAACGGATCTCAAAGAGCTGGTAAACTTCGGCGTGGCTGTAATTATATAAAGCGCCCATAATATCGGTGTTGTAGGAGATGAAGTGCGTCACCGCGTTCAAAGGCATGATGGTGATGATGATCAAGGCGGGGATGGTCAATTTGAATAAACGATTCAAGCCGCAAGGTACGTCTTTGTATTTGATACAACTCCGGCACATCTCCAGCCAGGCGCAGCGGGCCTTTGGATCGGAATATTTTACAACCCTCTGATCAAGCCCTTCCATAACCGCAAAGGTCATGCACCCCAAACTGACGACCATACCAAAACTATGCAGGTATTCCATTAAGTGTGATTTCTCGTTGAAAAACAAATAATTGACCGAACAGAACGACTCACCTGCCAGAAAGGCGATCAGCCCCCAGCGTAAGGCCGCCAGGTCAAGCGAACGTTCAGGCCACAAGAGAATGATTAAGAGGAGCGACAACAGCATATAAGTTGGTTTGATCGCAAACGCGGCCAGCACGGCCAGCCACTGCTGGTAAAGGGGCGACTCGCGGAAGGGGAGCTCCGCTATTTCTCCAGGAGTCGTATCAAAACTGAACAGATACAGCATGACCGGTAGAATTCCGGTTAGGAAAATGAGGCCGAGCGTAAAGTTCAGCAGTTTCTTACGACTTGTCACGTCCCCTGCTCCTCTGCTGGGAACAGCTTCAACAACAGAAGCCCAATGAGCCACAGGAACACACCCGCCGTAAGGGTGGTGACCAGCCAATATTGCCAGTAGGCAGCGAACATGGTTTCCCAGCCGTAGTAAACTTTGTGGGCAATATTCACATTCAGTTCAACCGGCGTGACCATCCGGCAGACCTGCTGCACCACCAGATACCAGACGAGGGCGTAAAGCCAACTTTTACTATCGTAAGACATTTTGGAAAGGGCAAACAGCCCAACAAGCAAGCCCCCGATATGGGTGCCAAATGAGCTTAAGCCGCCGGTGAGGCCCATCTGCGCCATATCCCAAATCCAAAGCGGCAGCCCGAATAAAAGCCAGGGGATAGAGATACGGACCAACAACGGCCAGGCCAAAAAGAAACCTAACGCCAGGATGAGGTTAGATAGATGGCACATCCACAGAATATGGCCCGGCTCTCCAAGTTCAATAAGATCTCGCACCCGGGCCAGGAACAATATCAGAGGAATGAGACCCCAGAGCCGGAATTTGATTGTGTTTATGTTGATTCACCACTCTTTTAATTAAAGTGTGCCGCCGTATTGGCTAATTCTTTGGCCTGAGCCATTTCCGGGGGAAATTCTTCTTTAGAAACAACATGCCAAATTACTTCATATTTTTCAGTCAATTTAGCCAATTGCTCCCATAGCTCACGATGACTCACGGGTTTGTCGTCCTGAGTTTTCCAATTACGGGCTATCCATTTTTTAATCCAGAGCGTTGCGCCATCCCTGAGATAATCCGAACTCGTATATAAATGAATGGGTAAAGCTTTTCTGACAGCTTTTAACCCTTCTATGGCAGCTTGAAGATGCATCCGGTTACTTGATGTGTTGGGTACACCCCCATTTATAGACTTTTGCTTGTCACGGTATCTTAACAGAACACCCCACCCACCATTTCCACTTTTGCCCAGGTATGATGCACCCGTAAAAATGTGAATAGCTTCTTCATCATCTAGTGGTAAGGCAGGTTTTGGAATGGCAGACCGCGCCAGGAAATCTACTCTTTCATTCCACTGGTCGCCTGCGTGACCTTTAACCCAATGCCAAGTGATATGATGTCGTTCCAACTGGGTGGCTAATGGCTGCCAAAACATCTGATTTTTTACATCCGTTTTTTCCTTTGTCTGCCAATTGCGTTTTTCCCAAATTGGTAGCCACTCAGTAATCCCAGATTTGAGATAGTCAGAGTCAGTGTAAAGATGAACTCTATGGGGGGCAGCTAAACTCAATAATGCCTCTAATGCGGCTTTAAGTTCCATACGGTTACTGGTCGTGTTTGGCTCACCTCCAACTAACTCTAACGGCTCTTGATTAGGAAATAGTATAACGGCAGCCCATCCACCTGGACCGGGGTTAGGATTGCATGCGCCATCTGTATAGATAGTGACTTTAGGTAAGTCTGGTATGGACATAATGTTTGTTTGTGCTCTGACTCACACCAAAAATAAGAAAGTGTCAAAGGTGACTTCACTAAACGCCAAGCTTGGGGCGTTTAGTTGATGCCGTTGATGGGTGGCTTTCTTGGGTAAAACGAGTTTACAAATCATCAAACAACCCCAATTGACGACTTCCTTCCGGAGCAGCTAAATCAATTTTTCGGGGTATTAGCTTACTTTCGTTTAACCCACCCAAACGGTTAATTGTGTCCACAATGTTTGGGATACAATATTCCGACATTTTTTCCTGTATTTGCAAGGTAGTAAAGCGTAAAATTTCCCACCCGGCAGCGGTTAAATCATTATTTCGCAGATTGTCTTCGGCTGCTTTTTCCGGATTAGCGTGGTAAGTATCCCCATCTGTTTCCACATCAATATTGCCTTTAGTGCAATAAAGGTTGAAATCTAACATATAGTTACGGTTATTCGCTTCAACCAGTTCTTGACGTTCAGCCTGAATTTGTAACTGCTTCAATTCTGCCCATAACTTATCTTCTAAAGGGCTTTCATCATACAGGTCATTGATTTCTACTGCCTGAAAAAACTTCTCTGCTGTTGTAGGGATGAATACAATCCGTCTAAATCGGCGGCTAAAAATAGGTTTGGGTAATCGCTGTAATGGGTGCAGGATCAATTTATAGTATTGCCTATTACTTTTTGCGTGATAAGGCTGATTAGGGAAAAGCTGCTGGCGATATACTTTCTGAATATCAATGACTTGAGTAAAGTAATTTACGGCATATGCATCCTGACCAAAGACTTTGGTCTGATAAAAAGCCAACCATTGAGGCGGCCAGCGGTTTTTTAGTAGGTTTTCCACACTACTAACCGGAATACGATACCAGTTTTGTTCGTAGGCAAGATTGAAATCAAGTCGATTATTGAGAATAGCTACAAGTACCTCACTACGAATAGGCATAAAAATCAGTTTCTCTGTAAGGGTTAGTTTAACTTGATATATCCAGCCACCCAACGCCCATCGTTCACCATCTGCCTAGCCGGCAAGACTCGCTCCACCTACAAATGCCTTCGTGGGCGCAAAACCTCCAAAAAAACCAGGCGGTCGAGTGCAAACGCTTATGTGGCTTTTTGTGGTTTTGTCTTTAGTTGCCTTCTAAACACAATACTTAAAAGAATTCCGTTATTACCGCTGTCAGGATGGCTGAATAGAAACCAACCAGGTTCGAAGTTGTTGATAATTCGGAGTCCATAATGTAATTATCTTTGTCTGTCATTAGCAGGGTTTTGCCCTATCTGGATTATCTTGTGATGCTGATTGTTGTAATAACCAATTTAGGGCCTCATCTTTACTTGTGAACCAATGTTCATTTTCGAAAGTTGGGCCACTGTACTTCTTCCAAATCAATTTTTCCCGAGTAGTCTATTATATGAATGCCAACGTCTTCTAAGAATTGATAGAACCCCATGTTTTCCATGATTGATAACTCACCATACTGCCCAGAACAATCCCGTAGATCAAATGCATGCCGAAGGATAAGCCGTACCACTGTAATAAATCAAATGCTGTCATCTTCACCAGAAGGGGGGCGGTCAAAAGAATCGGCTGGCTGGCAAGCTCAATGTAAAGAACCCCGAATAATATCCCTTTTTTGAGGGTATCCACTTGAAATGCACTAATTTGTGATACAGCGATGCCAAAGATAGCGCCAAGCCCAAGACCGAGAAGAAAGTGAATGAAAGCCCCAAGCGGAATACCACCTTGTAAATCCAGGCCTATCAGCAAGAAGAAACTGTCCGCAACCTCTCCAATGAAAGAATAAATCATTTCTACTGGCATGCCCACTAGCCAAAACAACCCGACTATAACAAGGTCCATAATGATAGTGCCGGCTAAACCTCCGATCAGCCCCGGCTTAATTCCTTTGGTGATAGCATTGTTGCTCATCTTCTCGTCTATTTCAGAATACCTGGCTATAACGCCAACCTCCTTCGTATGCCCTCAGTATACTCAATAATGGCCCCTTTGACAATGCCCCGGTTTCGCGGGGGTGCGTCCCAAATTTTAGGTAGACCGCAGAGGTCTTTGAAACCTCTGCGGTCTCGTTCCTAGAAATTGGGACGCCCCGGTTTCGCGGCACAGGTCCGTATAGTTTCGGTAAAACACGTTTTGGGGTATAATAACCAGGATAGTTTCAATTTGTTTCGTTAGTATTCACCCAGCAGAAAAGTGGCTCCCGCCTGATGTTCTGCGTTTCAACCATTTTGGCCGGACGCCGCTTTTTTATTGTCTATTTTGATTGAGTTGGAGAAGTTGCATGGATATCGGAACCGTTAAACCTGTAGACATTGAAAATGAAATGAGGGTGGCCTACCTTGATTACGCCATGAGTGTGATTGTGGCTCGGGCGCTGCCGGATGCCCGCGATGGCCTGAAGCCGGTTCACCGGCGGATTCTGTACGCTATGCATGATATGGGTATTCGGCACAATACCCCTTACCGTAAAAGCGCCCGCGTTGTCGGCGATGTGTTGGGTAAATATCACCCTCACGGCGACACGGCGGTATATGACGCCATGGTCCGCATGGCCCAAGATTTTTCGATGCGTTATCCCCTGATTGACGGTCAGGGTAACTTTGGCAGCATCGACGGCGATAGCCCCGCCGCCATGCGTTATACCGAGGCCCGGTTGGCCCGGATTGCCCAGGAAATGCTGGCCGATATTGACAAAAACACGATTGATTTTATCGATAATTTTGACGGCAGCTTGCAAGAGCCGCTCGTCTTGCCCGCCCGGCTGCCTAACCTGCTCCTTAACGGTACGTCCGGTATCGCCGTCGGTATGGCCACCAATATTCCGCCCCATAACCTGGCCGAAATCTGCGATGCGACCATGTACCTGATTGACCATTACGACGAGGTAGACGATATTACCGTCGAGAAGTTGATGCACTTTGTCAAAGGTCCCGATTTTCCCACCGGGGCCGCGCTGATGGGCCAGGAGGGCCTGGTTAATGCCTATGCCACCGGCAAAGGCCGGGTCACCATTCGGGGTATTGCCCGGATCGAGGAGATGAAAGGCAACCGCCATCGGATCGTCGTCTCGGAGCTGCCTTACCAGGTCAACAAAGCCGCGCTGATCGAGCGCATCGCCGATTTGACCCACGAGGAGAAACTCAAGGACATCTCCGACCTGCGCGACGAGTCGGACCGCGACGGTCTCACCATTGTCATCGAGCTAAAACGTGGCGCTCAGCCGAAAAAGGTGCTCAATCAACTCTACAAATACACCGCTTTGCAGTCAACCTTTAGCATCAACATGCTGGCCTTGCTTGATGGCGAGCCGCGCTTGCTGCCGTTAAAACGCGCTTTGACTGCTTACATCGAACATCGCCGCACGGTTATCACCCGCCGTACTGAATTTGACCTGGACAAGGCGCGCCAGCGCGCCCACATTTTGGAGGGACTGCGGATCGCCCTGGGCAGCATGGATACCATCATCCAAACCATCCGCCAGAGTAAAGACGCCGAAACCGCCCGCGAACAATTGATGCAAAAGTTTGCTCTAAGCCAGGTTCAGGCCCAGGCTATTTTGGACATGCAGTTGCGCCGCCTGGCCGCGCTTGAGCGCCAAAAAATCGAGGATGAGTACCAGGAGGTTATGAAAACCATCGCCTACCTGGAAGATTTGCTGGCCAACCCCCACAAAATTTTGGCCGTCATCAAGGCTGACTTGCAGCAGCTCAAAGAAGAGTACGGCGACGAGCGCCGCACCCGTATCCTGGTGGATGTGAAAGAAGAGCTGCACGATGAGGATTTGGTCAAAGATGAGGAGGTGCTGATCTCGATTACCGAGCGAGGTTACATTAAGCGCGTGCCGAGTAAAACCTACCGCACTCAAGGCCGGGGCGGGCGTGGCGTCACCGGCATGACTACCCGTGAAGAGGATGTGGTCGAATTCCTCTTCGCGGCTAGCACTCTCGACACAATTCTTTATTTCACCGACAAGGGCAAGGTTTATTCCGAAAAAGCTTACCAGATTCCCGACGCCAACCGGACGGCCAAAGGTGTTTCCATTGCCAACCTGATTAATCTCGCGCCGGGGGAAAAGATTACAGCGGCTGTGGCGGTGCCTAAGTTTGACCAGGCTAAATATTTGGTGATGCTGACTCGCAAAGGCCGGATCAAACGCACCGACCTCGAAGAGTTTGACTCGGTTCGTCCCAGCGGCCTGATCGCCTTAACCTTGAATGAGGATGATGAATTGGGTTGGGTTAAGCTGACTAACGGTCGAAACGAAATCGTTATTGTTTCGTATAGCGGTCAAGCTATTCGCTTTGACGAGAATGATGTGCGCTCGATGGGGCGGACGGCGGCTGGGGTGGGGGCGATGCACCTCCACCGGGGTGATGAAGTCAGGGGAATGGATATTGTCGAAGCTGAGGCCGACCTATTGGTTGTCACCGAAAGTGGTTATGCCAAGCGTACCCCTCTCTGCGAGTATACCGTCCAGGGCCGGAACGGCAGCGGGGTTCGGACCCTGACCCGAGATACTCGGAAAACCGGCGGGGTTATTGCGGCGCACGTGGTATCGAATGGAGGAGATTTGACTCTTATCTCCAGGGATGGGATGATGTTACGAATTGCGATTAAACAGGTGTCCCGGCTGGGGCGGGCGACCCAGGGGGTGCGGGTGATGTCACTGAAAAGAGATGATGTGGTGGCTTCGGTGGCCGTGTTAGCTCCCAAAGCGAAAGAAGTTGAGTTTGACCAGGAAGCCGACCAGCCCCAGGAACCATTGGTTGCCCCGGTCGTTTTACCGGATACATCCCCTAAAACCCGGGTCAATGGTCATTAGAACCGGATTAATTGTCAATTGTCAATTGTCAATTGTCAACGAGATAGACAAATCCGTTAACTAATTCGCAGTGTTAGGGCTGCGAGGGCTTAAAACCGAACTTAACCAGGGCCAATAAACCGCAAAGATGCCGGGAGCGCCGAGAGAGTAGATTCGTAAAAGAAAAAACTTGGCGGTTTCCGGTTCTTTGCGGTTAATTTTATCGATGAGCAGGGGTTTATGCTTCGAACTCGTGTTATTACAGCTTTGATCTTGGTGTTTATCGTCATCATTGGGGTTTTTGCCGGCGACCTCTGGTTTCTCATTGGGGCAATGGCTTTTGCCGTAGTTTGCGGTTGGGAATTTTGTCAGATGATGAAGGTTGGCGGCTTTAGGCCTACTTCATTTTTTACCCTGGCGCTTATTCTACTCCTGATTCTCCAGCGCTACCGTTCCGATCTGAGTTTAGAGGGTATTCTTAGCCTGATCTTACTGGCTTCCCTGGTCTGGCAGCTTTTTCAGGCCCAGAGTGCCGCACCAACGGCTGATTGGGCGCTGACGGTTGTAGGTGGGTTATATATCGGCTGGAGTATGGCCCATCTGGTGGCTTTGCGCCAATTGGCCGATGGGCTGGGTTGGGTTTGGCTGGCCCTGCTGTCTACCTGGGGGGCCGATTCGTTTGCCTACTTGATTGGCCGCCAATGGGGCCGCCGTAAACTCTGGCCGCGCCTCAGCCCCAAGAAAACATGGGAAGGCTTGATTGGCAGCATTGGCGGTGGTTTGTTAGGGGCTGCCGGGGCCGCAGCCCTGTTTCACTTAAGTTGGACCGCCAGCCTGATTATTGGGGCGATTGTGCCGATTGTCGGCATGTTCGGCGATATATCTGTTTCGATGATGAAGCGGCAGGTGGGGGTTAAAGACTCTTCCAACCTGCTGCCTGGGCACGGGGGGATGTTGGATCGGCTGGACAGCTTGCTTTTTGTGAATATCGTGGTTTATTATTACGTGGTGTGGAAAGGTGTGTTGGGGCTGTGAAAGAGGCAAGTCGCTGTTGAGGCCTGTTTTGAGCTGGTCGGTTACCAAAATTTGTTGGATTACACCCAACCGCCGCCTCTGCCGCCTTTGCCTATGGAAGATGGAGCATGGGTGGAGTCGATTACAGCCTCACCCGAATTTAGTGATAGGGCCAGCCCAACCCGGATTTTACACGGATACACGGAACATCCAGCCTGAAAATCTGTGTAATCCGTGCCCGAATCCGTGTCGTGCTTATCTTACCCGTTTGGGGTATAAACGGTTTTTGAAACTTTTGGGAGGATAGACTGATGACTGCTAAAAAACCGACTCTCGTTCTCATCGACGGCCATGCCCTGGCTTATCGGGCTTACTTTGGTATGCCGGCTACCTTTAGCACCAGCGCCGGCGAGCTGACCCACGCCGTTTACGGCTTCACCAACATGCTGCTGGCCGTCTGGAAAGAGTACAACCCTGACTATTTTATCATGACCTTTGACGCCGGCGACACCTTCCGCCATAAACTCTACCACGATTACAAAGCCACCCGTGAAAAGATGCCCGACGACCTGCCCCATCAAATTACGCGTATTGAGCAATTGGTCAAAGCCTTCAACATGCCGGTTTTTACCAAAGAGGGCTATGAAGCCGACGATTTGCTGGGCACGCTGGCAACTCAGGCCGCCGCCCAGGGCATCGAAACTCTGATCGTCACCGGCGACCGGGATGCTTTTCAACTGGTTGGCCCTCATATCAAGGTGGTTTATCCGGGTGGGCAAAACCGCTTCAATGAACGTAAACTTTACGACGAAACAGCAGTCAAGGAACGTTTCGGCGTGCCGCCCGGCCAATTGGTGGACCTGAAAGCCCTGGTTGGCGACACCAGCGACAACATCCCCGGCGTCAGAGGTATTGGCGATAAAACCGCTGCCAAATTGCTGCAACAGTACGGCACGCTGGAAAGTATCTATGACCACCTGGACGAAATCTCGCCCAATGTCCGGGCCAAATTGGAAGCCGACCGGGAGAATGCCTTTCTCTCCCAAAAATTAGGCCGGATTATCACCGATGTACCTGGCGTAGAGTTTGACGTCGAGGTGTGCAAAACCATGGATTTCGATCTGACCAACGTGGCCAACCTGTTTGTTGAACTGGAATTTAACACCATCTTCAACCGTATCCCCGGCGCGCCTCCCGACAAGTCGCCCAAAGAGTACGCCACGATCAAGCCTATAAAAACCGCCCCGACCGCGCCGGATGGTCGCTACCTCACGGTGGATACACCTGCTAAACTGGCCGAATTGGTGGCTAAATTAAACCAGGTGCAGCAGTTAGCCGTTGACGTTGAAACCGACAGCACCGACGAAGTGCAAGCTCATTTGGTTGGCCTGGCCATTACTCCTGCCGCAGGTGAAGGTTACTACATTCCCGTTGGGCACGGTTTGCGAGTTGAACCTGAGGCTGAGGGACAACTATCCCTTTTTGATTCACCTGCTTTTGCGCCTTCGACGTCCGCTCCTCCATCTTCCAACCCTCCAACCCTCCAACCTTCTAACCTTCCAGCCCTCCAACCCTCCAACCTGCCCCTGGCCACCGTGCAATCTGCTCTGGCCCCCCTGCTGGCCGATCCAAATAGGCTCAAGTACATGCACAACGCCAAGTTTGATATAACCGTTTTGGGGCGGCATGGTTTACCGGTCGTGCCGCCCATCTTCGATACGATGATCGCCTCCTGGCTGGGCAATAATGCGGCCGAGGCCCGGCACGGTCTCAAAGATTTGGCCCGCGAGAAGCTCCATGTTCAGATGACTGAAATCAAGGAACTGATCGGCAGCGGCAAAAACCAACTGACCATGGCTCAAATCCCGGTCGAAAGAGTTACGCCCTACGCCGCGGCCGATGTGGATTTGACCTTACGTTTAGTCGAGACGTTGGCGAAACCCTTGTCCGACCACCCGGAATTGGGCCAAATTTTCCAAGATTTGGAACTGCCGTTGATTTACGTGCTCAAAGATATGGAACTGGCCGGGGTTAAGCTCGACGTCCCAACTTTGCACGAGATGGCGGGCCAGATGTCTCAACGCCTGGCCGAGTTGGAAGGAGAGATTTATCAGGCCGCCGGCCTGGCCTTTAATATCAACTCCACCCAACAACTTTCCGAGGTGTTGTTTGGTAAATTGGCCCTATCTACCGAAGGGCTAAACAAAACCAAAAGCGGCCACTACTCCACCGCCGCCGGTGTTTTAGAAAGCTTGCGCGGCCAGCACGAAGTCATCAATTTGATTCTGGAACACCGCACCCTGACCAAATTAAAAAGCACCTATGTGGATGCCCTGCCCACGATGGTCAACCCGCAGACCGGGCGGGTCCACACCAACTACAACCAGATCGGCATTTCCACCGGGCGGCTTTCCAGCAGCGACCCCAACTTGCAAAATATCCCTATTCGGACCGAGCAGGGCCGGGAAATTCGCCGGGCTTTTGTGGCCGAATCGGGCTGTAAACTAATCTCCGCCGATTACTCCCAGGTGGAACTGCGCATTCTGGCTCATGTGGCCGAAGACCCCGGCCTGCTGGCCGCCTTTGCCCACAATGAAGATGTGCATGCCGTCACTGCCGCCACCGTTCTGGGTATCCCCCGGGCCGAAGTGACCAAGGAGCAGCGGCGCATCGCCAAAACGGTCAACTTCGGGCTGGCCTACGGCCAATCGGCCTTTGGCCTGGCCCAGAGCGCCGGAATCAGCCAAACCGAGGCCCGTGAATTCATCAACACCTACTTTGAAAAATATCCCGGCCTCAAGCGTTATATTGACGATACCAAGCGGCTGGCGCTGGAGCAGGGGTATCTAACCACCCTATTGGGTCGCCGCCGCGATTTTTCGAACCTGGCCCGGTTGACCGGCGCGCAGCGTTCGGCGGTTGAACGGGAAGTGATCAATATGCCCATCCAGGGTACGGCGGCCGATATTATGAAAATCGCCATGATCCGACTGCACGAAGCCCTGCGCCGGCAAAAGTTGCGCAGCCGCTTACTGCTGCAAGTCCACGATGAATTGGTGCTGGAAGCCCCGGAGGATGAAGTAGAGACGGCGGCCCACTTGACCCGCCAGGTGATGGGTGATGCCTTCAAGTTAAAAGTGCCGCTACAAGTCGAGGTCGAGGTCGGGCAGAACTGGTTAGAAATGGAGCCGGTTCTGTAAAAAAAGAAAGAGTTGCTACCCTATTCCAATTATAGTCCTTTTAGGTTATAATAGAACAGGCTTCGAACCGGAATTTTTAATAACCAGGAGGATTTAGCTAACTACCATGAAACGTCTGCTTCTCTCTATCACTGTTATCCTGTTGTTGGCTTTGGCCCTGACCGCCTGTGGGGGTGGTGAACCGGTCGCCCAGGCCACCGACACCCCGGTGCCGCCGACTAATACGCCGGTGCCACCCACTAACACCCCGGTGCCGCCTACTAACACCCCGGTGCCGCCCACTAACACCCCGGTACCACCGACTGACACCCCGGTACCGCCCACCGACACGCCGGTACCACCTACCCCTACGTCCGAACCCACTGAGGAAGCCGCTGTGGCTGCGAGTGGACTGCCAGAAATACCTGATTTCCCGACGGGAGAGGAACTGAGCAGTAAAGATCTGGATTCAGCCACAGACGCTGCCCAGGACGTAGCCAAAAGCGTTGAAATGACTGATTATACCTGGAAAGCATGGTTAATTTCACCTGAGACCACCTGGGAAGAGGCGGACAGCTTCTATCAGAAATTCTTTGAGGAGGCCGGCTGGAAAGTGGAGCACAGCCTCGTTAAAGAAGACCCCAATGGAATGAAGATGGGGATGGTTTTAGATGAAGGCAATAAGACGCTCATGATGACCGTCGTAGGGGAAGGCCCCAAAAAAGACCAGAAGGCGTTAATGGTCGTAGTCGGCCAGGTGAGCGACGAAACGGCTACCTTAATGGCAGTGGGTATGGACGCGATGAGCGCGCAAGCGACCACAGAGCCGGCCGCTACGGAAGAACCCGCCCAGGTTGAACAACCGGCCGCCACCGAAGAACCTACCCAGCCCGCCTCCCCCTACACACCTCCGGCCGGCAAGGGTACGCTGGTTATGTTGAACTGCCGGGGTGACGTCATTAATGTGGATGTTATTCCGGTGGGCATCTTCCAGGAATTGGCCCCTAAAACCGGCCCTGATTGCCAGCCCGGCGCCCCTATTTTCCTTGACCCAGGCGAATATATTTTAAAGGCTTCTATCGCCGGCCGCCCGTCACAGGGTGAAGCGACCATTACTATCGTCGCCGGCAAGATCTTGCCATTTAACTGGCAGTAATTAACTTATAAATTAAATAGAAAACGGCCATCCCGGCTAGTTAGTGAGCAGTGGGATGGCCGTTTTTGTTATTGGCAGGCAGAAATTATAGTACGCCGGTTCAGGTTTGGCGGTCAAGCAGGCGTCACTTTGCCAACGGTATGGGGACGAGGCGGGAATGGGGTTGGAGTGAAAGGGAGAGTGGTGTTATAATACAAGCCATGTCTGAGAAGAAAATTTACGAGAAAGCTATTACGCATTGGCCGGAAGAGGATCGGCCCCGCGAGAAATTGCTCAAATTATGAGACCATCCCCGCCAAATCAAACGAACTTCCCTACCCCTCCCTCCCCCCTTCCCCCCCCGACCCCCGCCCAAATCCTTCTCTACCTCCTCCTTCTCGGTTGGCTGGCCGCCGCCCCGATTGGGGTGGGTATTGTTACCGTCGCCCTGCCGGCAACCTGGCTTGAACCGGCGAAGGGACTACTGGCCGTAGCGTTGCTGGCCGGCCTGCTGTTGATTCCTTTCGCCGCTCTGACTGCCCTGGTCTGGTGGCGGCGGTGGGAAGGGATGCGGCCTTTCGCCGTGATCTTGCTCGGCGTTGGTCTTTATATCCTGGCGGATACAACCCTTCGAGCTGTGGCCGGACCAGTCCAAACCGAAGCGAGTTACGAGCGGCCGATCCTGGAAACACTCCTGCGCCTGATCGTGTTGCCCCTGGTAGCCTTGCTCCTGGGCGGGGCCGGCGGGTGGTATGCCGGGCTGCGCTCCCGCCGGGAACTGGTTGAGGCGCTGGGCCTGGCTGCGCCGGCTCTGGCTGGTCTGCTGCTGACCTTGGCGATGGTCGCCCTGCTGACTCTCGGTTGGTCGCTCACCGGCGCGTTGGGCGACCGCTGGACTTCGCAACACCTGTTTATTCAAGCCCTGGCGCTTACCCTGCCGGAAGAGCTTTTCTTCCGGGGTGTGATCGTGGGCTGGCTGCTGCGTCACTTTCCCCGGCGCCGGGTCTTGGTGGTCTTGCTGGCTCTGCTCACCTACATCGCTTTCACCCCCAGCTTAATTATCCCCCACCAGGAGTGGGGCAAGCTGGTATTACTTTTCACCGCCGTGCCGCTAACCCTGCTGCTCGTCGAGTTACGCCTGCTGAACGGCAGCCTATGGGCCGGACTGTTATTGGTCTGCTGCTACCGGGCCGCTCCCTTGCTCTTCACCGACCCGCGTGACGAGTTGCCCCTGCTGACTCAACCCTGGCAGACGATGGCCCGGCTGTGGATGATTTTTGCGGCGGCGGGACTGATTTTGCTGCTTTGGGCCGGGCGGCGCTGGCTGGCCTCTACTCCTGGCCCGCGTTCCGAAACCGCGGTGGAGGTTCAGCCTAAGGGTTTACCCCAAAACGAGTCTGACCCACCGCGCTGGCGGCTCTCACGCTCAACCCGTTTGGGTGCTGCCCTGGCGCTTGCCTTGCTGGGTTGGGGTGGGTGGCTAAGCCTGTGGTATGGCGTCGGCTATCCCGGTTTTTACGACGATGGCTTTCTGATCATCATGGCTGAACAGGCTGATGTGAGCGGGGCAGAGCAGATTGACAATCTGGCGGTTCGCCGGACTTTTGTGCGTGACCGGCTCGTCGAAACAGCCCAACGGACCCAAGCCCCGGTCCGCCAGGCGCTCGAGGCGGCGGGACTGCCCTATCGCTCCTTTTATCTCATCAATATGCTGCGCGTCGAAGGCCATCACCGCCGCATGGCGGAATTTGCCGGCCTGCCGGGTGTGGCGCGAGTGATGCGCAACCCCAACGTTCGGCCCTACCCGATCAACTTTGACCCACCTTATGGTGATGCTGCCGAGGAAGGGCCGGAGGTCGAATGGAACATCAGCCAGGTTAATGCCGACCAGGTTTGGGATTTGGGTTTTACCGGGCAGGGCATCGTCGTCGCCGGGCAGGATACCGGCTACGACTGGCAGCATTCGGCCTTGCGCCGGACCTATCGTGGGGGCGCCGGGTCCGGTGAGATCAACCACAATTACAACTGGCATGATGCCTGGGGTGACTCCCCCGCGCCCTTTGACGATGACCAACACGGCACGCACACGATGGGCACGATCCTGGGGGATGATGGCCAGGGTAACCAAATCGGCATGGCTCCTGGCGCGCGTTGGATTGGCTGCCGTAACATGCGGCGGGGGATAGGCAATCCGGCCAGTTATACCGACTGTATGGAGTTCTTTCTGGCGCCCTATCCCCTGAACGGCAACGCCTTCACCGACGGCGACATTTTGCAAGCTCCTCACGTGGTCAACAATTCCTGGGGCTGCCCCGATAAAGAAGGGTGCGATGACTCCGTGCTGGAACCGGCCACTACTGCTCTACGTGCTGCGGGTATCATGATGGTTGTCAGCGCCGGAAATGAAGGTCCGGCATGCGGAACCGTCGCCGAGCCGCCGGCCCGGTATGATAATGTTTTTTCCGTTGGCGCTACCGATGAGCTTGGCTTCATCACCGGCTTTAGCAGCCGGGGGCCGGTAACCGGTGGAGAGCAAAACCCTGCGCCTTTACTCAAGCCTGACGTGACTGCTCCGGGCGACAACATTCGTTCTAGCCTGCCGGGTGGCGGCTACGGCACAGCCGGCGGCACCAGTATGGCCGGACCACACGTGGCCGGGCTGGTCGTTTTGATCTGGTCGGCTAATCCCGCCTTGATTGGGCAGATCGAAGCCACCGAAGAGATCATCCGGCAGTCGGCCAGGCCGGTTACGGTTGATGCGGCCTGTCCGTTGGAAACCCAAAAGAGTGGCAGCTCAACGTCGCCCCAGCAGATAGACGATGGGGGTGAGGCAAGCGCCTGTGCTTGCGGCGGTGTGATCGGCAGCCCCAACAACGTCTACGGCTGGGGACAGATTGACGCCTTACGAGCGGTGCAATTGGCGTTGGAGAAGAAGTGAGGGAGGATTGGGTTGGAAGGATGGAGGACTGGGAGGATGGAGGGCATCTGTCAGAATTGTCAATTGTCAATAGTCAATTGTCAATTGCCAATGCACAATTGGTTGTTCGTCGTTTTACTGAAGCGGATATTGACCCCTTGTCGGCTCTTATCGCTGCGGTAGAAGCGGTTGATGAGGGGATAAGTCGATCCCTGGCTGAGATTCGGATAGGATTGAAGAGTGCTGGGGTAGATTTAGCCCAGAGCGGCTGGTTAGGGCAAATTGATACCGGTCAAATAGTCGGTTATAATTACCTGGAAATTGTCGGTAGCGCTGAGGCGGTTGAGGTTTGGCTGCGCGGCGCCGTTCAGCCAGAGTGGCGGGGGCAGGGGTTAGGACACGAGTTAATCCAACGTGGTGAGGCGGACCTAAACAAGTTACGCGCCCAATGGGGCGATCATCGGCCCGTTTTTGTCAATGCCTGGGCTTATCAGCACGATGAACGACGCTGTCGCCTCCTGGCCCGGTGTGGTTTGTTGCCCTATCATATCTATCACGAATGGGAGATACCGGCCGGGCAGCTTAAACCTATGCCTGAACTGCCGCCGGACATCGTCATTCGCCCCTGGCGAGACAGCTATTGCGAAACGGCGGTCAATCTACGCAACCGGGCTTTTGCCCACAGTTGGGGCTATCAGCCGACTACGACGGAGGCGTTGCGCCGCCGTTTCAAAAGTGCGCGGTACGAGCCGCCTTTTAGTTTTACCGCCTGGCGGGTTACGGCAGACTCGGAAGAGATGGTGGGCCTGATCCACGCCTGTTTGGATTGGACGCGCCGGGTGCGGCAAGCCAATGAAGGGGAGATTGTTTGGGTGGCCGTGGCCGAGGAGATGCGCGGGCAGGGCCTTGGCGAAGCTTTGATGCTAATGGCGATGCAGTCGCTCGGTGAGGCCGGCGTGGAGATCATCTCGGCCTGCGCCGACAATTATGCCGACCGGCCGGCTATTGGTCTATATACCAAGTTGGGTTTTACTGTGCGCAAGGCGATTATAGATTATCGTAAAGAGGTTTAACCCCATGGACTTAATTGAGAAAATCAATGTTTTACTCAACGCGACGATTCAGTCTAAATTGTCGCCGCGAGAGCGGCGAAGCGCGTTGGATCAGTTGGAGCAGGAACAATTGGCCGCCATCCGGCAGGCTTTGGCCGAAGTGGAAACCCGCGAGCAGGGTATGGCCGAGCGATTAAAAGACGAGCAGGCTATGGCCGAGGAGTCCGCCCGGCGCGGCGACCAGGCCGAGCAGATTGCCCACCAACGGCGGGCGGCCGAGTTAGAACACTATTTGCAAAGGGAATCCCTCCAGGCGATCAACCTGGAAGAAAAGCTGGCTGCCCTGGAGGAGAAATTAGCCCTGGCTAAAGAGGCCGTGGAAAAAGAGGCTCAGAAAGCTGCCAAGCGAGACGAAGAAGCCTCGAAAGTATTGGCTCAGGGCGGCACTGCCCCCCAAACCATTGCTACTGCTCCGGCGACGCCAAAAACAGTCGTTAAGCCCGAATTTGCCGACGACGACCCCGAACTGGCCGCTCGTAAGTCACGGCTATCTGATTAGTTGATGAAGCATCTCCCTGGTATTCGCTACTTCTCAAGCCTTGTTTCGCCACGCCGGTGGCGTTATGCCCTGATCCTGGGGCTAAGCAGCGCCTTGATGCTGCTGGCGTCGAAGGTTTATGTGGCAGCGGTAACCGGCAGCCGTTGTTACGACCAAATCGCCCAGGTGCCCGCTCATCGGGTTGGCCTTATTTTTGGCGCGGGTGTTCGGCCAGGGGGTCGTTTAAGCCCCATGTTGGCCGATCGGGTTGACGCAGCGATTGAATTATATCAGGCCGGACACGTTCATAAATTGTTGATGAGTGGGGATAACAGCCAGGCAGATTATGATGAGGTTAGCGCCATGCGCAGTTATGCCATTACCCACGGTGTAGCTGCTGAAGACATAACTCTGGATTATGCCGGTTTTAGCACGTACGAAAGCTGCTATCGTGCTCGCGCTATTTTTGGCGTCCAGGAGGCTGTCTTGGTGACGCAACGGTTCCATTTAGCTCGGGCTATCTACACCTGTCAAGCCCTGGGTGTAGAGGCTGTTGGGTATAGTGTCAGGGATTGGGGTATCTACCCTGATCGGGTGCTTGGCTTGTACACGATACGCGAGACACTGGCTACGGTCAAAGCCCTGTGGCAAGTTCATATCACCCGGCCTCTACCGACTTTTCTGGGACCGATTGAAGCTATTCACTAACCGACGAGCAGTAATAAATTCGCTCTAACTCACTTGCTCTTGGCCCTGGTCGGCCAGATAGCCCAAAATAGCTTCCAGACCGAGCAAATAGCTGCGCCAGCCGAAGCCGCTGATCTGGCCGATACACTTGGGGGCCAGCAAACTTTTATGCCGGAACTCTTCACGGGCGTGAACATTGCTCAGGTGAACTTCCACCACGGCCAGGCCGGTGCCGGCAATGGCGTCGCGTAGGGCCACAGAAGTATGGGTATATGCGCCGGGGTTAAATACCACGCCGTCCGCCCACAGGCGGGCCTCATGCAGGGCGTCGACGAGGGCGCCTTCATGATTGGATTGAAGGCAGCGTACCTCGACGCCCTGCTCTGCACCGGCGGCCATCACCCTGGCGTTAATTTCCTCCAGGGTAACTGAACCGTACACTCCCGGTTCCCGCAAACCTAGCAGGTTGAGGTTGGGACCATGTAGAAGTAATATGGCAGTCATAGAAGCTGAGTCTCCCTCGTGTTTAACCAACTATTTGCCGCACCCGGGCTGCGACGGCCTGGCCCAATTTTTTGTGCTCACCGGCTTCAAAGTGAATGCCGTCCAGGTTACTGGAAACAATAACTTCGGAGGTGTCCAGCAACTCACAACCGTATTCCTGAGCTACACGGCGATAATGCTCCGAAAACTTCCTTGATTTGGCTTCGGCCCCTTCAAACATCTCGCTATAATCGGTCAACCGGGCAATGGGCGGGGGAGCCAGCAACAGGACTTGGGGGGCATGGTTCTGCGGGCCGCAGTCACTTTGCTGTACAGTGTGGACCAGCGCGCCGGCCCCGTCGGCAACATCAAAGGCGGACAGAGAGAAACGTTTTTTGAGGTCATTTGTCCCCAGCATAATGATAACCAGATCAATCGGTTTGTGCGAAACAAGACAGGGAATAAGATACTCCCGGCCATTTTTATAGCCTTCAATCGGATCATCCCAAACCGTAGTCCGGCCGTTGCAGCCCTCCGCAATGACCTCATAGCCGCTGCCGAGCGCCTGTTTTAAGACGCCTGTCCAGCGTACTTCCCGGCTGAAGCGCTCTTTCGTGGCCGGATCATAACCCCAGGTGTTCGAATCCCCATAGCATAAAATCGTTTTCATAAATGCCTACCTCTGTTAGACTTTCATCAATCCCAGATGCAAACCGGCCAGCATCAACCCGGCGACGGTTTTGGCGTCCTCAATCTCACCCCGGCCAATCATGGCAATGGCTTCGGACCAGGGTATCGTCAGTACTTCGATATGCTCGTCAAATTCGAGCCGGTTTGGGCCAGCCGTCAAACCAGTGGCCAGGTAGATATTTAAATATTCATCCAGGATGCCGGGAGAGGCGTAAACACCGCCTAAGCGCTGCCAGGTGGCGGCCTGGTCGCCGGTTTCCTCCAGTAGCTCACGCGGCGCAGCCAGATCGGGGTCTTCACCCGGCTCCAGGGTGCCGGCGGGTATTTCAATTGTCCACGTTTCGGCGCTGGCCCGGAATTGTTTGACCAGCCGGACTTCATTCTGGGCAGTTAGCGCGACCACGGCCACGGCCCCACGAGTTTTGATAACTTCTCGTTGCACCATTTGGCCATCGAGCAGCCTGACCTGGCGCAAATTCAGCTTTACCAATTTACCCTCAAAAATTTTTTCTTCGCTGATAGTTGTTTCGGGTTGCATAGGACTCCTTGAAAATTTGTGAATTGTCAATTGGCAATTGCCAATTGTGAATGATTTGACGATTCTGTTACCTTGCCCTTATTACGCTTTACGTAACTGCTCGGGTCACAGAGATACACAGAGGGCGCACAGAGATTCGCAGAGGAAATTTTTAGTTTTTCTCCGTTTTTCTCTGGGTCTTCTCCGTGAAACTCTGTGTAGCCTGCCTGAGTAGTAACCACTTTACGTTTTATGCCCTAAAATCGCTTCGACATCTGCCTGCTCTACGTTATCAAAAATACCCACCTCGCCGATGGCGCGGGGGAGAATGAAGCGGAGGGCGGTTCCCTGCCGTTTTTTGTCGGCGCCCATCGCTGCCCAAACTTCGGCAGGGGGATAGGCCGGGGGCTGGGTGGGCAGGCCAAGCTTTTGCAGGAGCATGATGATTCGGGCGGTAGTTTCGGCGGGGCAGTAGCCTAGGCGGGTGGATAACCGTGCGGCGCAGGCCAGGCCGATAGCGACCCCCTCCCCATGCCGCAGCTCAAAGTTGGAGAGACGCTCAAAAGCGTGGCCAAAGGTGTGGCCCAGATTTAGCACCGCCCGCCACCCCTGCTCGAATGGGTCTTTTTGCACAACCCGAACCTTGACCATAACGGCCTCATAAAGAAAGGATGAGGGATGAAGGATCGCGAAACGGGATGAAGGATTTTCTCCTCCGCTCCCCTGCTCCTCTGCTCCCCTGCTTCCTTCTTCCAACGCCTCGAACAGCGCCGGAGCGTCGATAATTCCATGCTTGACCACCTCGGCCAGGCCGGCCCGGAATTCCGGGGCGGGCAGCGTGGCCAGCACGCCGGGGTCAATCACCACCATCTCCGGCTGCTTGAACGCCCCGACCATATTTTTGCCCTGCGGTAAATCCACCCCAACTTTACCCCCCACGCTGGCATCAACCATTGACAACAAGGTGGTCGGGATTTGAACGAAAGGCACCCCTCGCAAGTAAGTAGCAGCGGCGAAACCGGCTGTGTCGCCCAATACGCCTCCACCCAGGGCGATGATGGGACTACGCCGGTCTAGTTTCGCTTCGATCAATTGGTTGTACAGGTCGGCCACGGTCGCCAGGGTTTTAAAGGCTTCCCCATCGGGAGTATAAAGACATGCTGGCTCAAACTCTGCCTCCCGCAGACTCCTCAAAAGCGGTTCGGCGTGGTGGTGACCGACAACCTCATTGGTAATAACAGCACAGCGGCCCCGATAGCCTAACTCGGCCAGCCATTGGCCTGTTTGAGCCAGCGCCCCCTCGCCCAAATAAATGGGATAGCTGCCACCGGGATGAGTTACAGTAATAGTTTGCATACGTTCTCCCTGGAGCGATCAGTGATTAGTGATCAGTGATCAGTAAACTGATGCTGATAACTGTTCACTATTCACTGATAACTGATAACTGATAACTGTTCACTATTCACTGTTTACTGATACTCTGTACTCACCCATTCGCAAATCTGGCGGACGGCCTCCTCCGGGGTGAGATGGGTTACATCGAGATGGTGTTTGATGCGGCCATAAGCCGGGGTGCGTTGTTCCAGCAGTGCAGCTAAACGGGCGAAGCGAGTTTCATCTCGCGCCGCCAGCATGGGCCGGTCCTCGCTCTGGCCGATACGCTGCCACAATACCTCCGGCTCGCAATCCAGGCAGATGACCAATCCGCTCTGCTCCATGACGTGCAAATTTTGTTCCGGCACCAGCGCCCCTCCGCCGGTGGCGATCACCAGCCCTGGCCGACCGGCCAACTCGCGGCAAAGGCCGGCCTCGAGCTGGCGAAAATAGGGTTCGCCGCTCTCGGCGAAAATCTGGCTGATGGGGCGGCCTTCTCGCTGCTCGATGAGACTATCCATGTCCACAAACTTGCGCCCCAATTTAGTCGCTACTCGTTGGCCGATGGTGGATTTGCCGGTTCCCATAAAGCCGGTCAGGATGATGTTGTTGGTGATGATGGACCTCCAATTATTGGGCCTCAAAAGAGCTGAAAATTGGCCGTATCCAGATCGCGGGCTTGATGCATCAGTACGGCATTCATCAACTCAATCGCCAGGCGCGATTCCAGGGTGACGCCGGCCCGCACCCCCACACAAGGATCGTGGCGGCCTTTCTTTAACTCAAAATCGATTTCCTCCAGGTTTTTGCGCACGGAAAGCTGAGGCTTGACAATGGTGGAGGTCGGTTTGAAACCAACCCGGCAAACAAGCGGCCTGCCGGTCGTAATGCCGCCGATCAGCCCCCCCTGGTGGTTGGTCTGGTAGCCGGTGCGCCGGATGGGGTCGTTGTTGTCGCTGCCCTGCCGGGTTACTACCTCAAATCCCGAGCCGATTTCGCAGGATTGGACAGCGTGCAGCCCGCCCAGTGCCCCCATCAAGCGTACTTTCAAGCTTTGGTAAAGCGGCTCGCCAACCAGCGGCGGCACATTCACCGCCACCACCTCGACCGCCGCACCCAGCGAGTCGCCCTGGATGCGTGTCTCTTTAATCAGTTGACCGGCTGCGCGGGCAAAGTCGGTGTCCAGGCTATAAATCTCAGCATTTTCGAGAATTTCTTCCACCCGCCGGATTTCCTCTTGATTTACGATTTTGGATTTCGCTTTGCGCGCCTTTGGCGGATTTACGATTTTAGAGGAAATCTCCCCTGCCTGCCGGGGCAGTTGTTCAAAATACTCGGCCAAACTCAGCGAGGCTTGCAGCGGCCCGACCTGGCAGATGGAAGACAGGATCACCGTGCCGAAATGTTCTGCCAGAAAAATGCGAGCAATCGAGCCGCCGATAACATCGGAGATGGTGGAGCGATAACTGGAGCGCCCCCCACCCCGAATATCCACAAAACCTTTGGACTGGTGGTATTTGACCAGATCAGTGTGGCCGGGCCGAACTTCGCCGGTGGGGCCGGCAAATTGAGCGTAATCGGCAGATTTTTTGGCTGTGGAGAGAACGACGGCGGCAATCGGTTCGCCGGTAGTGTAACCCTCTGCGTAGGTCTGGGTCTGGACTTCCTGGCCCTCGGCTTTGATGCGGATGTCAGGGCCGGACAACAGCCGGTCCAGGTTATCGCCGTCATACAGGCCGGATAGAAAAACCACCGTGTCATCCTCGTGGCGAGGCGTGCCGTGTTTGTTGCTGCCGGGCCGGCGGCGGTCCAGGTACTTTTGCACCTCCTGGCGTGATATTTTCAGCCCGGGCGGGCAACCAAAAACGATCGTGGTAATGGCCGGGCCGTGCGACTCACCCGCTCCGGCCACGGCAAAGAGAGGACCACCTAGAATTTCCATAAAATCGCTCTTGGCTAAAGTCAATCACTAATCGGTTCACTGACAACTACGCTACTTTGTAGCTTACTTAAACAGGCCTGGCGCATTACCTCAATCGGCGCTTCGTGGCCGGTCCACCTTTCAAAGGCAAAGGCTCCTTGATGCACTAACATGCCTAATCCGTCAATCGTCCTGGCTCCGGCAGCGCGGGCGTGGCTCAAAAAAACGGTTTCCAGGGGAGTGTAAACCAGGTCACAATAGATGATTTTGGCCGGCATGGGTATTTCCACAGGCCAGGGGGAGTCCTCAATGTTAGGGTGCATCCCGACCGAGGTCGAATTGACCACCAGGTCAACCTTTTCGTCCAGGGCGGCCAGCGCTTCAGGCGTTAGCGTTTCAAAGCGGAGCGAACTCCCCGGAAACGCGGCGGCCAGATCGTCAACCAAAAAAGAGCCGCGTTTGGCGGTGCGATTCAGGACGATAACTGAATCGGCCTTGGCCCGCACCAAGGCAAAAACAACCGCTCGAGCTGCGCCGCCTGCGCCCAGCACTGCTACCCTCATTCCTTTAGGGTCGTAGTTGGCTTCTTGTAAGGCATGGATAAAGCCAATCGCATCGGTATTATAGCCAAAAAATTTGCCGTCACGGAGCTGAATGGTATTCACTGCGCCGGTGATACGGGCGGCGTCACTCAATTCGTCCATATACCGCATCACGGCCTGTTTGTGGGGAATGGTGACATTCGTGCCTTTAAAACTTAGCCCGGCCAGGCCCTTTAACGCCGGCTCCAAATTTTCCGGTCGGACCGAGAGGGGAACGTAGGCCCAATCCAGCCCCAGGGCGGCAAAGGCAGCATTGTGCATGTGAGGGCTAAGACTGTGTTCGACCGGCCAGCCCATTACCCCAACCAGGGAGGTTTTACCGGTGATGGCATGTATTTTATCCATATTTTCTATAACATGGAGAAGTAGGCAGTAGGCAGTAAGTAGTAAGGGATCAACAAATTACTCCCTACTCCCTACTCCTTACTCCTTACTCCCTGCTCCCTTCCAACATTTTGAAAAAGCGTGAAAAAAAGTCCGGGAAAGTTTTACGGGTGCAGCCGGGATCCTTGATGACGACGCCGGAGTTTTTTAGGCCGGTCACAGCAAAAGCCATAGCCATACGATGATCGTCATAGGTTTCGACGGCAGCGGGTTTGAGCGAACTGGGATAAATCTCTAAGCCATCGGGAAATTCCGCTACGGCTGCGCCCAAACGACGCAACTCGGTGACGACGGCTTTAATGCGTTCGGTCTCTTTATAGCGGATATGCTCGACATTGCGGATAGTGACCGGTGAACTGGCAAACGGGGCAATAGCCGCTAATGTTTGAACCAGATCGGACATGTTGTTCATGTCGACGTCAATTCCGTGGAGTTGCTGAGGTCCTATAACCTCAGTGTAAGTATCGGTGGTCATTATCTGGCAGCCCATTTGGGCGAGAACATCTACAAAGTGGGCATCGCCCTGGCAGGAGTGTTTCGATAGGTGCTCGACCCGTACCCGCCCCCCTGTAACGGCAGCGGCAGCAAAAAAATAGGAGGCATTGGAGGTGTCTGGCTCGACATAGTAATCCGGGCGGCATTGATAACGCTGCCCGCTTTTGATATAAAAACGGGTTGTATCTTGCTGCGCCACCTGCACCCCAAAATCGGCCATAACCTGGCATGTGATGGTCACATAAGAACTCGATACCAGATCATCTACGACCTCTATGATCGTATCCTGTTGAGCATAAGGGGCGATCATCAGCAAGGCCGACACTTGCTGGCTGGTTTGATGCGCCTTTATTAAAATGTGGCCACCCTTAAAGCCGCAACTGTGGAGCACAAAAGGTATATAACCGGGCTGCCCCTCAAAATCCACTTGTACCCCGGCCGACTGGAACACCGCCAGCAACTCGCCCATCGGCCGCTCGCGCATGCGGGGTACGCCGTCAAGTCGGTATTGGCCCTGGCCAAGCGCCACCAGCGCCGTAATAAAACGAGCGGCGGTGCCGGCATTGCCCACAAATAAATCGGCCTGTGGTTCGGGAATGACTCCCCCCTGGCCGGCTACTCGAAAGCGGGCGGCCTCCGGCTCGCCGGCAACGGGGATACCCAGGAGCTGTAAGCAGGTAGAGAACCAATGGGTATCTTCGCTGAACAGAGCATTTTCCAGGATTGAAGTTCCTTCGGCCAACGCCGCCAGCAGCAGCGCCCGGTTAGTGATGCTTTTAGAGCCGGGAACCAGTACATTAGCGTCAATGGGACGGTTGAGGCAAGGTATTTCGATATGATCTGTGATTGTTTCCGTCATAGTTTTCTCCTGACGCCTCGCTGCTTACTCGCTAGCGATACAACTCCCGGCGCTGCTGCGCGGCTCTCTCCAGTAATGCCCGCAGGGTGGTTTCATCCCCGGCGGCCAGCGCCTCGGCCAGTTGAGCTAAGTGGTGTTGAGCCAGCGTAATCATCTGGCCAACAGCAGCCTGGTTGGTCAGCCAAATATCCAGCATCATGGTCACATCTGAGGCGGCCATGCGGGATGTGTCCTTAAAACCAGAGGCGGCTACTTCCCACACCGCCGGGTCGTCGGCAGCCACCTGTTGGGCGGACAACACCAGCGCCGCCGATAAAGCATAGGGTAGATGGCTAATCGCCGCGACCAGCTTATCATGGCGGTCGGCGGTGAGGAGGCGCGGCCTGGCCCCAATAGCTTCGGCCAGTTCGCCCATCACTTGGACGACCGCTGCCGGGGTGCGCTCCAAAGGGGTCAGAATCCAGGGTGCGCCTTCGTAAAGGGTGGCTTCGGCGGCATCTAGCCCGGTTCGCTCTTTGCCACACATGGGATGAGAACCAATCGGGTCGAGTCTTGCCGGCAAAGCAGCCATCGCCCGGACAATTTCCACCTTGGTGCTGCCCATATCGGTAATAATCGCGCCGGGTTTAAACAGCGCAGCCCATTGTCCCAACTGCCGGATAATGGTTCGCACCGGGGTGGAGAAAATCACCAAGTCGGCATCTGACAACGCCTGAGCGGGGTTAGTCGTGGCCCGATCAACCACTTGGGTAACCAGCGCCGCCTGGATAGTCTCCTCGCGTCTGACCAGGCCAATCACTTCCCGGCAGATATGTCGCTGTTTTAAGGCCATCGCCAGCGAGCCGCCCATCAGGCCCAACCCGACAATAGCCACACGAGCCTCTTTTAAATTAAACGCGGGTTCGAAGACACACCTCCACTAGATTGTCCTTCCAACTGCCTCGGCGACTCGACCTACTTCGACCATTAGCTCGGCAAATCGCTGCGGTTTGAGCGATTGTTCTCCATCGCTGACGGCTTCGGCCGGGTTGGGATGAACTTCGATAATCAGGCCATCGGCCCCGGCGGCGACAGCGGCTTTGCTGGCGGCTTTGACCAGGGTCCACTTCCCGGTAGCGTGGCTGGGATCAACCACCACCGGCAAATGGGTCAACTCTTTGAGGACGGGCACAGCATTGATGTCGAGCGTGTTGCGGGTGTACTTCTCGAAGGTGCGGATGCCGCGCTCGCACAAAATAACCTTGTGATTGCCGTTCGACATGATATATTCGGCGCTCATCAGCAACTCTTCGATGGTACTCATCATACCACGTTTTAGCAAAACCGGCATATTTGTTTGTCCAACGGCATTCAGTAGAGGATAATTTTGCATGTTACGCGTGCCAATTTGCAGTACATCGGCATACCGGGCGACCAGTTCGACCTGATCGGGGGCCATAACCTCGGTGACGACATGCAAGCCGGTTTCTTCGCGCACCTGGCCCAGAATTTTCAGCCCTTCTTCACCTAAGCCCTGGAAACTATAGGGTGAAGTGCGCGGCTTGAAGGCGCCGCCTCGCAGCAGGTGAGCGCCCGCCGCTTTAACAGCTAAGGCCGTTTCGCGCATCTGTTCCAGGCTTTCTACGGCGCAGGGGCCGGCCATGACGATAACCTTGTTAGCCCCAAAAACGTGGCCGTTAATCGAAATCTTTGAGTCCTCCGGCTGGAAATCTCGGCTGGCCAATTTGAACGGACGCAAAACCGGCACCACCCGATCTACCCCATCCATCCGGGTGAGCGCGCCCTGATCTAACTTCCGCTCATCGCCGATGATGCCGATGATGGTGCGCTCTTCGCCTCTGGAGATGTGGGTTTTCCAGCCGCCTTTTTGCAGACGGGTGAGTACTGCGTCAATATCACTATCTGTGGCGCTCATTTTCATGATGATAATCATAACTCCTCCTCAGTTTTAATTAATTAGTTTTGACGAAAAAACAAAAAGGGCGCGACCGGTTAAGTGGTCGCGCCCTGTGAATTCCGAACAATTATGCCGTCTCAGCCTCCGGCCAGCACGCGCCACACCTCGTCACCCCAAAAATAATAGCCAAAAAAATAAAAAACGCCCGCAAAGAAAGCAGCGAGCGTCATAAACCAAACTTTATGATCGGCAGAAGCGTCGTGAGCCTGGGCCACAACTCTGACTTTAGCTTGATTTTCGATAAGTTGGTGGTACCGTCTTGACATGAGTTACTGTTCCCAAATAGTTGAGAGCATCATATCATAGAACAGGGGGTCTGTCAACCCCCTTTTTTGGGCAGTTCCAGAATTTACTCGTTAGGGATATTGCCCACATACAGGTTGTTGCTATCCAGTAGATACAACCGGCCGCCGATTTCGTCGACAAAAATATCCTGTAAATTGGAAAAAGAAATTGGCTCACCTTCCCGCGGTTTGAACTGGTGCATAAAATTACCATCTTTGTTCAACTGCACCACTCGCCGATTGCCCGCATCGGCCACATAAATGTGCTGTACTGTCTCATTAGGCGCGGTAAAGATGGAGACTGGGTTCTTAAACGGCTTATCCAGCCCGGTCACGTTAAAATTAACCGCTTGGCCGGCCTCGAACTTGCTAATCCCGCCATCCTTGAAGAGGATGTAAATCGCTCCATCAATCGCCAGGTCAACTGCGTTAGTCAAGTCAATGGGCTTGTCTGCCGGGAAGTAACTTTCAGGTTGGGCGCTGTACCCATCGGCGGTGGGTAGGTAGCGTGACAGCCGGTTCGCCGGCGGATCCAGTACATAGAAATTGCCGAAGTAGCTATCTACCGCCACCGGAGCGACGGTATTATCAGGTTTAGCCAGAGCCGAGGTGGTAATCCCCCAACTTGGATTGTACTCCAACAGGCCAGAACTGCTCAGCGCCACCAAATCGCTCGTTTGCCGGTTGCCCCCCGCGGGCATCCAGGTCATGGCCAACAATTCGCCCACGCTGACCTGATCGACTGTTTGTCCCCGCGACACCACCAATAGGGACTCATTATCAGGCAGCAGGGCTTCGCCCAGGTCATCCAGCCGGTGGTGGAAAATACGATCCGTGCCGATATCTAGTACATAAAGTTCTACGCCCTGCACCAGGATGGCTTTTAGGTTCGTACCTGGGTCGGTGTATTGGCGTAGTTGGGGCAAATAATACAACCGCTGAACTTTACCGACCACGTCGGTTTGCTCGGCTATTTTTTTGCGCAAATCGGTAATTTCCGGTTGGCCGCTCTTGATTTTTTCGGCCTCGACCAGCAGCGCTTCCGCTTCGGCCATGAGTCCATAAGCCGTACCGGGGTCAGCCCCCTGAGCTTGTTGAAATTTGTTTTGCGCGCCGGTCACAAACTCGGTGTATTCGGCTTCACGCGCGCGCCCCTTTTGCCAGTAGATAACCCCCACAATCAGGGCCACTAGCAGCGGGATAATCAGGGCGATGTTGCGCAGCAATGTCCACGAAACAGCCGGGGGCTGGTGAGGCCGGTAAGCCTGACTTCCGGCCACGCGCGTCTGGTGATCCTCACCCGGCGAAGCCAGATTCAAGATGGCCCTGACGCCGCTGCCCAATAGAGCAATGGGTAACAGCAAGCCAAACATTAACCCTCGCCAAATCTGACCAGGGGCTTGCGCCGACTCTGCCGGCGGATGTCTCTCTAACTTTGGCTTGATATTAGAGCTATGTGCTACCGAGGCCATCACCCGGTCCGCTCGCGCCACTTTTGGCCTTGTCTCGTAAGTTTCTTGGGGTGGAGCAGGGGTGCGTTCAGCCTGCCTGGTCTTTTGAGGCGGCAAATCCGAGGAAGGCGGCTCCGGCATTGAAAGGGGTTCTTCTGATTCACTTGCTTCGACTTCCCCGGTCCCTTCTGGCCTGGCTTTCTTGGAGAAAACACCCAACCAGTGGCTTGGCGGTTGAAACATTGATCTGACCCTGGTCAGAGGTTCGGCCGTAAAGGCACGTGGCGGCGCTTCGGCCACGACCTCGGCAGCGGGTTCAGGTTCAGACTTGTTGATTACCGCCGCCGGTTCTGGCGACTTGCGACCCGGCAGAGACGCATTTTTTAGCAATGTTCCAAAAGTCGAGGGGGTTTCTTCGATGACCATTAGGGCCAGGGCTGAACAATTGCTGGCTTGAGCCACTTTGCCTAAATTTTTAATGGCTGTTTTGATATTGGGCGTGTCAACAGCTTTAACAACCGCCTCTAGAGGTAGTTGTCCGGCCAAACCACTATCGGCCAGAACCAGCATATCCGCCGGACTGACCCGCAAGTGATAGAGATTTGGCTCGATCAAAGTTCTCAGGCCCAAAGCCGACTCGTTTTCAGCCTCCGACGATGCTTTCTGCTGGGGCGACCGGGGGGGCAGCGCTTCGTCCAACCAGGCAGATTTAACTGGGTAGCGCCGGATATGGTCGCCCAATACGGCAAACATAGCGGTCGGCCCGATATGGGCCACAAAGACATCCTCGCCACTCATCACCAGGGCCACTGCCCCGGCCACCAGCCGTTCTTCGACCTCGGCGTGGAGATTATGCCGGTAAAGCAGGTCACCGGCAGCCTGCATAGCTCGGCGCAGGCTGGCTGTGATCGACCCGCGTCCCAAATAGTAAGAGTCACGGATAAGCTCGGCCAGTTTTTGCTCTAACGCCTTGTAATCGGACTTGGCTCCCCGGACCTCAACCAGGGCAAAAAAATCGCCCTTACCCGCGCCAGGCGCTCCCGCCGATTTTGGCTCGCGCACGGCTACCTGGTTAGGCGCATCGCCCCGCCACGTGCCTCCCACAATGTTCAGTTGACCAATGACGGTAGTAATTTCGGCGGTCATACTGCCTCCAATCTATTTACAATTTACAAATTATGAGGGCCATTCCTCACTAAAATCGTAAATCGTAAATCCAAAATCGTAAATCGTAAATCGTAAATCCAAAATCGTAAATCATTACTCCCACTCAATTGTTGCCGGGGGTTTGCTGCTGATGTCATAGACCACTCGATTGACCCCAGGCACTTCGTTGACAATCCGATTGCTGAGGCGAGCCAGCAAGTAAAATTTTGAACATTATTACTGCCCAATTTTACCATATTAACTTCACAAATCCAAACATTATGGCAAGTAATAAATGATAAGCGATTAACACCCACACTGAGCCAGAAGAAGTCAAAATATCATACCCAGATCTGTAGGTACAACTTATGGAGGGATAGCAATATCCATTATCCTGGTTGTAATTTGAGATCTTTGAGAATTTGCTGCAAATCTAGAATAAATATATTATTGGTGTATCTCTTGAAGGCGATTCGGAAAGATTAAAAAATGACCAAGCCTCCTATACGTGGTGGGCTTTACGCAAAGAAATTAACTCCATATACTATATTTTTGAGACATACGAATCAAAAGAAGATTGCTGCTCAGGTTCTGAAGCGTATTGCCAAAAAGCAAATCGATTCGCTTGACGCAGAAAATACCGGGGTATGGAGATACGCTGATATTGGTTGTGGGTCTGGCGAGATTTCGGCGATGCTATTAAGTGATTTATCCACAGAGTATACCAATCTAACTATCCAGGGAATATTTTTAGAACCATCAGAGTTGCTATTAAGCAGAACTGAAGATGCCTTGAGGCAAATTCCAAGACTTCAGCAACATCTAGTCAATAAACCAATTGAAGAGGCGCAGTTAGTAGATTTGGCTCCCTGGGGTAGAAATAATCTTTTAGTTTGTATTCAAGTACTTTACTATGTCAAAGATTGGTTTGCACAAGTGCAGAAGATGCTAGGCAGCCTTAGGCGGAATGGTAACGCATGCTTTGTGCTTCGGGAGGCTTCAAGTCAAACGCTCGAAATTAGTGACCGTTTTCTTAACTCAATAAATCGTCTCGCAGAACGCAGCATCGTAGCAAAAGAGGTTGAAGATGGTCTAAATAGGTTAGGGATACATTTTGAGTCGGAGATAATTAATAGCAGTGTTATTTTCCCTTTATCAGATGCTTTGGAAATGCCTCTCTCACCAGATGCTTACAAGGAGGTAGGACGCAATATTGCCTTTGATTTGACCCGATTTTTTACCAGAGCGGAATACTGGCATTTAGCCTCACCTGAGATATTAAAAGAAATTAAAGATTTTTATCTTGACAATCGCCAGGGGGATAAAATCCATTTATATGTTCAAGAAAAATATATCTATTGTGATAGTGAGTGGCCTGATCTTCAGTAATCCGCTTCTCTTGTAAGTAAAATTCTCCGGTTTCAGTCATAATTCTCCTCAAGTCATTAGGGTTAAACTTTGTATCGCATCTTGTTGCCTAATGAAAAGCAAGATATTACATTGTCGTCTCACTAAAATATTTAAGTAATCGCCGCCCTTCCAAGCGAACAGCTTCAGGATAGAGCGTCTTATAAATGTTGCAATTTGGCGATTTGGTATCATAACGGCCTATAGCTTTATATGTGCCCAAAGGACACCCACCTGTACACCAATATTTCCATTCGCAAGAACGGCATGCCTCTTTCTCTTCAACAGAGATATTTTGAATGCCTATTTTGTCTGCTCGGACAAGGGCTAGTGGATCTTTTACTTGAGAAGCAGTAATTGGTTTATTAATCTGCATCTGACATTTGGCGACCTGTCCTAGATGATCGAAAACTAAATAGCTATGACCAACGCCACATGTACGTAAGTGAGAGGCAGAAAGATTAGCTCGGTCTATTAGAGAAGCGAGTAGACTTCGACGAGGCAGATTACTTCCAATTACTTTATAAGCAGCCAACATGCTGTTGATAATCTTTTCCTCTTCTAATTGTAAATCAAGATGATGCACAGAGAAATTATTTTTACGGTAGAAGTTGAGACTGAAGGGTAGATCACGCTCTAAAACCCAAGCTATTAACTCTGGTAGACCTTCTGCATTACGTTGACTGACTGTAATAGAGATATCGGGTATTAGACCCTCGGCCAAAGCTATCCCTATAGCTTTAGTGGCATCAATAGCAGAACCACGCCCATTAACATAAGGACGCTGGCGATCGTGGACTTCTCCTAGACCATCAAGAGAAATCATTAAACGCAGTCCTAATGATTGTATAGCTCTTACAATTTTTGTCGTGAGCCGTGTACCATTGCTGAGAATAACTCCATCCAGGCTGAGACCAGACCGATCAGCCAAAGTTTGGGCATAGCGGTGTAACTCGACAACAAATGAGAATCGCAGTAATGGTTCTCCACCTGCGTATTTGAGTTTAACCTCTCCATAGCTATGGGCTACTGCCGAACGAAAGGTGGCCTCGATAGCAGCATGACCTGTTTCAAGAGACATATCAACGTGAGCATGTGGAAGGAAGCAATAAGCACAGCGTAAATTGCATCGGTCAGAGATATGTAACCAAGCAGAGAGAGTGATAGGGACTTCACTGAAAGTAGGAGAAATATAATCCTCCGGCAAAAGTAGTCCGAGAGTTACCATTTGTTTTAAGGTTGGTTGAATAACACCCTCTCCCCAGACTTCATACCAAATAGAAGGGATATCTCCAAGTAAATGGGGTTGCCTAAAATAATTCACAATAGTCAATGCAGAGCGATTTAGAATAATTAGATTTGTATCTCGCCCTAGTGTAGCATAATAATTATCTACTAGGGGTACAACCAAAAAAGGGTTTCTGGTATCAAGAAAATACGAAATATCTGTTGAAGCAGTGACGGGTTGAAGATTTATTGGTAGACCAGTTGCACAAGCACAGTCGCATTCGATAAACTGATTGTGATCTTCCCCAGTTTTTCCGCTCCTATCTCTCCTCTCATAAATAAGACGAGGAATATCAGTAAACATACTATACTTTTCACTCATAAAGTTTTTTCCGTTTGTCACCAAGGATAAAGAGTCAATAACGTTTCGGGATATTTTTCAGTCAATAAATATTTACTTATACAAAACTTTGATAAATCTTTACCTAATTTCTTTAGCATAGTCCTTGAGGAAATTTGAATAAGCCGGCTCTCAGTTATTTTCAGTTGTTCATTAACTGTGTAACCTTTATGAGTTTCATACAATGCTTTTAATAAAAAGCCTTCTTTATACAGAGCAAGTGCAGCCTTATAATTGTTATCACAAATGGCCAAATCACCTATCTTTCGCAATGTGGAACCATGTACCTTTAAAGACTCTACATCTTTTTTATGAGCATATAACTTTTGGTATTCTTCATAAAGTTCTTGCCAACGATTATACTCGCTAAATTCCCACACTAGATCAATCAGATCTGAATAGCTTCTGTAATCATAGGCAGTATCTCCAATTTGTTGGGCAATTTCCCGAGATTCTTCATAAGATTTACGTGCATTTTTTAGGTCACCTTTGACCCAGTAGACTTCAGCAATGTAATGTAGAATACGAGGATGTTCATTTAGTGGAGCATTGGCTAATGCCCAATGCAGGTCCCCCTCAGCTTCATCCAGTTTCTTCTCTGCCAAAAATGCAATTGCCCGCTGAGAGCGAACCTTACTTATCCACTCTACATCATTTTCCCGAATAAAAATATCCAAAGCTTGCGTATAGTGAGACATTGCTTCCGCTAGTTGATTATCCCGTCTATAAAGCTCACCCAAGGTACTATGAGCTCTGCCCTTTCCTCTATCAATTTTTAGTTTTTCCCATAATCTTAAGGCTTCTTGACAATCACCTAATGCACCTTGTTGATCTCCGAGAAGATTTTTTACATAGCTCATATTGGTTTTTATCGAGGCAGCTTGTTGTAGATCATCAAGTTGCAAACTGATCTGGTATGCTTCAAGATAATCTGCTAAAGCAAGATCAAAAAGCCCTTTATTACGATAAGCCCAACCTCGTTCATTCAGCCCTCGCATTAACAAACTCTGAAAATTATATATCTGACTAACCCTTATAGCATGTTCAAAATCACTTATGCCCTGCTCAAGATGGCCTAATCTAATTTCTACATTGCCTCGCTGGAGCAGCATATCAATTTGTTGCTCGGGTAAAATAATCCCCCGACCTAATATCTCTGTTGCTAAATCCTTGGCTGGTAAATACTCAGCACGATCAAGCAAATGCTTTACCCGGCGGCTATCCACTTCATATACCTGTTCAGGAGAGAATAGATCGGCGTATTGTTGCACTTGAACAAGTAATGCTTCTTGCTGAGAAAATCGAGAGGCGCTCGTAACTTCATCAAACATTTCGGCAAAAGTTTTAATACCCCTATCAATATCTACAAACAAAATGTGGTGCAACTGTTTTTCTTTTAAGGCCCACAGTTCTCGTTCTAGAGTTTCATGGGTTATAAAAATATCCAATTCTGTTTGGGCATTTACTTCATGATGCTCTACCTTTTCTCTCTCCTTCAATTGATCAATCCGCTTGACAAGAGCTTGGATTTCACGCGCCAGGTGCTCTATTACTAGAGTACTATATCGCCGCTGCCGACTACCGTCTGGATCTACTTCAGGCCATACATGTTCGTTGACCATCCGTCGCATTTCATCATGTAAAGAAATTTTGCCATCAGGCAAGGGTTTTACAAAGACATATGTCTGAGCTTCTTCAAAGAGACCTTTCGCTTCATCTTCGGATATATGGAGTAGCTCAACCAGCATACCTACATTGAGAGGGTAAATATGGGCTATGGCCAAAATAACTCTATCCATAGGGGTGCGGATTTGAGTAATATGGCTTACCAACTGAGCCTCGAAATCTTTTTGCCTCTGCTTCATAAGATCAGGTGAAAGTGCTTCAAGTTCTTGCACGTTACTTTCAATTAGCCATTTCATCGGGATATCACGTGATAACCATTCTACTGCCAAGTCAATTAGAATTGGCAATCCTTGCCCTAGCAGAAGTAACTTTTTCATCAGATTTGGTTCAAGTGGAATATGCAACTGGCGCTGTTTTTGCGCCAGATATGCCTTACCCTCTTCGGCTTTAAGCGGTTGAAGCTCGATAAGTTCAGTATCTTGACCTAACCTTGAATGCAGGGATTCCCAAAGAGCCTTAGCGTTGCGGCCAGCAAGAATAAACAAACTATTTTTTGACTGACAAATGAGATCGGTTATATAGCTCCAGGCTCTGGTTCCTGCTAGGGTATCAGTTGTATCCAGAAACAAAACGATCCGTTGTTTAGCCTCTAATTGATTAAAACTGTCCACAAAAGCTTGGCGGGCTCTTTCTCTTTGCTGATTCAAACTCTCCGGGCTTACTTTAGCCCTCTCCATCTTGCGCCAGTTCAACAACTCGTGTAAGTATGGCTCAAAGATGCTTTTGTCGAGTACTTGTGCAATTCTGCCGGCCAAGTTTTCCGGGATGTAGAATATATGATCATCAAAGTCAATAATATTTTTTCCAATGAGGAGAGGTAAATCTTTGTTGCTGAGGTATCGTTTATGAACTTCTTCTAGTAAACGTGTTTTGCCTACACCCCCTGATCCGTAAATAAATAGAACCTTTCTCGTCCCCCATTCCCTAACCGACTTTTCGATTTGGGCTAACTCGTCGTTGCGACCAATGAAAAGCATTTGCCTAGCCATTGTTAACTCCCTGCAGGTTCTGCTCAAAAGTGGTTACTTGCTGAAGCAATTCCGTATAAGGATACTCATCATCATAGGCTTCGTTACGTAGCAAATAATTGAAAGTAAAGCGGAATTCCCAGTCATCCATAAGAAGGTCTAAAAAATTTTTCGTTACTTCACGAGCCTCACGACCTGATGTGAGCTTTTGGAGAATCTCAGGTAGCTCCCCAAAAATCTGTTCTTTGCCTCCAAGCTGGTTATAGAATGAGTACTGCAATTTTTGGAAAAGGAGTTCAACAGCGATAATTTCGGGCCTCGTTGTTTTAGGGTCTTGGAGGCTATTTTCATAAAAAACTAAAACCTCTTTACAAGTATCAGTAAAGTGCCTCAAGTTTATCTTGCGCAGACGAATGGCCAAGAGGCGTCGCGTCATGTCATCCTGGAGAAATCCATCCTTTCTGCTTCGACTCACTAGATAAGTTTGAGTAAGCCCATCTTCTAAATCGTCCTCACTTTCAGGCCATTTAATTAATCTTGAATCAATAAAATGTCTGAGAAGCCGATTGTTAAATCGTCGAATAACACTAAGGGTATCAAATATATCTCGCAGCGGTTCAGGGATATGATTTCTAATTTCGTTGATAATTGGCTCAATTACCTTTTTATAATGAATAGCTTCTCTCTCAAGCAGATATTTGCTCGGGGTCCAACCTTCAGGGAAGCCCATCAGAATTTCCGCCATGCCTCCTGGATGTCCCCCAGTAAGGTACATAAGATGGGAAGCAATTTCCTGCTTAATTTTGGAAGAAAAACGAAGCTTTCTTTCAGCAACAAAAATATCTACACTTTCCTGTACCACGGGAAAATTGAAAGGGCTTATAGTTCTTATCTGTAGTCGTATTTTGTGAGCGAGTTGTGGCCAGTCAGTTAGATACCGACCAGCTAGGATTATTCGTAAATAGTTAAAGTAGTCAGCAGATTGCAAACCCGCATTTAGGCCCACAATGACTTCATCTAAAAATTGCTTGGCTATTTCCGGTTTTAATAATTCCACATTGTCTAAAAGCAATATCACACCGGCCGCTTGAACATTTTTTAGACGCTCAAGCAGGCGATTGGCAATCTCAAAGCCATAATCCTCTGGTGAGGTCAATTCCAAATATTCATGACCCCTTGTCTCAATCTCTTGAGCGATCTCCATAGCCAAATTTTCTAAGGAGTAAGCTTGGCCCTGGGTTAATTCAAGATGTACACATAACCACTTTTGACGTTGGAATTGAATTTTTATCGCCTCAAGTAGCCTAGTTTTACCATAGCCGGGCGGCGCACTAATTATCAGATAACGGGGACAATAAGGATGGTTGATTGCTTCTATTTCGCGGACTCGATTGACAAATTCTAATTGAATAGGTGTTTTTTCTAAAGACTCAGTTCCAAAACTAGAAAGAACAATCTCTGGCCTGAATTCTTTGATGTAATCAACCAATTCACCAGTTCGGTTGCGAAGATCTAATGTCTCAATTAGGCTAATAGCTCGTTCTCCCTTGGTTTTACCTCGAAGCTCATCATAACCACCAGAACCGAGCAGTAAAAAAGCAACTTTTCTCAATTCCGGCTCATCAAAATACTTTTCAAGAGCTTCAAGCAGATCCTTGCGCTGTGTAGCCTTCATAAAAATGCCTCCCTCAACACTCTAGCCCAGGATGAACTTCTTGCATCATAGCGACCAAATCTGGCACACGTTCACGTGTTTTAAAAAATTCTATCAAGCTGATTATTTTTTCTGTCTTATTATCACCACGTAGGTTATCCCAATCTACCCCCAATATAAAACAAATCTTTTTCAAGTCAGGCATAAGAAACCTGGTTTCCAAGCATTGTAACAGGGCTTTAGGGTCAGGCGTCTTCGCAACTCTAGTTTGTCTCCCAGATTGGATAGGGGCAACAGGGGGTAAATCTGTCGCGCTCAGGTCAAGGATTTTGGCTGGCTTTTTATCGGTGATACCCCAGACCAGTCTCCATACACTCTGGGCATAGGCTGCTTCATCTCGAAAGTCTACCCAGTTACGATCCTGGAGAAAACCAGGCAGTTCTGCCTCCCTTAAAATGACAGGGATTATTTGTACAGGAGTTTGTTTAGTTTTAGCCAGAGACAGGGCCCGATAATATTCTTCCTCAACCCAACTGGAACTGATCGCTTCGGGGGAAACAATGAGAGCCACGGCTCGGCAGTGATCCAAAGCTTGTTCCAGGGCCTTGCCAAAGAGATCGCCAGGCCGGATTTCATCCTTGTCTAACCACACTGAAACCCCATAGCGAAGCAAGTCGTCTTTGAGCCTGATGACCCACGGCTTATCAACACTGCTATGGCTCAAGAACACATCAAATTGGGGTATAATATTAGGCTCATTTTTCATGGGATTAGACCTCTTCGGGGTTGTTTGATATAGTAATTACCATGGATGATCCTGAAGAACCGAAGGATCTTCCGGTAATTTTGAATGTTGGGGTGTAGGTGGAGTCGGTTCGCTCATTACTGGTTGCGCTCATTATTAACTGCTAGACACCTACATCACCAATTATATAACTATAATACATTTATGGCAATGTGATTTTTGGGTCAAGTAAAGATAAGAGGTGACTGTTAATTTTTATCTAAAATTGCAGGGGACGGGCAGGCCAATAACTCGTTCTTCCGTGATACGGCTGACGATGTTATCACATGACCCTTTACCGATACCGGCCGACCAGACAATACAGCGCATGCCTGAATCTTCGGCGACATGAAGAATATTCGCTTCGATAGGAATAGCGGGTTTTTTGCTGCCGGTAGGGGGGTAGCTCCAATTTTCGGTATTGGTCTTGTCGAAGCCTCTGAGGGTATTTAGACAATAAAGTTCATCGTCCGCCAAATCCATCGGGGCAAACTCAAAGACGACTGCCCCTTCATGCCAAATCAAGTTATTTCTTGGTTCGATGATTCGGAGGGCCGGTTTAAGAGTGGGCGCCGGGGTAGGGGTTGGTATATCTGTTGGTGAAGCCACTACCACAGGGCGGGGTGTGTTGGTAGGGACGGGGGTGGGTGTAGCTGTCGGCGTTTGGGTGGGTGTGGGGGTAGGGGTGGCTGTGTCGGGAATAATCAGGATGACGGCCGGAGGTGTAGGACTGGCGGTTGGTTCCACTGAAGCAGCCTCGGGGGCCGCCAAGAAATAGCGGCTAACGGCCAGAATTCCAACTAAAATTAGCACAAGCACTACGGCCAGTCCTAACAATAGGCGATTTCTGGATTGCCGGGTCGGCGTTGGGGGTGTCCTTGTTTTGCCGGCGGCTCTGTTGCTGGAGAGCTTGCGGGCATAACGTACGCTACGTATGGCAACTCCGGCGTCAGGATGATTGTAGTGCGAAGCATTCTTGTAGAGTTTGATGGCCTTGTCAAAGTCGCCAGCCAGCTCGGCTTCAAAAGCTTCGCGATAAAACTGACGCCCCGGAGTTTGGAGGGACTCGTCGTTAAGCGCCAGAAGTTCATCCTCCACCCCTCTAATCTCATGCCGCGCCTCGTTAATTTGGTGGAGCAGCAACTCTGGGATGTTGGCTGAAACCTCAACATAACTGGCTTCCTGTTTTCTTAGGTTAGCCAGGTTGAGATAGAGCGATTGTAATTCGGCCTGCTTGCGCAGGCGCTGTTCGCGATGGTGTACAACATCGGCAGCCATATTGGGCTTTTTTGGCAACCTCTCTCCATGCTCTATTATGAGAATTTATTCAGGACAGGCAAATTTAAACCCTCTAAAAGGGGGGCTTTATTTGGAACTTTGCCAGAATATCGGTCTTGGGGTATGCTCACCCAAGATATTTCAGTGAGGAACAGATATGAAAACCTACCGTTTTATTTTAACCGGCCTGGGTAATATTGGTCGTAATTTTCTGGCGATGTTGCTCACTCGTGAAAAGTTATTGGCCGAACGTTACGGGTTTTCCCTTCAAGCCGTTGGCGTGGCCGACTCTTCAGGGGCAATTTATGCGCCGGAGGGACTGGATCTGGCCGCCGTTGTGGCTCAAAAGCAGGCCCGAGGTAAAATTGTTGAATTGGTTACGCCGGGGCAGTGGCAAGGGGATGGGCTGGCCTTAACTCAGCTAGCCGAGGCCGAGTTTCTGCTGGAAGCCACCCCAACTAACCTGGTTGATGGTCAGCCCGGTCTGAATATAGCCCGCACGGCCTTACAGCGGGGTCTGCATGCCGTGTTGGCCAGCAAAGGGCCGTTGGTGTTGGCCTACCCGGAATTAGCAAAACTGAGCGACCTGACCACAAAGACATCTCCCGCCCTACGCTTTAGCGGCGCTGTCGGCGGTGGGCTGCCCAGTATCAACATAGGACGGCGTGATCTGGCCGGAGCGCACATCAACCGCGTTGAGGCGGTAGTTAACGGCACCACTCAATTAATTTTGTGGTTGATGACTCAGGGTCAGAGTTACCAGGCCGCCCTGGCCGAAGCGCAACGGCTTGGCATCGTCGAGCCTGATCCAGCTTTGGATGTGGACGGATGGGATGCGGCCAATAAACTGGTCATCATCGCCAACGCCGTGCTCGGTTTCCCGGCTACGCTGGCCGATGTGCAAGTGACCGGTATCAGGGGAGTCAGCCAGGCGGAGTTGCAGGCTGCCCATGCTGCCGGGGGACGGGTGTCATTGCTGGCGGTAGCCCAAGCTCAGTCCAGCGAAGCCAACGGCGGCAACCCACCGGCCTATCGTTTGACCGTAACCCCGACGGCCCTGCCGGCCGATCACCCCCTGGCCCATCTCGAATCCGATGAAATGGGCATTGTCTACTACAGCGACATTTATGGGCGCACTGTAGCAACCACGCGAGAGGAAGGGCCAATAGGCACAGGCGCGGCTATGCTCCGGGATATAATTGACATTGTGAATACTTATGGTTGAGGAATGAGCAATTGATAAAGATTACTGCTTCAAAGTATCTACTCAGGGGCATTGCGAGCGGAGCGAAGCAATCTCCAAATTGCAGTACGGGGATTGCTTCGTCGCCAAAAACGCTCCTCGCAATGACATGGGCTGTAGTTACGCTCTTAGAGGGGCAAGATGTAGGCCACTGGCACGTGGTCAGTCAGCCAGACCCCATTAGCGGATTGGCAAAAGACGTAGCCGTCCCGGTGCATCTGGCCGCTTTTGATTTGTAGAATGACCGGTTTGCCTCGGCGCACTCCCACCTTGGTGGCCGTAGCGATGTCCGGAGACAGGTGGACGTGGTGGCGTTGGCCCTTCAGGAGACCTTTTGCCAGGATCGAAGGTAAAAAACGTTCCACCGTGCCGTGATATAAAATTTCCGGCGGCTCCTGCGGTTGATAACCTAACTCCACCTTGACCGAGTGGCCCTGGTTGGCACGGATGAGCGTACCGTCGTCGTTGAAGGAGAAGCGTTTTTTATCGTTGAAGGCTACTACGGCGTGAAGTTCCTTCAAGGTGATAGGAAGACCGTGTCGCTCGCACGCCTGGAGCAATTCGAATACGGAAGCCCAGCCTCCTTTATCCAGGGTCAGACCAATTGTTTCGGGCTTATGCCGGAGGACCAGGCTTAGAAATTTACTGATTTTGACGACGCGGTTGGGCTGCATAGTTAAAAAGCTTCCACTACATCACCAAAATCGGCTCGTTGGCAGGCATAGCCACCAGGTCATACTCCATTGCCCCGGTGACCAGTACCGGGACCATCTGGCCGACGGGCAGTTCCTTTTCGACCACCACGTAACCGTCAATTTCCGGGGCGTCGCGGTAGCTGCGGCTGATGCTGACCCCATCGCCCGCGCCGTCTACCAGCACGTCCAGCCGCTTACCCACCATTTGCCGGTTGCGTTCTAACGAGATGGGCTGCTGGAAGGCCATGAGGCGCTCCCATCGCTCGTGTTGGGTGGTCTCGTCAACGGGATTAGGCAGGTCAAAGGCGGGCGTGCCCGGCTCCGGTGAGAACTTGAAGGCCCCCACCCGATCGAACTGTACCTCGGCCATAAAGTCCAGCAACCCCTGGAACTCAGCCTCGGTTTCACCCGGATAGCCGACGATAAAGGTCGTCCGCAGGACTGCACCGGGCATTGCCTGTCGGTACTTAGTTATCCAGTTTAACAACCTATCCATGTTGTGGGGGCGGCGCATCCGCTTGAGGGTGTCCGGGTGGCCGTGTTGCAAGGGCATGTCAATGTAAGGGATAATTTGCGGGTGGGCTGCCATCACCTCCACCAGCCGGTCGCTGGCGTGGCCGGGGTAGGCGTACATCAACCGCCACCACCTGACCTGCGAGGCCGCGCCGACCAGTTGCTCCAGCAACGCCGGCAGGCCGTCCACTTCACCCCAATCGCGGCCATAGGCGGTGGTATCCTGGGCGATGAGGATAATTTCTTGCACTCCGGCAGCAGCCAAATGTTGCGCCTCGGCGAGGAGATGCTCGCGGGGGCGGCTGCGATTCAAGCCCTTAAAGCTGGGGATAGTGCAAAAGGCGCAGGGTGCAGAGCAGCCGTCGCTGATTTTGAGATAGGCGCTGGCCCGGCCAAAATCGACCTGCTGCCGGTTCAGGGCGATGGTTTCGATGGGCGTGTCGCCTGTTTCGGGCAGGTGGTAGAGCGGCTCAGGGCGTTTTTTGGCCCGCAGTTTTTGAATAAAAGGCACGATGTCGGCCCAGGCCCGGGTACCGATGAGTCCATCCAACCCCTTGACTTGCCGTGTCACTTCGCTGCCGAAGCGTTGGGCCATGCAGCCGGCGGCAATGAGGAGTTGGGTCTTCTTTTTAATGGCGGCCAACTCCTGCAGCGCGGCAATGGACTCTTCTTTGGCCGCCTGCAGAAAACCGCAGGTATTGACAATCAACACATCGGCCCGGCGGGGATCGTCGGTACCGTTGTAATTTGCCTGCAGCAGCATCTCGCTGATGCCCTCGCTGTCGAAAACGTTTTTGGGACAGCCGAGGGTAAGGAGGTAGAAAGTGGGTTCTTGAGCCGGCCGCCGGTTATGTTTATTTCTCATCTTTGATCCGCGCCTCGGTCTGCTGGCGCTGCTCTTCTCGGGCTTCTAAGTGGTCACCGAAAATGGTCTTAAACCGAAACATGGTCGTCTCCGCCCTGGTCAAGTGGCTCGGCTTTGGCTTTCTGAATGTTGCCCATTGGCTTACCTGCTGAGTTGATTGAAGCGTGTTTTTTTGTCATCCCCTTAACTTACCATATTTCCGTATTTATGCAACAACGCCCAGTTAGACGAGATTCGGCGCACATTGTAGCTTCGGTTCGAAAGAATAAGACAAGCGTAACTCAAACCCTGCGGGGCTTGTCTATGGGGAGAGATAACAACCAGGAAGTCCGAAATGGCGCAATTAAGTAAGGGAATTTAACTACTGAAACTTGACAATCTACTGAATATATTATAGTATATAGATATTCTAGGTATCATTCTGGTTGCACCAGGGAGTATAACCATTGATCCGGCTCAATCGTCTTCATCATTTTGCTCTACATCAGGCTTTTTACCCGGTGACCCTCTCTACTTTGCTGGCTTGTACGCTTATGGCCGGTCGAGTTTATTGGAGTAGTCACTGGACTTATGTCTTCTTAGTTTGGAATCTATTTCTCGCCTGGATACCCTACCTGGCCAGTCTGTGGACAAGTTACCTGTATCAACGCCAACCTCGCTCCTGGGGCTATTTACTGCTGCCCAGCCTGGTCTGGCTGATCTTCTTTCCTAATGCGCCTTACATCATCACCGATTTTTTGCATTTGCAGCCTCGCTCACCCATACCACTCTGGTACGACATCGGGTTAATCTCCATTTTTGCCTGGACCGGCCTGTTTCTAGCTGTTTTTTCACTGCGTACTATGCAGAGGTTGGTCAAGGTATGGGCTGGTTCTATGGCCAGTTGGCTATTTGTATTTATGGTAATCGGGCTGAGTGGATTGGGCATTTACCTGGGGCGCTTTCTGAACTGGAATAGTTGGGATTTGTTTTTCCACCCTTACCACGTTTTGACCGATGTGGCGATCCGGCTGATCTACCCCTTGAACCACCCTCAGACCGTGGGGGTTACGTTTCTATTTGCTGCCTTCTTACTGGTCTGCTATCTAACCATCACCATAGGCCAATGGTCTGAGCAATCTTGAAATGTACTCCATCCACTCATCGTAAATCGCCAATTTGCATTCTTTTGATTTGGGTGTGTTTAATTTGAGTTGGAAACGGAGTCCAAAGCTTGCTTTGGCTTTCCCAAACCAAGGTTTGGACTCCAATTTTCCAAACCGTCAACTCATTTTGAACACACCCTTTTGATTTGTCAAAATAGAACATTTGTACTATTATCATCGCTGTATATAGAGGGTCTTATTCACCCTCGAAACCTCCCCAATCAAACAAAATAAAGAAAGGAATTGTTCAATGCATGCCCTGATTGCCTTCTGTGGCCTGGATTGTTCCAAGTGCGAGGCGTACCTGGCCACCCAGGCCAACGACGACGTGGCCAAAGAACGCATCGCCGCCAAATGGCGACTGGAGTTCAATGCTCCCGGTATAACCATAGCCGATGTATCCTGTGATGGATGTGTTAGCTTGAACGGACGCACCGGAGGTTATTGCGCCCAATGCCCTATTCGCGCCTGCGGCACGACCCGTCAAGTGACCAACTGCGCTTACTGCGCCGATTATGCCGCTTGTGACAAGCTGGCCAGCTTTTTCGGGATGGCCCCTGCCGCCAAGTTGACGTTAGACGAGATTCGGCGCACATTGTAGCTTCGGTTCGAAAGAATAAGACAAGCCCCGCAGGGTAACTCAAACCCTGCGGGGCTTGTCTATGGGGAGAGATAACAACCAGGATTAGGGAAACGACTACCCAATCCCCCATTTTTATGTTACAATGGAGGCAGCCTGGCTGACTCGCAAACGGCTATGCTCATAGCCGCCGGGGAAGGTTAAATCTCGGCTGATATCAATGAGGATAAAATATGCCACCCACTAAAGAACAGAAATTTTCACAAGGACAACTGATTTGGGGGCTGCTCTTTGTTGTAACCACCCTGGCTTCGCTGTGTGTAGCCGGGGTAGGGTTTTATCGCTACTGGAGCGCTCCAGGCCCCTCCATTCAGACTGAAGAGACCCCGGCTTTGAGCGACCCGCTGGCGCCGATTGTGTATACCAACATCCTGTCCTTTATCGGCCTGGCTTTGACTACCGGCTTGAAGTGGTGGCGTGATGTGCGCACCGAAAGAATGGCCGATTTGGAGTATAAACAAAAGGAGTTGGATTTGCAGCGGGAACGGCTGCTCTTTGAAAAAGAGCGGCTGGAGATCGAGCGGCAGCATAAACAAGCCAGCCAAAAGGAAGAACGCCTGGCCGAGTTGGAAATACAACAACGCGAGTTGGAGGTTCTGCGCCTGAAATTGCAGTTAAAACGAGAGGCCCTGGAGGTGGAACGGCAGCGCCAGGAGTTGAAGCGGTAAGCTCGCTTATTTTGAAGCAGCGTAACTGCTCAGGCTACCTGCCAACCGGCCATCAAACTGCTCCGCCCCTTTTAACGCATCGAGTGGAAATTTGACCGGACGCCGGTCTCGCTGCGAACGATAAATGGCGATAATCAGTTCGATAACCTTGCGCCCTTCGCGCCCGGTGACCGCCGGCTCTCGGCCTTCAATAATGGCTTGCAAAAAATCCTGAATCTGTAACTTGTGATAGTGGCTCATTACGTCAACCGTCTGGCAGCGGGCCGTATCCTCCGCTTGCCATTGGGCCAACAACTGTTCCTCACCCGGTACGGTCCACACGTCGTTGACCGGTGGATCAATTGTCTGCGTGACCCCTGAGATAAAGACAGACCCGCCATCGGTCTGCACCCCCACCGAAGCGCCATTTTCGCCATGCACGTGGATTTTGCCGTAGAAACCCGGCTTTTGAGAGTTGCTCACCAAAATAGTGCCCAGGGCGCCGCTCTTGAACCGCACCACGGCAATAGCCGTATCCTCCACCTCGATAAAGGGATGATTCAAGTTGGCCCAGTAACCAAACACCTCTTCAATAGGCCCCATCAACCACTGAAAAAGGTCAAGTTGGTGGGTGGTCTGGGTCAGCATCACCCCTCCCCCTTCGGTGGCCCATTTGCCGCGCCAGGCATCCATCCGGTAGTACTCCTCGCTCCGCCAGCCCATCACAGTTACTGTGCCCAGCATCGGCCGGCCTATTTTGCCGGCGGCAATGGCTTGTTTCACCCGCTGAACCGGTTCGTAAAAGCGGCGTTGGCTGACGATACCAAGTTTGACGCCAGACGCTTCGGTTGCGGCGATAGCCCGGTCACAGCCATTCAGGTCAATGGCCATTGGCTTCTCAACTAAGGCATGCACACCGGCTCGGGCGCAAGCTACAACCAGGTCGGCGTGGGTGAAATGCGGGGTGCAGATAGAAACCATTTGCACCTCGCGATTGCCGAGCAGTTGCTCCAGATCGGTGTAGGGTTTGACCCCATAGCGTCCGGCAAAGGCCGCCACCCGCGCCGCATTGGTACTTAAAGCGGCTACAAAATGGGATTCTTCCAGGGATTGCATCGCCTGGGCATGCGTATCCCCTACTTTTCCACAACCAATAATGGCTGTGCCAATTCTGTTCAATGTTTGCTCCTTTGGTCTCAATCTGTGGGCCAGATATGGCTGCCGCCGGCGTTCAAGGCCAGGTTGCCGCCATCCACAGGCAGCAGCGCCCCGGTAATGGCCGAGGCCGCATCTGAACTCAGGAAAACAGCCGGGCCGACAAACTCTTCCGGTTCCAACAGGCGGTTGAGTGGAATACCTGCTAACAGGCGTTGGCGCAGGGTGGGACCAAAGCGGGGGTCATCCAGCAGCTTACGCACGCCAGGGGTGAGCACCTGGCAGGGCAAAATAGCATTGACCCGTATCTTTTGCCCGGCATATTCCACGGCCAACTCTTTGGTCAACTGGTTCACTCCGCCCTTGGCCACGCTATAAGGCAAGTTGCCCCGGCCCAACGCCGAAGCGCCGGCAATCGAACTGATATTGATAATGCTGCCGCCGCTCTCCTGCTTGAGCATGCGGCGTATCGCCTGTTGGGCGCACAGAAAGTAACCGGTCAGGCAAACGCCCAATGTCATTTCCCAGGCTTCCAGAGCCAGTTCTTCCGGGTGAACGCGGCTGGGAAAAACGTAAGCATTATTGATGAGAATATCAACCCGGCCGAATACCCGGTCAACTTCTTGAAATAATTGCTCAACTTGGGCGGGCGCAGACACATCGCAACGCATCGCCAGGCTTCTGCGGCCCAGGGCTTGAATCTCTTCCGCCGTTTTTTGAGAGCCTTCTTCATCTATATCAGGCACGGCCACCTCCGCCCCCCAGCTCGCCAGACCCAGGGCCAGCGTATGCCCTAGCCCGCCGTTAGCGCCTGCCCCGGTGACTACGGCTACTTTGTTCGTCAGGTCAAACAGGGTCTTGCCCATTCAATTATCTCCTTCAATCTGGAATGTGGTGCCGCTAGTACCGGGGAGGGCCTTCATAATCTCAATGGTGAACCCTATTTTGCTTTCAGTGTCAAAGTTAACCCAGAAAGTGCCCGGGCGTACGCCCGACCCCATTTGGCTGGCTTCAATCCCTTTTGCGGCCAGATATTCGATGACCGGTTTCTCATCAGGCACGTTGAAACGAATATGATGAATACCCTCGCCATGCGCCTCCAGAAAATCGGCCCAGATGCTTTCGCCGGTGAGTGGCTGGATCAATTCCAACTCGACCTGGCCCAAGCCGGCGAAGGCCTTGCGGGCAGTAGAGTTGATAGGCTTGCCGTAGTAGAACTCTTCAATATCTGCGCGTTCTGCTGGCGGCCACTCGACCACCCGAAATGGCCCTATGCCAAAAATTTCGGTCAAGTTTTGCATGGTCTGTTCCAGGTTCTTAACAATTACGCCTACTTGAACGCAGTTATGGAAATATTTAGGGGAAACTATTTGCATCTTTTTCTCCTTCTAAAGGTTTTTCAGCCAACGCCCGGAGTGATTCCTGCGGTAAGGGCGATGTCTAAATACCAATCGTATGTAGATCGACCTTTGACCGTAGAGAACTCGTGGTGCAGCCGGGCCACGTCAAGCCGGTCAAAAGAAGCGGTCGCCGGTTCCAAAAAGATATTGTAAAGGTCCTGCCAACCGCCTTCGTTGGGCAAGATAGCCAGGTATGGAACGCGCTCCACCGGGAAGGACAACCTTAAGGTCAGATTACTCTGGGGATAGGTCAAGGCACACCAGCCTTCCGGCAATTTGCCCTTGACGAAGTACTTTACGGCATCGCCGGTCGCCTTGGGCCTGATCCGGCGAAGGTCCCACCTCCGGCCATCTGGCGTCCGGGCAATCGGCCAGTCAAATTCATCGCCGTACTTGCCCAGGCTGCCGGAGAAGCTCAAGGTGGTGACCACTTTCTGCACCCCGGCCGGCAGCGTCAGTTCTGCCCCTTCCTCTACATAAAACATGGGATGCGCCGCCCACATAAAATCAAAATCAAAAGCGGAGAGATTGGTGAGCTTGTAATCCACGTGCAAGAGGTTATCACCTGGAAAAGACACCCATTTTTCCAGCTTGTAAGGGAACCGCACGCCGTAAGTGGCTAAATGCAGCCGGTCATTTTCCACTATACAGTCCCAGGGAATGCTCCATACCTCGCCATGATCGGGGATGGGCGTGCCATGCCAGGGATAACCTTCATAGCAGCACCGGTCAATAGTGGGGAACATATCATCGAGGCCGGAACATTCGCCCTGCGTTACATAATCTCCATCATACGGCGCCAGCAAATATTTTGACTGCGGGCGCTGCACCAGAAACTCCCGTCCTAACGGCTTATGGACCAGCGAACACATCTTGGCCCCAATGTCAGGCAAAAACTGGGCCAGAACCTCATCGGTTTCAATGGTGATAGCAGCCTGATCCTTGTAGCGAGATTCGTGCACAATTGTTTTCACACTGTATTCCTTTCTAACCCAAAATAACAACAGAATCTCTAGAGCGGTTTGGCCGCCAGCTTCTGGCGTGCGCACTCGCGGGTGGCTGCCACAATACGGTTCGCCACTTCAAAGGGCATCCAATCAACAGGAACATAACCGCCATCTGGAGCCAGAGCGTACGTATCCAGTACAAAGGTGGCCAGCATCACCCCACGTAAATCATCCAGTGTCGAAAATAATTGTGTATAATATCCCTCCACATCTACCGGGGCGTTGTCCTGTAGCTGAAGCGTCACCCGGTTGGCCAGGCTTTGTTGGAATTTAGCAAATTCCTTAAATCTGCCCATGGTCGAGTGATTGATAACGCGGACATTTTTTATCGAAAGAATATTATTCAAATTATGATAACCTTTGCCGCAAAAATGAACGCTGCCGCCGCCGAAGGTTTCAAAAATGCGTGACAGATAAGGCACCACAAATTCCTCATATAACCCAGGACTCACCATCACCAAGTCATCATCCGATTCCCAAACGCCGATGGGAGAATGGCCCACCCCCTGTAAGCCGTTGCTTCGATCCAATGGTTCGCCAATGTGTTTCTTCTGCACCTTCACCCACTCGATAAAGGCCTCTGTCACCAGGTCAAACATGTCGTGAACGGCCTGGGGGTCATCATACATCCACATAAAAAGTTGCTGCTGCCCGCATATCAGTCCCAGGGTGTCCAGGGGGCCTTGCATGTCGGTCAGGCCAACGGGCAGGTCACTGTTAGCGCAGGCATAATCAATCGTTTCAAGAACTCGGGGCATCCAACCATCTTTGTTCGGATCGGGCATCTTGAGGTGAGCTGCCTCAGCCAGGGAACTGACGCAAGGGCCAACCACAGCCGGGTCGTGGCCGGGGCCTGGCGTTATCTTAATCTTGCAGCCAAAGCCTGAAGCCAGCACTCCGGTGCCAAACCAGGGCATAAAATAAGGGACCAGGTCATCATTAACTGCGGCCAGGTGTTTTTCGTAGCCGCGAGCCTGGTATTCCACCATACTGGCTGGGTTGGTAAAGTAATCTTCTGGCTTGTCGGAAGTGGCAAAGGCAAAATAACAAGGGGTGTTGACCAGAACCGGCACATCTTCGGCCGAGACAACCTCGGTCCGGTTGAATGCGCGCTCAATCTTGGTAATCCGCGCCGACAGGTCAAATCCTCGCCATTCAGTAAAGTTATCCATTAAAATGCTCCTGATCTAATAACGTGTACCGGCAGGAGGGGTATAATTAAGGGCCATTTTGGCCAGCAGCCCCCCATCAAAGTAAAGGACCAGGCCGGTCATAAACTCAGAGACATCTGACATCAAATAGGCCGCCAGGTGGCCCACATCCTCCGGCAAACCAATACGGCCCCAGGGCACCCAACTGTTGCCTAATTCTCGACTATAATCCGGATATTTGGAATAACTTGGCACTTCAATCGAACCGGGCGCAATCACGTTAACACGAATGTGCGCCGGGCAAAGCTCCACCGCCAATTCCCGGCTGAAGGCGTTGATGGCGCCCTTGGTGCCCGCATAAACCGAATGTCCTGCAAAGCCGGCTGCTCCATGTACCGAGGACATGTTGGCAATACTGCCCCCGGCCCAGGGTGTTTCGGGAAAACGCTGGCGCAATTCCTGACCACGCTTAATCATATAAGGTACTGCCCGCTGGCAGGTCATAAATTGACCGCGTACATTAATGTTATAGACCTGGTTGAAAATTTCCTCTGTCACATCTTGAAAGTCCATTGTAAACGTGAGGCCGGCGTTGTTAAACAGACCATCCAGCCCGCCCAGGAAAGCCACTGCTTCATCCACCACCCTGTAACAATCAGAAACCTTGCCTATATCCGCTTGAATAGCAATTGACCGCCGCCCCATACTTTTTATCTCTTCGACGACTTCCTTAGCTCCTTGAATGCTGCCATAGTAGCTAATCGCCACGTCTGCTCCTTGCCGGGCCAGTTCCAGGGCTACGCCACGTCCAATGCCGGTTCCTGCGCCTACCACCAGAATCAATTTACTTTCCAAGTTAAGTTTATTATTTGTCATCGTTTTACCTTTAGATTTGTTTAGCTTAACCAACAATAAGATGATGCAGGCCGTTTCATGCTGGCTTAACATTCAAGCCGGTTGCTGCCAACATAACCCTATGTTCACTTGCTTCTGCTTTGCCGAATTCATCTCTAATCTTACCCCCGGCCAAAACCACAAACCGGTCACACATAGCCAGCAACTCGGGCAACTCAGACGAAATCATGACGATGGAAATACCGGCCTTGGTCAGTTCAAGCATCAGTTTGTAGATTTCGTTTTTGGCGCCAATATCAATGCCTTTTGTCGGTTCGTCCATAAACAAGATGCGCGGGTTCGCCATCAATACTTTGGCCAGAATGACTTTTTGTTGGTTACCGCCGCTCAAGTTGGCCACTAGTTGCTCGATGGAGGGCGTTTTGATGTTGAACATTTTAACCTGCTCTTGGGCGAGTTGTTTCTCTCTCGAGGCGTTCAACCATGCCCAGCGAGCAAAGGCTTCCAGGCTGTGTATCGTTACATTCGGCCTTATCTCTAGATTGGGCAGCAGCCCATCTTTTTTCCGGTCTTCCGTGATTAACCCAATTCCCAGTCGTTTGGCATCAGCCGGGCTGTGAATCCTGACCTCCTTGCCGTTAACGAAAATTCTGCCGGAGTGTTTCAGTCTGCCTATAATTGCATTGACCACCTCACTTCTGCCAGAGCCGACCAGGCCGGCCAACCCTAGAATCTCCCCTTTGCGCAAGGAAAAGCTGATGCCTTCTAACATGTTTCGATTGGCAATGGTCGGGTGCGGTATAGACAGGTCCTCAACGCGAAAAACTTCTTCTTCGGTAATATCAGAATATCGCGTTGGATAGAGTTTTTCAATGCTTCGGCCTACCATGGCTGAGATGATTCTTGTTTCGTTATAATCTTTACGCTCAAATTCGCCGGCCACTTCTCCATCGCGCAATACGGTGGTACGGTCGGTCAATTGAAAAATCTCGGTGAGTTTGTGGGTAATAAAGACGCAGGTTACTCCTCGCTGGCGGAGTTCTTCCAGGTGAGCAAACAGGTTTTCGATTTCATGTAACGCCAGCGAAGAGGTTGGCTCATCCAGGACAAGGATACTTGGATTTCGATACAAGGCGCGGGCAATCATCACCAACTGCTTTTGCGCGGCGGTGAGGCGAGCAACCAACTCGCCCGGGTTAAGAGAAATTTTGTATTCATTCAACAACCCCGACACTTTGGCTTTGATTGAGCCCATGTTTATCACAGGCCCGCTGCCATTGCCCCATTGGCCCACCACAATATTTTCGGCTACCGTCAACTGGTCAACCACCATGATTTCTTGGGGAACCATCCCAATCCCTTGATTCAAAGCATCCGCCGGGGACAAGATTTCTAAGGTCTTGCCGTTGAGTGCAATCTCACCCTCGTAAGTTCCATGCGGGTAAGTCCCGGACAGAATTTTCATCAAGGTTGATTTTCCGGCGCCGTTTTCACCAACCAGACCGTGGATGGAGCCCCTGGCAACCTGAAAGTTGACATCTTTCAATGCCACCATACCCGGGAAGCGCTTGACGATGTGTTTCATCTCTAATAGATATTCGCCCATAGTTTCCTGAAACCTCTCTGAGCCAGAATGCTGGCGTTACAAGTGTTAGAATAATACCAGGGAATAGAGGTTATGGAAGCGCAAGAAGCGCTTCCATATTACATACAACCAACTGAAGTTTACTGATTGATGCCTGCTTCGGCCCGGTCGTTGAAGGAGTAGTACTTATCAAGGTCTTTAGCC
>CAZUNT010000004.1:65513-77389 GCA_964622215.1 uncultured Caldilineaceae bacterium
CCCTTCAAAAACTGAATCAACGCCAGCCGGTGCGGCTTGGCCGGAGCTTCAGCCGCCGGCTCGGCCGGCTTCTCAGCCTGGGCCGGTTCAGTTGTGGCCGCCTGTTCAACTTTTGCCGCTTCGGGCGTTACGGGTTGAGCGCTGCCACAGGCAGTCAGTGTCAAACTCAAAATAACCAGTAGCGCAACCATGCGCCAAACAATCATCTTCATTCTTACCTCCTAGTAAGTTTATATCAAATTAATTTCGCCAGAATCCAGTATTATTGTGTAATCTACCACCTCCTTTTAAGGGCTAACCTGGCCCGAAAATAAGATTACTTATGAGGCGGTCTTGGCGTTGCGGCGCAGGACATCAATGGCTACGGCCGTAATCATAATGATACCTATGGACACAGTCTGCCAATAGGGATCAACCCCAATCACCACCAGTCCGCTTGTGACCACTTGCATTATTAACAAACCAATCACTGCCCCTAGAATGGAACCGGCTCCGCCAAACAAACTGACCCCGCCAATCACGACGCCGGCAATCACATTCAATTCCCAACCCAGTCCAATCGTCGGATTGCCGGTGACGATGCGCGACATCATCAGCATCCCGCCCAAAGCAGCAGATAAACCACAAATGACAAAACCGGATAATTGGATAACCGCAGGATTGATACCGGCCAGGCGAGCCACTTCCGGGTTTCCACCCACTACATATAACTTCCGGCCATAAGTGGTCTTTTTGAGCACAAAATGGGCAATCACTGCCAGAATAACAAAAATGACAAAACTCCATGAGGTTCCGAACGGCTCGGCCGTACCAAATTGGCCGACGACCTCAGGTAGCGGGTAAATCGTATAACCCTTTGAAATCAAAAAGGCTATACCCTTGGCGATGTAAAGCATGCCCAAGGTAGCAATAAAGGCTGGCACTTTTAACTTTAGTACTGAAAAGGCGTTAATCAGGCCAACAGACACGCCAACACCCAGCCCAGCTAGAACTGCCACGGGAACAGGCAGATTCAGTCTAACCATGGCATAGCTGCAAACTATGGCCGCCAACCCTGCGGTGGAACCAACAGACAGGTCAAATGCATTGGATATCAGCAGTAAAGTTTGGCCCAACGCAATCACCCCGGTAAACGACATCGCCCGCAACATTGTTGTTATGCTGGTGGCAGAAAGAAAGGTAGGGTTCAGCGAGTAAAACACGAGGATAAAAATCACCAGGGGAATCAGGACGCCAACCTCCGGGATAGCAAAGATACGATACATAACATTCTTAATAGACATTGGGCTGGCTTTGGGTTTCATAACAGTTGACTCCATTTTTTGCTCCTAAATAAAATTTTGCGGTTCTTCATCATAAATTATGACGAGATGCCAAGTTATTATGACGAGTCATCAGTTTTTACACCTACCGCTCTCAGGGCGGCTACAAAATCATCATAGTGCAGTTCCGGTTTTTGCAAATGACTGGCTACCCCTCCTACCAGGGCATGCACATCTACCTCTCGCTGCCAGGAACAAATAATCACCGGGATGTCACGTGTCGCCTGGTCTGCTTTCAGGACCTGCACAACTTCCCATCCTCTCATTTTTCCTGGCAACTCAACATCTATGATGATGACTTCCGGTTTGACCTGGTGGGCCAATTCTACAACGTTCTGGCCCACCTGCGTGCTGACAACTTCCATGTCGCTCTCTTTCGCAAATCGGGTTAGCAGTTGAATAATGAAGGGATCAGATTCCCCAATTACGCATTTTCTGGTCATAGTGCTTCATATCCTGTCGGGAATAACGCTTCGTATCCCGTAGGGGGTAAGTTAACTCGGCTCGCCGGCAAATAGGAACAAGACCGCAGAGGTTTCAAAAACCTCTGCGGCCTACCTAAAATCTGGGACAGATCTGTTATCAGTTTACCTTATTTGATTCCGGGTTTCTGTGACAATTGGAACTTGCCTTCACATAAATGGAACTTATTTTCGCACAATTGGAACTTGCATTCGTACGATTGGAACTAATATTCAGGCAAAATGAACTATGCCCAAAAAGTAACTACTCAGCCAATCTTATGTCTCAGCAACCCTGACCGCCGACCGTTGACCGCTGACCGCCGAAAAGACGGATTACAGGGCGAATTATGGTGGTCGGCGATCTGCCGTCAGCGGTCATGTGGCTCATTGGGGCTGATGGCTGAGTAGTTACCCCAAAAATAAGATTGGCTGGCCTACACTTGTAGACCAGCCAACAAGAAGACTATACTCATTGAGGTTGAGAACTTACATTGGCAAAACGTGGAGCGTAGAGCGGGCAGCGTTTTTCGCTCTACGCCCTATCCTCTACCCTCTACGGACAATGCGGGATGCGAAGCGCTATCCCCTGCGGGATGCGAAGCGCTAGCGTTTGCCTTGCTGATAGGCGCTAGGAGATATCCCTTCCTCTTGGCGAAATATCCGGCCGAAATAGCTGCTGTCAGAAAATCCCGTAGCCATCGCCACTTCGGTGATACTCAAATTGCCCTTTGCCAACAATGCTTTGGCCTGTTTCACCCGAAAACGTTTGAGATACGTCATAGGCGTCACCCCGGTCTCGTGATGAAAACATCGGGTCAAGTACCGCTCATTAACAAGAAGATGGCGAGCCAGTTCTTCACGCGTGACCGGTTCGGTGTAATGTTCGTGGATGTAGGCCATGGCCTGACGCACCACCCGCTGCGCTTCGCTGCCCAGGCGATTGTTCCGCGCCAGGGCCGTCTCTACCTGCGCCAACACCTCGGCCGCGCTGAACAGCCCTTTCCCCATCACTGCCGTTACGCCCTGTCGCAGTTGGGCCATATCCTGCGCTGTAAACACCTGGCCCGTCAGCACTATTACCGGCACATCTCGCGTCATTTCTCGCTCTCGCATTTTCTCTAATACCTCAACCCCGCTCATTTCGGGCATCATCAAGTCTAATAACACCAGATCCAGCCGCTCTTGTTCCATGATTGCCAGCGCCTCCCGGCCATTATAGGCCTTCAGCACCCGACACTCTGGCAGATGCAATCGCACCAGCCGGGCATGCAGGTCAAGAATGGCCGGCTCATCATCCACCACCAGAATCGTCCGGCCTTCCTTACACCCCTGACCTTCCAATCCCTGCCGTTCCAGGGCGCGAGCCAGTTCTGCGCTGCCCACCGGCTTGGTCAAGTGCTCTAACCCCAACACCGAACCACTTTCTCCCTCCAACAGCGAATAGAACACCACCGGCACCTCCTGGGTCGCCGGGTTCGCTTTCAATATCCGCATCAACTCCCAGCCCCGCTCGGCCGCCGGCTGAAAATCTAACACCACTGCTCCGGGCGGCGAGGTCACTATCTGTGTTAACCAATCGGCGTTCTCGTCAGTCGCCAACACTTCAACTTCAAAGCCGCGCCGCGCCAGGTACTCGTGTAACTGCTTTCCCCCCTCCGCTTGCCCGGTCAGGAGCAACACGGTGCGCGTCCGGAAATTTGTTTTTTCTGCCGGTGCTACCGGCGCCGACAGCACCGGCAGGGTGAAGTAGAATGTCGAGCCGGTCCCTTCCTCACCGGATGACCGCACTCCAATTCGCCCCCCATGCAGCTCGACCAGACGCCGGGTGATAGCCAGTCCCAAACCGATGCCGCCGTAGCCTCGCTCCGTGGTGCGCCCTGACTGGTGAAATTCATCAAAGATTGCCCCCTGTTCTTCCGGCGGGATGCCTATCCCGGTGTCGCTTACGCTTACCGTCACCTCTTGCCCCTCCCCTTCCACGTTCACCGTTACCTCGCCCTGCTCGGTGAACTTGACCGCATTGCTCACCAGGTTGAGTGTCACCTGCCGCAGCCGCGTCCGGTCGCCCCATACTAATGGTAAAGTTCGGGGTATCGTGGTTCGCCACCCCAACCCTTTTTCCCGCGCCAGTGATTCCCCCAGCAAAACCACTTCTTCCAAAATTTCACCCAGGTTGAGCGGCTCGCGGGTTAATCGCAACTCGCCAGCCTGGCTGCTGGCCAGGTCCAACACGTCTCCAATCAAATGAAAAAGGTGCTGCGCGCTGGCGCGGATGTTGGCTATATCCTGGCGGAAGGGTTCAAGCAGCAGCCTGCGGCTTTTTTCCTGAAGCATCATCTCGATGGTGCCGATAATCAGGCTCAACGGCGTGCGCAATTCATGGCTCACCATGGCCAGGAAGCGACTTTTGAGTTGATTGGCCTCTTCAGCGGCTGTCCGGGCTTTAAGTGCTTCTTCGTAGAGATCGGCGTTGCGCATGGAGAGCAGTATAACTTCAAGGGCACTGCTGAGTTGGCCGCGTAACGCCTCATAAACCTGTCCCTCGCGCAAACTCGCCTCAAACAGAGCCAGCCCCAACTGATGCTCCCGAAAGTAGAGCGGCTCCACCAACAGGGTGTACCGTTGTTCAACTGGCCACACCTCGTCCGGCGCCAACCGGCAACTGGGAAAACGCTGCCCTGCCGCCGCTTCGACCCGTTTTCCCTCGTCACAGGCCAACACCAGCCTGGCCCACTCTCCCGGAGAAGCCGACTCCTCGTACAGAGACAGGTAACACCGGTTGATGCCGACCCGGGGTAATTGCTCGGCCAACACCTCTGCCAGTTCGGTCATTCTCAACGTCGTGGCCAAAAGCTGGCTGACTTCCTGGAGCGTCTCTACCCGCCGGGTCGCCTGCAAATCCCGGCGGCCTTGCGCCCAGCGCATCGTCTCGCCAATCAACACCCGTCCCTGTTGCCACAAATCCTCGGCGCGAGCCAGGGCTGTTGGCTCCCGCAAACAGGGCAGGGCGTGTCGCCGCAGGGTAGATAGCAAGCCCTGCCACTGCGACATATTGACCCGTTTTGCGTCCGCCTGCCGCAATATCTCGGCCAGGGTCGGCAGAAAGACCCCGGCCGCCTGACCCTCTATCTCGGCGGCAAAGGCGTCCAGCAGATCCTCCATCTCGCCCCGCGCCAATCCAGCCGCCGCACCGGCCATGATTTCAGCCAGAAAGTCCTCCCGCCGGGCCGCCAGGGTCTCCGCCGCCAGCGGCGCCGGCCCCACCGCCGCCTGCATCACCCGGGGCGATAGGCAGCCGCACGACTGGCGCACAATCAACTCCGTCGGCACTTTCACCTGCTCCGGCACAGCCTCGCCAGCCAGCAAGGCCAGCACCGTCTCCACCGCCCGCCAGCCCACCTTCTCCCGCAACTGGCGCACTGTAGTCAATGGCGGCGTGGTAAACCGCGACTCAACCTGGTCGTCGAAACCCACCACCGCCACCTCGTCCGGCGTCCGTATGCCCCGCGCCTGGAGCGCCTCTAAGGCCCCATAGGCCATTTCGTCATCAGCCGCTACCATCGCCTCAAACTGGACTTGCCGCTTGTCAAGCAATTCGTCCACCACCGCCACGCCTGAAGCACGAAGCCAGTCGCCATACACCACCAACTGCTCATCAACAGGAAGGTTATGCTCAACCAGGGCGTCGCGGTAAGCCCGATACCGCTCCTCGCCCTCCGGATTGCCCTGCGGCGCGCGAATGAAGGCAATACGCCGGTAGCCATGAACTTCAAGGAGATGGGTCATGGCTTCGTGCATACCCTGGTAATTGTCTATCAACACGCTGGGCATACCGGTCAGCGCCGCTGAGGCACTGACCAGCGGCAGAGGGCGATACCGTTGGCAGAAACGTTGCAGCTCTTTTACCCCAACGTGAGTGCTCAGCATACTCCCCCAAACAATCAGCCCGTCGAATCGCTCGGCCGTGACCAGGTCGTAAAGCACGTTTGACTGAGCCAGGAAACCTGGCGCTTGCAATCTCTCACCAACCAGGCCAATCAGGTTGACGTCAAACGCCTCGGCTGCTTGGGCCGCACCAAGCCACACGTCCCATTCCGGGAAATGGTGAATCGTTACGCCAATTGTGGGGCGCGTCTTCGATGACTTAACAGAAATCGGGTTACTCATCTTACTTCGATTGTTATGCATAAGTGGCTCGTAAAGCTTAACAAAAAACCGCTTTAAGCGGTTCATATTATAACAAAAAATGTGATTTTAACCATAGTTTGCCGTGCATACCACCTTGGCGGCGAACGCTTTTGGGCCGGCCTGCCCGGGATATCTACCCGATCTAGTAGCCACTCAAATAAATCCCGCGGCTTTGCCCCAAAGAAGCATTCAGCTTCTAGTCCGTAGGATCAGGCTTCTTGTATACTTTCTCCCCGGCTCGAATTGCCACTGTTGTAAGCCAGTTCTCCACCGGCGGCAGGGGGCAGGAGAAATCGGGCGAGTAGGCGCAGTAGGGGTTGTAGGCCAGGTTGAAATCGACCAGAATTTGGTCATTGCCTAAATCTACCGGTTCCAGGTAACGGCCTGCGCCGTAGGTTTCCTGACCGCTGGTGGCATCACGGAAGGGCAGGAAAAGTTCGTCGTACTCTTCGGACCGGTAGATGGCTAATTGGACCGGCCGGCCATCCACTTCAAACTCCACCGTGCCGATACGGTTGTAGACCCGCTCATCGCCGGTGCTGGTCTGAAACGTGAGCGGTTCCGGCTGGGTGCGATGGAGGAGTAAGGTCAAGCGCAAGGCCGGGCTGGGCGGGTAGTAGTTCAGGCCGGCAAAATTTACCCGGTCTTCAATGGGGCTGTAAGGGTCGCGGCGAAGATAGCTATCCTTCTCGGCCCGCTGCGCTTCCAAAGCGGCGATATAGATTTCTTCGGGCGATCGCGCCAATTTTGACTCATCAGCGAGCGATTCCGAGTTAGATGATTTACCCCCTACGGGATGCGAAGCGCTACCCCCTGTAAAGACTTTTTTGACAGCATCAAACAGACTCATAAACTCTCCTCGTTTAAAATAGTAGCTGGAGTGCGGACTTCAGTCCGCGTTTAGATGAATGTTTGGTATTGTGGCATAAAACCACCGGCGTAACAAATAACTATGGCGAGTTAGGATAAAGGTCTTCTCTGGATTTTGGCCAAGAGTGTAGTAAAATGACAAGAGTGGTGTATTACTAAGTGAAACCACTTCTTATCCGGGCCCAAATTGGAGTGGCGATTTGTTAAAGTTTAGTAGAAAGCCCCAGAGCGTAAACGCGCCTGGGTTGGAGTTAGATTTTGCCGAATTATTCCGCCAGTATTACCCCCGTATCTATAACTACTTAAGATACCGGGTAAATACGCGGGAAGATGCCGAAGACCTGATTAGCGCCGTTTTTGAAAAGGCCTATACCCACCGGCAGCAATTCGACCCGAACAAGGGAACCTTCTCAACCTGGCTTTTTGGGATTGCGCACCATACATTGGCTAATTTCTACCGAAGCCGCCAGCGCCGGAGTGTTTGGGAAGCCGAGGAGGAATTACCGGAGGATTTAGTCAAGCCAGACTCATCGCCAGAAACTCAAGTCATTCAGCAGGAAGCTATGGCTCAAGCCTTACAGGGCTTATCTTGTTTGAGTGAGCGCGATCAGGAGGTTATCAGCCTCAAGTTTGCCGGACGACTGAGTAATCAAGAAATTGGTCAAATCATGAACTTGTCTGAGAAAAATGTGAGTGTGGTTTTACTGCGAGCGATGCGTCGTTTGCAACAACACATAACGGAGTCGGCCCGATGAACGAGCAGGAATTAGCCGACCGTTTCTCAACCCAAATTGATCGGATTCTAGGTGGCGAATCAGCCCTGGCGGTAGCGGCCGAGGACGATTTGCCACTTTTATCGCTAGGACAACAGCTAGCCCAGCTTAACTTCCAAGCCAACCCTACGGTCCAAGCTGCTTTCCAGAGCCAACTGGCAAGCTGGTTTGGAACGCCGGGGGGGAGTTTATCCACCACTGGCCTTACTTTTACCAAGATTTTACTCCTGAGCATTGGGGCTATGGCAATGATCGGCGTCGGTCTTGGCTTGGTTGTCCTGATAGGTTACACTTGGACCGGCGCCCTCTTTAATTCTACCAATGAAGATCAACCCCCTGCGCCAGCCGTGACCCAACCTGCTCCTTCAAACAGCCCGGTAATCCCATCTCCTATCCCGGCTACCCAAACCCCGCTCCCGGCCACCCCAACCCCCACTCAACCCCCGGCAACTTCTTCTCTAAAAGATGTGCTGCCGGCGGCAACTAACTCAATCGGGGATACCCTGCCGGGTTCGCCTTTATCGACGCCCACAGGAACGGCTCTGCCAGCGACAGGCACGCCTATCTCAACGCCTGCCGGTAACGGCGATGATCAGGGTGATGATACTTCCGCCGATGCTCCCCAAGACGATCACGACCGCGGCCACGGGAATGACCCTGATCGTTATGATGAGGATAACCCCGGTCAAAGTCAGGGTCCATCCGGTGACGCTGGTCAAGGCAGCGGCAGTGGCAATGCCGGCGGTGGCAGCCAGGGTAGCAGTGGGAGCGATCATGGCGGCGGCAAAGGTGATAAAAAATAGGCTGAGTTGCTTGATCAAAATCAGTTATCAATGAAGCTAACTGAAAGGAGTTTATAAGGAAATGAATGAAAAGTTAATGGGGGGATCAAAGCAAAACCCGGGAATCTCAAATTATTGCCCGCTCACGGGCGGGCGTGTTTTAGAATACGGGTCAATCCAATTCTCGTTTTCCGGTCTCTATGTGACCTGGTGGCATTGTCCGGCTTGTAATGGTTGGCATCTCTTGACCACAAAAGTGAACCAGGAACCAGAGGGTTCCCGGGTGGATCCGGTGGGCCAGCCTTTAGTTCTTTAATTTTTTTCCGAATCACGTTATGAAATTTATTACGATTTCAATTAGGAGGTTCATCATGTTACATCATCAAAAAGTTCATCTTCTTTTTACTTTAAGTCTTGTTTTTTTGCTGAGTATGGTGTCGGTAGTGCAAGCGGCTCCGCCTTTACCGGATGGCTCCTCAATGGGAGACAGCCTAAGCCTGGATGAAAATGGCGCGCCCATAGATGACGGCGGCGGCAACAACCTGGGAACGGTTATGTCGGATCGTGAGGATGAGGTTGTTGACGACGGTGCTCCGGCTGACGGCACGACGGGTGACGATAGCCCTGACGATGGAACTGTCGCTGATGGTACTGACGACGGTACGGCTGATGATGGAACTACCGGCGATGGTACTGACGATGGTACGGCCACTGACGGTACGACCGGCGAAGTAATCAAGCAGCATCCGGTGGCTACCGCGCTGGCCGATTACTTTGAGGTTGAATACGACGAGATCATGTCGCTGCACGAATCGGGTTATGGTTTTGGTAACATTGCCAAGGCTTATTTCTTCGGTGATCAATTGGGCCTGGACCCACAGGTTCTGCTCACCGACGCGAAGGGTTCTGGGTGGGGCAACGTGCTCAAGGAGAACGGCGTTCACCCCGGCTCTGTTGGCAAAGGCCACGATAAGAAATCCGACGTGACTGAGCAGACTGACGAAGCAGGCCAACCTCAACATGGCGGCGGTAAGCCCGATTTTGCCGGACCAAGCGGGCAAGGCGGTGGTAACGGTGGTGGTAATGGCAATGGCCACGGCAACGGTAACGGTGGTGGTAATGGCAATGGCCACGGCGGCGGCAATAAAAAGTAAGACCACCTAAAGACGACAACTTTGGCAACCCTCTACAAGGGCAAGACTGGCTCAAGGTGTTGAGTTGGAGTGCAGCAAGCTCATGTAGAGGGTTCCAATACCTCCATTTAGAAAAGTCTCTGATTATCGATTAGCGCCTACCTCACCCGACCGGAGAAAAAATGAGCGATTTTCTACCCCTCACCATTCCTACCTGGCTGATCGGCCCACTGAAATCCTTTCTGTTAAAACAAAAATCAGAGCCGGTCATTTGGCTCATAGGTTATACCTCACTTCTGGGTGTGGCTCTGCTTACCGGCTGCAACTTCTTGCAGACGGAGCGGCCCGCCGCTGTCCCAACTCCCGCCATAACAGCGGCGGCTCCCCAACCAACCGCGACCCCACGGTCTTTACCCACCCCCCAGGCCCCTGGTACGGTCGTAGAACCGACTGTAGCCGGTGCTGCGGAGAGTAACTCCGCCGGAGACAGGCTGCCGACCCCCGTAGTGGCGGCGAAAATCGGCCAAATCACCTTTGCCTTGGAGACAACCGAGCAACACGAGCCGATTAATCCCAACTTGCTTTTTACCACAGGCATTACCCAGGTTCACGCCATTTTTGATTACAGCGGGATGTCAACCGCTTATACCTGGGAGCGGGTTTGGCTTCTGAACGATAAAGAGGTTTCCCGCCAAGCCGGCGCTTGGACCGGCCCCGAAAGCGGGGTGTTTGATTACTTTATTGACAACGGCGGCCGGCCGCTGCCGGCGGGTGATTGGGTTTTGGAAATCTACGTTGAAGGTAAGTTACTTTCCCTCGGCGCTTTTGTCGTCGAGGCCCCGGAATAGAGTTATTCCTCACTCATCTCCAACAACGTGCCGTGCCAGGTGTGGGGAAATACTTGTTGGGTAAAGCCGTTCACGCTGAGCATCCCGACTACCTGACCGTCACGGGTAACATGGAGCGTGTAATAGCCGTAAAACGGTTCGGCCTCGTCGCCTACTTTTAGTTGAGCTTGAGGGAAATTGGCGTCAAGGTAGGCCTGGGTTGCGGTGATAGCTTCTTCTGAAGCGACGGTCATTTCAGCCGAAATTTCAGACTGGTTGGGTGCATTAAACCGGCCCATCATACCCATCATGCCATAGCCACCATAGCCGGACATCATGCCGTACTTGAGATTCCACATCATATTCGGCCCCATCTCCGGGTAGACTGCTTTAGTTTCAGAGTCAACCAGCAATTCCATCGCGCCGATGCCCGTATCCTTCTCCACAACCTCGGCATAGGCGTGATTGTCGAAGATCATCACCTCGTGCAATTCCAGGTTGGGATCGTTCAGGCCGGCCAGGTAGGTTTCGACCGCTTCAGTCGCTGCGGCAATGGTGAGGGGTTCGGTGGCGAAGAAAGGGCTGTTGCTGTTCCACATCATACCGCCGCCCATCATACCACCCATCATGCCATAGCCTGGGCCGCCACCCCAACCGGGGCAACCGTAGGCATTAGTACCCGTATAGTTCTGGGTATAACCCATCATCCCGCCGGGACCATAACCGCCCATCATCCCGCCGCCGCCCATCATCCAGCCGGGACCCTGGGCAAAAACCGGCATAACAACAAAGATAGCGACCAACAGCAGAGCCGCCAGCCCGCTGCCGATCAAAAGAGGAAACCACCGTTTTAAGTTACTCATTGTCAATCTCCTGTAGAGTGTCAATTTTTTAAATTTGATGATACTGCTATCTTAGGCCAAGATTGTGAATTTTGTTTGGCGACTGAGATGAAGATTAGGTAAAGATTTATCTACGGTCCCCAATTGGATTTAGCGATCAGCACCTGCTCCGGCTCAACGGGGTCGTTGGTGCGCAGGCGAACGTGAAACTCGTGCGGACCACCCATTCCCTCAGACATGCTGTAAGCCAGGACTAATTCGGCTTCTTGGCCGGGTTGAACGGTCATCGAACTGACGACCGCGCGGGGCGGTCAGCAACCTTCAATCAATTCTACTTTTGGTTCACCCAGGATTTGCAGCGGTTGGCTGCCCTGGTTGCTCAGTTTAAAAGTGGCCTGTACGGGTGTGCTAAATTTGACATAGCCGTGATCTACGGTCGTCTGGTCAACGACCAATCGCGGTGTGCCATCTGCTTGAGGCGCTGCTGCTGGATTGTTGCTAACCCCGGACAGGGCCAACCCGGCGAGGATAAGCAGGACAGCTCCCCCGCCGACGATCCCCAGCCAGGAAAACTGGCGGGGTGGTGCGGCCGAGTTTTTGGATCGATTTTTGTTCATAACTTCTCCTCGTAAATAGCCTTTCTGGAGTGCAGAATTAATTCTGCACTCCAGATTT
>CAZUNT010000005.1:0-53371 GCA_964622215.1 uncultured Caldilineaceae bacterium
AGCCGGCCCACCCACTCCTGGAGAATATAGATGGTGTCCTGGGTACTGATCACCCAGTCGCTGATGACCTTGTGTTGATCCACCGGCTCTCCTCCTTCCTGGCCAGACGATGTCCATTCGCCACAAAAGCTTGCCCTTTATGGAGGGGAATACCAAAGGCACGCAGCCAGGCGATCCCTTCCTCGCCGGACAAAAACAGCTGGGCGCTCTCCCGGTCCCGGGTCGATACATTCCGTTCGGTGGTACAATCCCGGACCGCTTCCAATACGACTGCGGCGAGCAGTTGGAGCACCGGGTCGTAGCCAACCTGTTTGATTTTGTAAGGATGCTTGATCATGCGCCCCTCCCAAAATGGAATAAAAAAACCGGCCAGCGCTCGATAGCGGGCCGGGAAAGTTACTACTTGGCGTAGATTATTGTGTTTTCGACCGCCAGGTCTCGCGCCAGTCCATCCAACCAGGTTTCAGCCATCTCAAGCTGGTGCTCGTCGAGCCCGGCCAGGAGGGTCACAAATCGCCGCTGCAAGGTCTCCAACCTGGAGCGCCGCAGTTCAGGGTGGGGCTGGGTCTCGACTTCGGCCAGGAAAGCGGTCGCCGTCGGCCACTCGGCGCCACAGTTCAGGCACCAGCGCCGGCTGCCATTGACCCCGACGATCTTCTCCAGGCCGCAGCGGGGACATTCAAATTCCTGGGCCTTGGGCTCATACTCGCCGTGGGGCGCTATAATCGGTTCGGAAGATGAGTGCCGGCCATTGAGTGTGAAGGGGCTTCCCGCGCCGGCGGCCGACTGGAGCCGGTAGGAGAGCTGAGCCAGGATATTGTGGCAGGCCTGGATGACGTCGGATTTTCGTCTCGGGGCTGGCAGCGTGTCACCAGTGAGTAGATTTTCCAGGTCCTGTTGTCCCTCGGCCGTTCTGTGCTTGATGCCCTCTAACATCTCTCGTTGGGCGTCTTGATCCTCGGAGGTCTGAGCCAGCCAGGTCCGGATTGCCGTTTCCAGTTGCCAAACCGGAATGTAGGCTTGCTGGCTGCCGATATTGCGGGTATCGATTTGGTAAGTTTCGCCGCTCGCCTTGGTCACCCGGCGGGCCTCCAACTGGGGAATTTCCCCAGTTGTTTCCAGGTCGGTGCGAATTTTCCCCACGGTCTTGTGGTCCACGCCGCAGTGGCGGGCAATCTCCCGATCGCTCAAGCTGACCCCGTAAGGATGGAGTAAGGCGTTGCGCACAATCCGCTGTTTATCCTGGTGGGTTCGCCGTAGGCCATGCTTTTGATTGGCGGACAGAGCCAGCCATTCGGCCTCCTGCTTCGTCCCGGGCTTGACCTCGACCAGCAACAGTTCTCCGGCCAGCCGGGCCGCCTCACCGCGATGCAGGCCATCCCAGATGTAGACCTGGCCGTTGTCATCGCGAATACCCTGGGCCGCATCGAACTCGATCCCTGCTTTCATCATCTCGGCATACTCATCCACCAGGTCATAGTTGGTTTCGGCCCGGCTTTGGATGAAGACCAGCTTCTGGGGCTCCTCCAAAATTTGCTCTGTCATCGTCGGTTCCTTTCCTGACAAAACTGTGCTATAATACTGTGTAGTGGGACGGTTGACTTTCGTCGGTTCGCCGTCCCAACAGACCCCGGTGAGGTAGTGGCTCATCGGGGTATTTTTTCTTTAAAGAGTTTCGTGGATGAAGGGGGTGAAGGAGATGGTTAAAGTGGTTTCAGTATAACGCATTTCGGACAACTTGTCAATATACTCATAAAAAGTTGTCCGTATCTCGTTAAAAAAAACGGCTGAATTCAGCCGTATACCTCTTTTTAACCAGTTCTCTCAATGTAGTGTTAATAGGGAAGAACTATCACGTTCTCAGACAAATAAAAAAGCGGCTTTCGCCGCTTAGTCCGAATTTTTTCTTTCCCCTTGTTTGTGTTGACGATACTCCGCCAGTTTCGGATGTTTAAGCTGGTAAGGTGAACCATTATCATCAAATATACGTACACCACGCTTACCTCTAAATTGGCGATAAATATCTTCACAATAGGCGATGTCTGCTTTATCTATCCTTACCGGATAACTACTATCATCAATAATCCTGATATAACCACTCTCAATCCATCTCCGAATTGTTCTCTCATGCAATTCGTATATGCTTGCAGCCTCGCTAACTGTAACAGACTGTCCTCGTAGTCCGGCAAACTTCTCAGCAATAACCTGTTCTCTAGTCTTTGATTGATAGCCATTGTACTCGGCAGCCACAAGTAACTCTCCTGAAGGTAGTTGGACTGCCTCAATCTTACCAGCCTGAATCATCTGTGTCAATACTTTTTTAGATAGGCCATACTTTTCGGCTGCCTCAGCCAAGGGGAGAAAAGTAGGGATTTTTGTGGATTGAATTGTTGACGTTTGATTAAACATAATCTCACACCCCAAACTTCAGCAATTCTAAAAGGCTCATAGTATCTTAACTAGACAAAAAACCTCACCCGACCCTGGTGAGGTTTTCTTAGGGGCCAGGAACCGGCCTAGAAAAATAGTAAATATCGATTTAAGCTTCGTAAATCAAAAAAGGCCGTCAATTACTGACGGCCTTTTACAGGCTATACAGGTCAAGCAACACTAAAAAACGTTGCTTGTTTCGGGAGCCGTCGTAATTAACAAGTGAGTGGGCGCGACAGGACTTGAACCTGTGACCTCACGGATGTGAACCGTGCGCTCTAACCAACTGAGCTACGCACCCGATTTGCGGCATGATTATATCATGCCTAAATAAAAATGCAAACTTTGGGCAATATCATAGGCAGACTTTGGTTCGATAAAGATGAGCGTATCAATTTGAACAGCAGCAGCGCCGGCCGCCAGAAATGCCTGGGCGTCAGCCAGGGAATGGATACCCCCGGCGGCTACAAGCGGAAGATCTACCCGACTTTTGAGCAAGTACAAAGCGCGTAAAGCTAAACTGTGCAAAGCTGGGCCGTACAAGAAGCCGCTGACAACGGCCTCGCTCACCGGTACTTGGGCTGTCCCCCAGGGTGGTGAACCAATCACCAATGCATCGGCATAAGCTTCAGCCACTGTCTCGGCCAGTTCCAGCGGGGCATCTAGCGGCAACTTGACCAGCAACGGCAAGGGACTGCCCCCCTGCACTGCTCTGATCCAACGCATCACATCGGCGGGCGTGGCCTGATGAGGCAGGCCTAACTCGATGGCGACCAGGGCGGATTGTCCTTGGGGAGTTTCCAGCCCAGACAGGGCGCGAGCCGTACGCAATAAATCTTCCGGTTCATCCGCCGGTAGGTGGGCAATTACCGGTGTACCTCCGTGAGTCCAGCTTTTCTGATACTGCTGAATCACCTTTCTGACGCCCGGATTTTGCTGGCCGGTATTGAGGATAAAGCCGCCCTTTGTCTCCACCAGGCGCGGCTGGCTCGATCCGTGCCTGGGCCGCAGCGTGATCGGGTTGGTGACAACAGCTCCAAACATCGATAGGTCAATGAACTGCTGGTAAGCATTACCGTAACCGCCGCAGCCGCTGGCAATCATGACCGGGTTAACTAAGCTTAGGCCGATTTTGTGGTTAGGCGCTAGTTCGATCATTTCACTCTAAAAGGTTAGTTCTGCTAAATCGAAAACCGGGCCATCGGTGCAAGTCAACTTCAAACCAGTTCCGGCCTCAATGGCGCAACTGAGACAAGCCCCAACCCCGCAGGCCATTAAATGCTCCGTGACCAAGCCATACAAAAAGTCGCGTTCGGCCCGGAGCCGCACTTCCTCCATTTGCCGGCGGAGCGCCCGGTACAGAGCCGTCGAGCCTACAACGCAGACCCTATCGGCCCAGCGCAGCAGCTCCGGCAGCAGATCGGTAACCGGCCCCCGGTGGCCAAGCGAGCCGTCTAACGTGGCCGCGTGGAATTCAACCACGGCCGGCAAGGAGGACACCGGATATAACGCCGCGGCTCGATTGCCTCCCAGGGCCAGGGTCACGGCCATTCCGGCGGTGATAGCTCGGTCCATTTGGCCCAATAACGGGCCAATCGCCGGGCTATCACTCACCAGCAATAAGTTACGCCTGTTTTTGTCTAAAGGAAAGCCCGTCCCCAGCGGTCCAAGCACATCCAGGGTGTCGCCGGAGGTACGGGCAGCCAGCCAGGCCAGGCCGGGATCGGGATTGGGCCGCAGCAACAACTTAAATTGATGATTTTCGCCGGGGATGGGGAAGATGGGGCGGCGCAGATAACAGGTGAAACGGTCGGCGCAGTGTACCAACAAAAATTGACCGGGGAGGGGCGGCGAACTCAATTCCGGCGCGGTGATGGTCAGCCGCCACCAGGCCGGAGCAATAGTGTCTCGATGCGTAACTGTTACCTGGGTTTGCATAGGGCTATGCTATTACTCAATCGGCAAAACTGGCTACTGTTTAGTGAAGAGATTGACTTGGAGCAATCGAACTTAATCAATTATAGATTACCTCACTTAGCAGTCAAACGGGGCTGGCCTACGGGCCGGCCTTTTTTGTTTTGAGAGGTTGTCAGCAGGGGGTTAGGGTGATACAATGGGGAGAAATCGAAAAGCCGCGCTGTAACGGGCTTTAGCTCGGATCAGGTGAGTGTCCACCCAACCCGGTTGTTGTTGCTTGTGGTAGTACACCCCCGTCGCCTGGTCAAAGGGCGGCGTTTTTTGTTTAAAAACCGCAGGTTTTGCCGTCTTGATACGGTGCAATAATAACTTGGGGGATTTCTTTGAAACTGTGCTTTTGCAGAAGTCCCGGCAATAGAAAGGATAATATAATGGCAAAAAAACTATCCCGCCGCAACTTTTTGATCGCAACCGGCGCAGTTGGAGGAACATTATTGTTGGGCGGCTATGTCGCAGCAGAGCTTGCGGAACCGGAAAGAGCCGTTTCCGATCGGCTTCTGGGAAAACCTTTGACCGAACTTCCTCAAATCGAAGGGGCCTGGAGGTATCAAGGTGATGCGTTAACCCTTGATATGTCCAAATTGCCTGAGCTTGATGAGCTTGGTGGGGCAGTTCGGATAGAAGGGGATGTTTTACCTGAGCCAATTCTGGTTTTTCAGGGAGAAGACAGCGTCTATTATGCCTTTAAGAATGTTTGTCCTCATGCGGGGCGGAAGATTGATCCGATAAAAGGGACAATGACGCTGGAATGTTGCAGCGTGAGTTCGTCAACTTTTGATTATGAGGGGAAGGTATTATCCGGGCCGGCGAAAGAGCCGTTACAGAGGTATACGATGTCATTATCGCAAGATCAATTGACTATTATTTTGGATTAGGCTTCCCTCAACGTTCAATCGTAGAGGCATTTTGTCAGTCGGATTCGGCCCAACAATAAAAAATTAACACGACGTCCAATCCTGGTTTTATCGCAAGGTTTGGTTTGTAATCAAGCTAACTTTGCGCTGTGTTATTTTTGGGTGTTAAGCACTACGGCCACGATTACCCCTACTATCCCCTCCACATCCTCTAAACCAAACTGAGGCACGTCAAAAGCAATCGGCGCATCCGTCGCCAGGGCTAGCAGTTCCTCCGGCGTACAGATGGGTTCGGGGTGGTGGGCGGCCCGCACCACTTCAATTTTGGGGTAACTGGAACGCTTGTAACCCTCGGTCAAAATGAGGTCCACGTCGGTAATGGCTGCCGCAATTTCCTCCAAGGTAGGCTCTCGTTCGACCCGGCGAATCGAAGCGACTTTATCCGGCGCAGCGATGACGACGTGGTCGCTGCCGGCCTGGGCGTGCCGCCAGGTATCCTTGCCCGGCCGGTCAATCTCGAAGCCCGGATGAGAATGGTGTTTGACGGTTGCCACCCGGTAGCCGCGCCGCTTGAGCGCCGGGATCAGCTTTTCCAGTAAGGTCGTTTTGCCCACCTTAGAACGACCGACGATACAAACAATAGGAATAGGAACCAAGTTTACCCCCTCAGATAGAACGTATAACCTAAACCATCTAGTTATAAAATGCGATTTTCAAGTACAGCCACCTCTGCACATCTCTGTCGAAGCCGGGTATACCGTCTTGCCGCTTCCTCAGCAAGCGTCTTTCGACCTTCAAACTACTCAATCTATTCTCTTAATTCTACTTCCAATCCGCCGGTCAGCGCCGCCAGCAGGTTGTAGCCCCAGCCGACGAGCATAATCGTCGCCGCTACCACCAGCCCGCCGCCCAAGATGTTAAGCAAAATGATAAGCACAGCTACCAGCCAGCGCTGGTCATCCAAGCTGGTCAAGGCTGTTTGAATATCAACCAACCCCAACAGGTTGATAAAATCAAGCTCAACCGGCACACCCATACCCAACAAATCGACCTGCGCCGCTTGCGACTGTTCCAAAAATGTTCGCAGCAAGGCCACCACCTGGGTACTGACGACAGCACAGAGCAAGCCGGGCAGCAGCATCGCCAGTCCACCCAAAACACAACCGAATTTAGCCAGCGGCAGCATGTGAATTCTGCGAACAGTGTAACGATGAGAGATCATAGTTCACCCTAACTGAGTAATAAGTTCCGGCAAAGCCGCTAAACGATCGACCACGCCGGTCGGCTGGATATGCCGATAGGCGGCATTGAAGGATGGTTCGTTCATGGTGACCAGGATGCTCAACATGCCGGCGTTGTGTGCTCCCAAAATGTCGGCGCTCAAGGTGTCGCCAACAACCACAATTTCGGCGGGCGATAGGCCCCAGCGCCCGGCAACCAACTCGAAGGCTTCTCGTTTGGGTTTGCGCCAGCCGCAACCCGCCGAGCTAAAGGTTGGCGACAGCCAGGGGCGTAGGCCACATTGATTGACCAAACGCTGAATCAATTTGTCATCGGTGGCGTTCGAGTACAACCCCAAGCGGTAACTTTGACTCTTGAGCTGCTTGAGCGTATCTACTGCATCCGGGTAGGCTTGATAAGCGGCCTCCTCCGAGGCAAAATAAACTTTAATGGCCGCCTCAAGCAGCGCTTCGGCGCTGGCCGGGGCCTGGATTTTTTTTAAGGCCTGGCCTAAACTGTGCTGAGCCAGCACTTCCATTTGAGTTTCTAAAGCGATGGCGCGGCCGTCGATCCGCTCGGTCAGGAACGTTTCAACCAGGGCCGGTCCATCCAGCTTGATGTGTTTCTGTTTAAGATACCACTCAGCCATCGCTTCAGCGCCGGCGCGGTCGGTGGTTTGCCAATCCCCGGTAAAGCGAATCAGGGTGCTGCCCAGGTCAAAGATAACTCCTTTAATCAATAGCCTCTCTCTCTTTCGACTAAATATGGGCAATTCCAATACGTGGGAGTGGCCGCCCGGTTTGTCATCAGATAATACTTGAGTGTGGGTACTTTTGCAAGGGGCTGGCTTTTTTTGTTTTGCCCATTGTTTTAAAGGTGAGGTCGTGATAAAATGAGTAAAATTCAAAGGAAAAAAATAACTCGGGTTATCTTAACGACCGCCGATATTCCCAGGGTGAAAAGTCTGCAAGATAAAGTGGATTTTGTTCTGGAGAGGCCGTTCAGTTATTTTGACTTGTATGAGTTAGCTAAGGCGCTACGTTTTCCTACCTAATACAGCCACCGAAGCCGGATCAAAGGCCCATTCTTGAAACTTTAGAGGATTGCCGTTGTTTTGATTATAGCCAGGTAAAGAAATGGGACTACGTACCAAAATACTCATTATTATAAGTTTAACCCTGGTTGGCCTGATCGTGGCATTATATATAATGTCCCGGACTATCCTGCTGGAGAGTTTTGTTCAATTAGAGACACAATACACGCGTGAAAATGTTGACCGAGTTTTGAGCGCTTTGTTTGATGAACTGGATAATTTGGCTATCAGCGCCCAAGATTATGCCGAGTGGGATGACACCTATACTTTTGTGGTCGATGGCAATAAAGACTATAAGGATAGTAATCTAATGGATGTGACTTTTGTGGACCTTAGACTCAACCTTATGGTCTTTGTTAATACCTCTGGCCAGACTGTATTTAGTAAAAATTTCGATCTACTGAATAACCGGGAAATAGATATCCCGACCGGTTTAATTGAAACTCTTTCTGCTAACGGCCCCCTCGCGAATCTGTCCGCTTCAAACCCTGATCTAAGAGGTTTAGTGCTCTTGCCCGAAGGCCCCATGCTTGTCGTCGCCCGAGCTATTCTGACCAATGACAGCCAGGGTCCAAGCCATGGCGTCTTGATCTTCGGACGTTATCTAAATTCTGCCGCAATTGAAGACTTGGCCCAGAAAACCCATTTATCCCTTACGACGCAGTTGTTCGACACTTTACCTCTACCCTCCGACTTTCAAGCGGTTAAATCAGCTTTATCAAAGCAAAACCCCATTCTGATCCAACCTTTAAGCCCCGAAACTATCGCCGGATATGCTTTGGTTGAAGATATTAATGGCCAACCTGCTTTAATCTTGAGGGTAGATTTACCTAGAAATATTTATCGGCAAGGCCAGTCCGGTATAGCTTATTTCCTGGGGTCACTCTTGCTAACCGGCCTGGTGTTTACCCTGACCGCGTTGTGGTTACTTGAACGATTGGTCCTGGCTCGATTACTTCGCCTTAGCACTAACGTTAGTGAAATTGGGGCGAGTAGTAAATTCTCCAGTCGCGTTCCGGTGAGTGGAAACGATGAATTAACTCATCTGAGCAGGACCATCAACCAGATGCTAGGAGCCTTACAACAATCGCGGGATGAATTAGAGAGACGAGTTGAAGAACGAACCGCCGAGCTTTCCGAGGCGAATACCCACCTGAAATTGGAAATTGCCGAGCGTCAACGAGTGGAAGAGGCTTTGATTCAGGCGAGAGATCAGGCTTTAGAGGCCAGCCGCTTGAAAACCGAACTCCTGGCCAAAGTGAGCCACGAACTACGCACACCTCTGGGCATTATTTTAGGCTATACCGAAGCGTTGCAAATGGGTGCTTTTGGCCCACTCTCCGCTGAACAACAAGAACCTGCCCGGGAGATCCTCCAAAGTACCACCCACTTGACCAGGATGATTACTGACCTGTTGAGTGAAGCTCAACTTGAGGCGAGTAAATTGAAACTTAATATCGATTCTTTCGCCCCGGCCGACCTGGCGACCAATGTCCATTCCAAAATGAACCCCCTGGCTCAAGCCAAAGGAATAACGTTGACCACCGATATCGCGGCTGACATGCCGCCTATTCTCTGGGGTGATTCTTACCGTCTTCAACAGATTCTCATCAACCTGGTCAGTAATGCCATCAAGTTCACCCAACAAGGTGTTGTGCAGGTGCAGCTCTACCGGCCTGATCCTGACCACTGGGCGCTCCAAGTCTCTGACACCGGCCCTGGCATTCCTGCCGAGGCGCAAACTTACATTTTTGAGCCTTTCCGGCAGGTAGATGGCTCGATAACCCGCCTGCAGGCCGGCGCCGGCCTGGGTTTGTCAATTGTCAAACAACTGACGGCCCTGATGGAAGGTCAGCTTACCCTGACCAGCCAGGTGGGACAGGGTAGTACTTTCCGTGTAACCCTGCCGTTTATCGAAAGAACGACTTTCGCTTAATTTTAGAAGACCCTAAAGGTTTTGAAAACCTTTAGGGTCTCTTGGGGTAATTTGCCGTTTGACTAAAACGAAGTAACATATTACGTTATCATAATTCATCAATGAGGGGTAACCATGCCTGACTTAAAGCAAAAACTCGCCGAACCCGGCCTTATTATTATGGATGGCGCTACCGGCACGCAGCTCCAACAGATGGGACTGCCCGCCGGCATGGCCCCGGAATGGTGGAACTTACAAAACCCGGAAGCCGTTAAGCAGCATTACCGGGCTTATCTGGAGGCCGGCTCCGACGCTATTTTGACCAATACCTTTGGCGGGACGCGGCCTCGCCTGGATATGGAAGGTCACGGCCACCTGGTTCACGAAATCAACGTGGCTGCGGCCAAGCTGGCCCGTGAAGTGGCCGGGGAAAAGGTTCTGGTGCTTGGTTCTATGGGGCCGACCGGTATGCTGATGCAGCCGATGGGAGAATTAACCTACGAAAAAGCGGTCGAGTATTTTGCCGAGCAGGCCGCCGGTTTGGCCGAAGGCGGCGTTGACGGCATCCACGTCGAAACTATGAGCGACTTGAGCGAGGCCAGGGCCGCCATCGAGGGCGCGCATCGGGCCACTACCCTGCCCGTCACCGTGACCATGAGCTTTGACATGCATGGCCGCACCATGATGGGCGTTCGCCCGGAGCAGGCGGTCAAAGAATTGGCGGCCCTAGACGTGGTAGCCGTAGGGGTCAACTGTGGCCGGACGCTGGAGGAAAATCTAACGGCGATGACGGCCATGCGCCGGGCTGCGCCGGAGGTGACGCTTATCGCCAAGCCCAATGCCGGCCTGCCCCGCATGGAAGGTTCAGTCGAGGCCGTGTATGATGTCACCCCGGAGATTATGGCTGATTATGCTCTAAAATTTGGGGCTGTGGGGGTCAAGATGCTGGGCGGCTGCTGCGGCAGCAACCCGGCTCATATTAGGGCGATGAAAACGGCGCTCAAGGATTTTGAGCTGCCCTCCCCGGAAGAAGTCGCCGCTGCGGTTGGCGTGAGTAACAGTCAGGAAGCAGAAGATCGTTCGCGCCGCCGGGCCAAGGTTGGTCACGACGGCTGAATAGTCCCCCTGTTGAGTGTTGGTGATGAAAATTCACCGCAGAGGGCGCAGAGTTCGCCGAGATTTTTAATATTTCTCAGCGCTCTCAGCGGTCTCGGCGGTAAAAGACTGGCCTCGTGGGCTAACAACACTTGTAGGGGAGACTATAGGCGGCTGATGGTTGCCTAAATGCTTTTGCTGGGTGAAGGCTTTATTCACCTTTACCACAGCCTGATGAGAAAAGACACCGTATAAATCAACAACCCCACCAGACCGCCAATGAGCGTGCCGTTGATGCGGATAAATTGGAGGTCGCGGCCTACTTCGGTTTCGATTTTGTTGGTGATCTTGTGAGCATCCCACTTGTCAATGGTGTGGGAGATGAGAGTTTCGGCCTCGTAACCATAGGTTTGGGTCAGGTAGATGACCAGCTCGATCAGCCAGCGGTTAATCTTCTGGTGTAAAACCGGGTCATGCTGGATGGTTTCGCCAAATTTAACCAGCATTTGTTGGATCGGGTCGCGAATCTCAAGCCGCGAGCCGGAACTATGTTCGATCAACGAAACTTTGATGTCGTTCCAGAGGGAAGCCGAAAACTCCTGGACAACCGGCTGCTGCAATAACTCCTCTTTGAGCGCCTTCTCGCGCTCTTGTAGCTCGGCTGAGGTTTTTAACCCTTCAATCAGGCGGTTGATCGCTGCTTCAAAATTGCGATAAAGCAGGTGTTGGGGGTTAACCTTTACCTCGGCTAAAGTGACGTCAACCGAGCTAATAATGCTGTGATAAATTTTCCGGTCAATGCCCCAGACCGCCGCCCACCAGGGCAATTCTTCATTGATTTTTTCCAAGATGACACTTTTGTTTTCCCGTAAGAAACCGGAGCCAAATTTGACCAACTCCGTCAGCAGCTCCTGCTGGCGGTTACCGGCGGTCAAAAGCGCCAGCAGATTGCCGAAAAGTGGGGCAAATTGGGTGGAGCGGATTTGGACGACCAACTGCCTTTCAATCAGCGTTTGAACATCCTCGTCCTTCATCACCTGAATGGCCGCCGCGGCGCCGGCCGCCAGTTGATCGGCAATTAAGGCGCTGTTTTCGGGCCGGCCCAGCCATTCTGCTGCCTTCTGGGTCACATTCATCGAGTGCAGTTTGTCGGCGATGACTTCTTCGGTTAAGAAGTTTTGCCGGACAAACTGGGCTAATTTCTCCCCGATTTCACGTTTGCGCCTGGGGATAATAGCGGTATGGGGGATCTTCAAATTCAGGGGATGGCGAAACAGAGCGGTCACAGCAAACCAATCGGCAATCGCGCCGACCATGGAGGCTTCAGCCGTAGCCCGAATAAACCCAACCCAGCCATACCACCGCTCCAAAATGGTGGTGATGATAAATATAACCAGGGCCACCACCAGGAGCAAGGTCGCCAATCGTTTCATCTGGCGGAGATCACGCCGTTTATCCGCGTCATCCAAAACGATGAACCCCCTAGAAAATAGTAGCCAGTAGTCAGTAGCCAGAAGGCACTTTTATTATTGGCAGTGTGCCGTCAGGCTCGTGACGACTCTCTTTGAGAAGATACTTATATCACTATACTACAATAGTCCTCACGTTTCAACTACGGCTTTTTGTGATATAATAAACACGTCTGACCTCATCCGCTAAAGGAAAATTTCATGCAGCCTAACAAAGTCCTCTTTTTTGGCATCATTGGCCTGGCTTTGATCGTTGTTATTGCTTTGTTCCTGGCCCGCTCGTTCGTAACCGAGGAGTTTAATTCGGTCAGCCAGGGTAAAGTCGCCATCCGTGTTGTCGTCGCACCGTCGATCAAACCCTGGGTTGACCAGGCCGGCCAGGCGTTTAACCAGCAGAATCCAAACACCCGGGTCGAAATTGTAGCTGCCGGCGAGCTGATCCCGCAAGCCCAATTTGCTGCCACCGGCCAGACCTCCCCCCCAACGGCGTGGCTGGCCGAAGCCGGTTTTGTGGTCGAATTGGCCCGCCAGCGAGGACTGCAATTTCAAGACGCCCAGCCGGTAGCCGCTACGGCCATGGCCTGGGGCACGTTCAAAAGCAAGCAAGATGAATTTAGCCAAAAATATGGCGGCTTGAACTGGGAGGGGCTGCACGCCAAAGCCATAAGCCCGGCCGATCAGCTCAGGTTTGCCATAGCCTCTCCCTTCAACTCAGCCGAAGGTTTGGCTGCCCTTATTTCGGCTACGGCGGCTCACAGCCAAAAACAAACCCTCAGCAGCGCCGACATTGGCCAGGTCGATACCTGGTTGGCTGAAACCTTCCGCGATAACGCCCAAACTCCGGCCATCCCTGCCGAGGGTTTTGCCACCAAAGGCATCTCGGCCGGCGATGCCGGCTTTTTGAGCCTGATGTCGTGGCGTAATGCCCATTTGGACCAACGCGCCGATTTTATCATCACCCTCGCTCAACCGGCTCTTTACCTCGACTACCCCCTGGCTATCCGGGCCGGCGCATCCCAAGCCGAGCAGGAGGCGGCCCAGCTTTTCCGCCAATTTCTCCTCGGCGAAGCACAACAAAATACCCTGGCCAACTTTGGATTTGATCGAGCGGCTGCGGCTGCGCCGGGCCTCCAAATCGATGGGGCAGCGGTGCAAATATTGTTTGATCGAGCCAAGATTATCCTACAGTAAAGACGACTGGCCTGGTCGTCTCCACAATAGTTAATTTACGGAGGAGATGTATGATAAAAAAATTACTCTTGATCCTCTTGCCGTTGCTGATCGCCCTGGCCTGTTCGTGGGGCGGCGACGGTGGTAATGGTAGTGGGACAACCCCTGATCCCAACAGCGGTTTACAAGCCCCCTCTAACGCGGTCCAGATTTCGATTATTTATGCTCCGGAGTTAGCCGCCATCCTGGAAGGCCCCGGCAACGCTATCGAGCAATTCAACCGGGCCTACATCGATGGCCGCAACCCGCTGACCGGGCAAGCCCTGGCCGGCGGTGAAAAGCCCATCTTTGTGACCGGCAAGCAAGGTTCGTCGGGGACGGTGGCCCAGGGCATCATCAACGCCCTGATCGCCCCCAACAACGCCAACGTAGAAAAACCGACCCTCTTTGCCCCCTCGGTTAGTCACTGGCTGGCCCTGATCAATTTCCAGACGGGCCGCCAGGTCTTCGATTTGGCCGACAGCCCGCCCACGGCCCTGGCCCCGGTAGTGATGGCTATCTGGGAAAGCCGGCTGAAGGCCATCCAGGAAAAGAACAACGGCCAGCCGGTGGGCTGGGAGGAATTGCTGGCAGTGCTCAACTCGCCCAATGGCTGGGCCGACTACAATATTCCCGGCCAGCGCACGACCGTTTACTACGGCCACACCGATCCGCTGGTCAGCTCGACGGCCCTCTCCACCCTTATCGCCGAATTTTACGCCAGCGCCAAGTATAACAGCGATCAGCCTAATTTCCGCCAGTTGAGTATGGCCCAGGTGAACGATCCCAAAGTCCAGCAGGGCGTGCGCAACATCGAACAACTCATCCGTCACTACTCCTCCCGCACCACCGAGTTTAAAGAGTACATCGCCCAGGGGCCGGATTACCTGGATTTTGTGGCCCTGGAGGAAAACGATTTAATTTATATCAACCAGGGCAAAACCCAGTACCAGCCGCCGGAGAAACTGGTGGCGCTCTACCCCAGAGAAGGCACCTTTTGGCACGAACATCCCTTCGCCATTTCCAAGGCGGATTGGGTGACGGATGAACAGCGTACCGCTGCCAAAGTTTTCACCGATTTCGTTCGCAGCGAGGCTATTCAGAAAAAAGTGCTGGAAAACGGCTTTCGTCCGGCCAATCCCAGCGTGCCCCTGGGCTATCCCATCACCCCGGAACTGGGCGTTGACCCCAACCAGCCGACGACCATCCTGGAAGTACCGGACCCCAACGTGATCACCGCCGTGCAGGCCAGTTGGCAGTTTGTTAAAAAACAGGCCGATGTGCTGCTGGTCATCGATACGTCCGGCTCCATGTCGGGCGACAAAATTACCCAGGCCCTCACAGCGGCCAATGCCTTTTTGGATAAAATGCCGCCCCAGAATCGGGTGGGGCTGGTGGCTTTTAACAGCCAGCCCAAGGTGTTGGATTTTAACACCAACTCTTTGATCTATCTTGACGCGAACAGCCAAACCTCGACCCAGGCCTTGACTTCATTTGAAGGCGGGCAGAGCCAGATTCGCAACCAGATCAACGGCCTGCAGGCCAACGGCGACACCTCCCTCTACGACGCCATTCAACAATCCATTGAGCTGCTCAAACGATCTCGCCAGGGCACAGATGACCGAATTCAAGCCCTGGTGGTGCTGAGTGACGGGCAAGACACCAGCAGCGCAGGCTCACTGCAGCAGGTGGTAGAGGTCATCAATGCCAGCCGCCAGGAGCGCAACCCGGTCATCGTCATCCCGGTAGCCTACGGCGGTGACGCCGACATCAACGCCCTCAACGCCATTGCCCGCGCCAGCGCCACCCGTGTCCAATCCGGCGACCCGGAGAACATTCAGAAGGTTTTGGAGATAATCGGCAGTTACTTCTAAAAGTATAGGCGTGTTCATGAACCTATGGCACGCCACCGATAACGAAAATATCTTTCGGCGGTCCCCCAAGGGGAGGCGAGGCGCTCTCGGCGGTCAGCCGTCGGCGGTCTATTTTCACAGGAGGTCAATGGTATGGCTGACGACTTCAGCGCTTATGTACCGATGGACGAAGCAATTCGGAGCCACCTGGACTCTATCGCCAAATGCCGGTGCCGTGACTGCCACGTGCCGGTTAAACATCCCTTCTATCCGGTAGCTTACAAAAAACCTTTCTACTATGGCCGGAATCCGTGTTTGCCGGTGACGCCGACCTGGTTGCAGCCGGGTAAGGTGATGATCCTGGGCATGTACCCAACCTGCCGGTTTGCCAGCATTAAAACACGGGCGGGGACGTGGGAGCGAGAGGTGCCGGTTGAAGATATTGACGAACCGTTAGAGTACACCCGCTATTTTGACGGTTACAGCGTGCGGGATGTCCGGACGGGCACCGATTTTCTCGAAGATTACATAACGCCGTTGGGCTTAAAAAAAGAGGACTTGTGGATTACCAACATGGTCAAATGCTTCCTGTTCAAACCGGAGCATATTACCAGTCTCCACCAGCTTGGCTGGGCGGCGCCGCCGGTCGAAGCAACCCGGGGTCTTTCGGATGATGATCCCAATGAAAAGTATTTTGAGGTGGCCCGGGTCTGTATTCAACAGAACCTGCATCGAGAAATCGAATTGTGCCGGCCCAAACTTATCCTCGCTCTCGGCGAATATGTCTGCCGGATGATCCACGCCGATGAGAACGGTCAACCGGCGGGGAATCAGGTGTGGAAGAAGGTGCGGGGAAAACCTTTGCGGGCTGGAAGCTTAGAACCTCCAGGAGATGTTCGCCAGGGTCTATTTTACCAGACCAACATTTTTCACATGTACCATCCCAAGAGTGTAAGAGACTTCAGCCAGGTGCGCCGGCTGCATGAGCAACAACATCTCCCGGCAGTTAAAGCTTTTATGGTGGAGCTTGGCCTCCCTTAAACCGGCCAAACTCCACCCGTAACTACTCAGCCGACCCCATATCTCAATAACCCTGACCGCCGACCATCGACCGCTGACCGCCGAAAAGACGAGTTACAAGACGAATTATGGTGGTCGGCGGTCTGCCGTCAGCGGTCATGTGGCTCATTGGGGCTGATAGCTGAGTAGTTACCTTTTTGTGTCTCTTAGGATTCCTGAAATTCTTCCGTTGCTCCCAGGGCTTTAAGGGTAGCTTTTTGGGCTTCGGTCAAGCCAATCACCCCGGTGATGTTCATCCGCTCGTAGGGTCTCTCACTTCTAAGCGTTTTTAGATACTCACCGGTGTGGCCCTGCCAGAATACAACCATGCCGTCGAGACCGGCGCTGGCCAAGGTGGTCCCATCAGGGCTGAAGGCGACCGAGGAAACCGCACTCGTGTGCTTATGCCCCAGATAAAGCTTTTGCCCCGTATGCACGTCCCATAGACCAATGGTATGGTCATCGCTGCCACTCGCCAAGATAGTTCCATCGAGGCTAAAAGCCACTCCCGAAACTGGCTGAGGATGTCCCCGCCAGGCGCGCAGAGTGTGTCCCGTCTGGGTATTCCACAGCCGGATCATCTGGTCATCACCGGCGCTGGCCAGCAACGTTCCGGCCAGGTTAAAGGCTACCGCGGATACTGCCCCACTGTGCTTTGTTAAAGTCCGCTGCGCCTGCCCAGTACGCGTATTCCATAAGTAAATAGCCTGATCTTCGCTGCCGGTAGCCAGAATAGCTCCATCAGGGCTAAAAGCGGCGCATCTGACCGGGCGGGTATGGCCATGGAGGATATATCGCGTTTGCCCGGTGCGTATATCCCAAAGATGCACAGCCGGGTCGGTTCCCCCACTGGCAATAATCTCACCGGTGGGATTAAAAATGGCAAACCTGACCCAGTGCGGATGCCGGTATAGAATGGGCAGGAGTTGTCCGGTACAAGTATCCCACAGGCGAACGGTGCGATCATAACTACCACTGGCCAGGATACTGCTATCCGGGCTAAAAGCAACCGAGGCCACCCAACGATTATGTCCCCGCAGGATGTGGAGAAGTTGTCCCGTGTGAGCATCCCACAGGCGAACAAACTGATCAGCACTGGCGCTGGCCAAGGTTTTGCCATCAGGGCTAAAAGCCACTGATAATACTTGTTGAATGTACCCCTGAAGCATGTGGAGGATATATCCGGTGCGAATATCCCACAGCCGAACGGTTTGGTCGTAACTGCCGCTGGCCAAAGTTGTTCCATCAGGACTAAGAGCTATCGACCTGATAGCCTGAGAATGTCCCTGCAAGGTCCGGAGCAGTTGATCACCCTGGCTGACCTCCCATAAACGAATCGTTTGGTCATAACTCCCGCTAATCAAAATTTGCCCGTTGGGGCTGAAGGCCAGGGAGGAAATCGAATGAGTATGGCCGTGCCAGGCGTGGAGCAGATGGCCGGTTTGGACATTCCACAAACGGATGGTCTGATCCTCACCCCCGCTGGCCAAGATTTCACCCCCAGGGTTAAAGGCCAGGGCGAAGACGGCTTGAGATTCCGTCTGTAGCGTACGTCCAGGGCCACGCTTCACGTCCCACAAGCGTACGGCTTGGTCCTCACCCCCACTAACCAGCGTTATACCATCAGGGCTAAAAGCAACGGCCAAGACCGCACCGGTATGTCCCTCCAGGATACGCAGCGTTTCACCCGTCTGAACATGCCACAAACGCACCGTTTGATCGGCGCTGCCACTCGCCAAAGTCTGGCCGTTGGGGCTAAACGTAACCGACCAAATCCAGTTAGTGTGGCCATGCAGGATGGCGATAGCCTGGCCGGTATTGACGTCCCACAACCGTATCGTTTGATCCGCGCCGCCGCTGGCCAGAGTTTGGCCATCTGGGCTAAAAGCCACCGTCCAAACCAGGTTGCTGTGCCCTCGCAGAATCTGCTGAGGCTGGCTACCGGCCATACGCCAGAGACGAATCTCCTCACGGGTAGCTATGGCTAGAAGTTGTCCATTGGGACTAAAAGCAACGGCGCTGACCCCGGCAAAAACGTCGGTAAAAATCGATTGGGTTAGATCAGATTGGGCAAAATTAACCTCCGGTAACTGCGCCTCTCGCAGGTAAGCCTGCCGGATGGCGAGTTCAGAAAAATCCCAGCCGCGCAGATTATAGCCCAGGTGGAGTAGAAAATTGAGGATATTCCCACCGGCATAACCCGGAGCCAGGTAGGTCCCTGTCCGCAGCACGCCGAGCATTTGCTTTAACTTCTGCTCCAGCGCAACGCGCCCCAGGCGAGTGGTCAACCACTGAGCTACGGGCTGGAGGATGAGGCGAGCTTGGCTCTGCCGGACATACTCTTTTGTTTGGGCTTTAATTAAAAGATGACTCTGCCACAAAGAGAAGGTTTCAGTCAGCACTTCCGCGCAAATCTGATCCACCAATCGGTCTGTGGTGTATTCCAGGACCACATTTTGCAAAGTAAACCCAGAGCCACTTTTTTCGATGAGCGAACGATGGCGCAAAGATTGGAGAGCCTCGACCAAAGCTGGCACGGATAGCGGGCGGATCAGGTCCGCCCGCAATTCGGCCGGTGAAGCTGGCTCGCGCTCAATCGCCAGCCAATACATAATTTCCAGCTCCAAAGGTGATAGACGGCCAAATTGCTGATCGAGCAACTGGCGAACGCCGCCAAAAATGGCTGCCTCATGACCCAAAAACTGAGTGACATCACCGGCAAACACCTCACGGATAGTTTCAGCGATGAATTTCAGAGCCAGGGGATTGCCGGAGTAGCGATCCACCAGCGTATGCCAGGCCTCTTCCGGGCCGATTAGGGCTTTATCCTTGAGAATTTTTTGCCCCTCATGCGATCTCAGTCCGGCCAGTTGCAGGGTGCGTACCGGCAGGGCTTGCCCCTCCAAAAAAGCAAACTCTCCCGGCTTTTCGCGGCTGGTTAACAACAAGCAGCTCTGATGCCGAGTTTCTCCGACACGCCGCAGGAAATAACCATACGCCTCGTGCCCGGCGCAATATTGCCCCGCCTGATCGCCTCCCCGCAAAATAGCCTCAATATTATCCAAAACCACCAGGCAACGACTCTGACGCAAGTGGTCAATCAGGTGAGATATTTTCCGGTCCATATCTTCGGCCAGATGCAGGCTTAATTTAGGCGATAGGAACTGAAGACACTCGTTGAGGATGTCATTAAAGGGGGGAGCATTTCGCAACGAACGCCAGATCACCACATCAAAATAGCGATTAATTTGCTCGGTTAATTTGGTAACGAGTGTCGTCTTGCCAACGCCCCCTATCCCCAACACCCCAACCAGGCGGCACGAATCAGTAACAATCCACTGTACCAGCGTATCCAACTCTTCTTGACGACCATAAAAAATCGTAACATCGGGGGCCTCACCCCAGTCGATACGTTGCTGGGGGTTGAGTTCGATGGCGTGACCAGTGTCCCGGTAGTCGGCTAAGCATCCCTCAGCCACTTGACGCAGTTCCTCCCAATCCCGAAACGACTTCTCCTCTGGATAATACTGATGTAAAACCTTATTTAATTCCGGCAGGAGCGCCCCTTGGTATCCCTCAACCGGCTGCCCTGCCGGGGTAATTTGATCAAGAGCCAAAAAAACCAGGCAAATGAGGTAGCTGGCATGAGGTTTAAGATGCCCATTTTCATAACGTGAAACTGTGGAGTGGGTTAGGCCGAAGTATTTTGCTGCTTTAACTTGAGAGGGAAAGACCCATGCCCGCAAATCGCCCAGGAAAACGGCTAAACTACCGGTGAATCTTAGAGAATTTGTCGTGGCCATGAGATGTGCTCCAACCGTCGGATCAACCCGACGCACATGTACCGCACAGGGTGAGATAATATAAGTGGAGATTGACCGTGCTTTAGCTAATAAGTTTAACCGGCTATTACTGTTGGCTTAACAGAAGACGATGAGGAGGAAGACCCGATGATGGCCAAGCTGGAAACGAAGCTAACCCAGGAAACGCCTGAAACATGGTCGCTGGCAATGGTTGGGAGTGTTGACCTGGAAAATTATTTACTTCTATCAACCATCGAGAGTAATGTTATCTTGACCAGACTGGCAGAAGTTCAGACCCGCCGATTGATTATTGATTTAGCAGCGGCCGACCAGTTCGCCTCCCTGGGATTACAACTGCTACTTCTATTGTACAAACAACTGAGCAAAAGAAATGTCCAGGTTGTCCTCCGCAATCCCAATCCCCATCTCAGACAGATGTTGCGCATCATGCAATTTGATCAAATTTTTAGCGTGGTGTCCGACAATTATACCGCCCCAGCAGAAAACCGGCAGAGAATTCCTGTTTGAAGTAAGACTATGATCAATGTCATTAAGTTAAGGAGTCCAGACTGAAGTCTGGCAGGCAGAATAAATTCTGCACTCCGGCTTATCTTAATGACATTGAGACTATGATAATCTAAACCTGTTGTTTGAGCAAGCAATGGGTTTTTAAAGGGTGCGTCTAATTTTTTTGGTAGGAGACCCTAAAGGTTTTCGCGAAGCGTACCTTTAGGGTCTTCTAATTTAGGACAGGTCCGTTTTTAAGTGTTTTTTCAGGTGAGGAATTAACCCCCCATCCGCAATAATCGCCTGGACGGAAGGGGCAAAGGGGGGGAAGGGGAAATTATCAAAGCCCCGCTTAATCAAACCGGCCTCCAAATCAATGTCCACCCAATCACCGGAATTGAAAGCTCCAAAAGCAGCAGGGCAAGTTAAAGCCAGCAGGCCATTATTAATAGCGTTCCGATACCAGATACGGGCGAAGGAAACCGCAATCACCGCCCCAACGCCGGCCTGCTTGAGGCAGATGACCGCCTGTTCCCGGCTGGAGCCGTTGCCCCAATTTTTCCCGGCCACAATCACATCACCGGGTTGGACATTGGCGGCAAAGGAGGGATCGAGGTCTTCCAAAGCGTGGCGAGCCATTTCCACGGGGTCGGTGATGGTATAGGTATACTTGCCGGGGAAGATGACATCGGTGTTGACGCCATCGCCGTATTTCCAAACACGACCCCGTAAATGGGGGTTAGAGGTTAGAGGTTGGAGGTTGGAGATTAAATCAGCCATTTTTGTTATAGGTTGCCTTTTATCAGATATGCTCCGGTCCGGCAATTTTACCGGCGATAGCGCTGGCGGTAACGACGGCGGGCGAAGCCAGGTAGATGTCGGCCTCGCGGGTGCCCATCCGGCCTTTAAAGTTGCGGTTGGCCGTACTGATGGTTACTTCGCCGGGGGCAGGAACGCCCAGATGGTTACCCATGCAGGGACCGCAACCGGGCGAGCCGAAAGTAGCTCCCGCAGCCAGCAGCGTTTCCACATAGCCCGCTCTCACCGCGTCCAGATAGACCTGGGAGGAGGCAGGAATGACCAGCAAGCGGGTGCCGGGCGCTACCCGCCGGCCGGCTACAATCTGCGCGGCTACGGCAATATCTTCCAACCGGCCATTAGTGCAAGTTCCCAGAAACGCCTGATCTACTTTTATGCCGGCGACGGCGCTCAATGGTTTGACATTATCCACCGTATGGGGGCAGGCCACCTGTGGTTCAATCGCGCCCGTATCAAACTCGTACTCAGCCAAATAAGCGGCGTCGGGATCAGGCGCTAACTCACGGCTTATCGCCTCCCATTCTTCGCGTCCCCGCCCGCTTGACCCCCCTTTCTCCCCCCTGCTCCCCTTCTCCCCTGCCCCTCTGCTCAATTGCTCCTCCAGCCATTCAAATGTCACATCATCCTGAAGCACCCAGGCATTCTTGGCCCCCATCTCGGCCATCATATTGGGCAAGACAAAACGACTGGCCAGACTCATCCGGGTTACGGCTTCGCCGTGAAACTCAACGCTGGCGTAGAGGCCGCCATCCGCGCCCAGTTGACCAATGATAAACAGGGCGATATCCTTACTGGTCACCCAGGGGTTGAACGAGCCAACCAGCGTAATTTTGATACTCTCAGGAACTCGCAGCCATAACTGGCCGGTCGCCCAGATTGCCGCCATTTCGCTGCGGCCCACACCGGCCCCAAAAGCGCCCAACGCCCCATAGTGGGTCGAATGGCTGTCGGCGCCTAACAACAAAACCCCCGGATAAATCAGTCCTTCTTCGCACAACACCTGATGGCAGATACCCCGGCCCACTTCAAAAAAGTGGGTGAGACCCTGTTCGGCCACAAAACGGCGCACATCGGCGTGATTTTGGGCGTGCTGGGTGTTGGGCGGCGGTGCGGCGTGATCTAAAGTCACCGCCAGTCGTTCAGGATACTTCACCCGGCTGCTTCCCAGACTATAAAAGGTTTTGGAAATGGCAGCGGTATTATCGTGACTGAGAGCCACGTCAGGGGTAACGTCAAGCACCTGACCCGGCGTTACCTCGGACAGGCCCGCATTCTTGGCTAAGATTTTTTCGACAAATGTGTGAGCCATTCTATTAAAGGATGAAGGATGAAGGCGGAAGGATGAAATCTTCTGCCCTTCATCCCTCATCCTTCATCCCTCCGCCTTAAACTAACCGCTGCCTCGCGACCTTGCACCTCACCACCGCTATTTATAGGCTCACTTCTTTCTGTGTTTACATCCTTCTTGGCTGCTTCGTCGCTATCCATCCGCTGCAAAATATTGTCTTTAAATCGCCCTGGAATAGAAAGATGGCTCAGGCCAAATTGATTTTCGGCGATGTCAATCAAAATTTCGGTCGGCGAATCATGCGGTCCAATGTTATAAACCCGCTCCTTGAAGGCAGCGGCGATTTGTCGTGACGTGCCCTCGTCGACGTTGTAGTATTTAATCTCTTTGAGGAAGTAGTGAATGATATTCCAGCCGCTTAATGGCCCCAGCAACACTTCCGACTCGCTCACACCGAACTGATCTAGGGGAAAGGCTTCGTAGGTGGAACTATGCTGGAGCAGGGCCTTCTGGTGAACCCCGGCGGTGTGGGTGCGATTGGTCAGGCTGACCGGTTCTTTAGAGGGCACCAGCTTTTTTAGCTTGGAGGCGAACATCACATTGATGGGATACGAACCACGCATGTGATACCCTTCCAGGCAGTCGTAAACCTTATCAATATAAAGGTTGAACAACAGCGCCGTCATCGAGGTGATACCGGAGCGCTCGCCTATACCGAGCAAGGTAGTATTCAGATAGCGCATTCCTCCTTTGACCGCCTCTAGCGCGTTGACCAGGGCAAAACCTCGGTCATCATGAAAGTGGCCCTCAAAATCCATCTTGGGATAACGTTCCTGCAAAACTTTCAGGCGGTGGGTTACAATCGTAGGTACAGCTACGCCGACAGTATCGGGCGTACCCAGCCGGTCTACATACGGCACAATTTCATCATAGACGCGGAACAGGTGCGGCTCCGGGGTGCGGAAAGCATCCTCACCGCTGAAACGCAGGATCAAATCCGGATGATACTTGCGCACCTCTTCCAACAGCGACCGGGCGCGGCGGATAATATCATCAAAATCTTTGCCATGATTGTAGGTTCGGGAGGCTTCCGACAGGCCGATATAAAAATTCAGGCCATCGGCGCCGGCCTCTATCGCCGAAGCCACGTCATCAGAGTGGCAGCGCACGTGAGCCAACAAAAAGGTGTACCCTTTTTGCATAATCAACTCGTCCCGCACCGCCTTGATAGCGGCAAAGTCATCGCGTTCCTGGGGGCTGACGATGGGTGCGAACAGCTCAATAAACTTGACCCCGTACACAATCAAAGCGCGGGCAATTTCCATCTTGTCGCTCTGATTGAAGAAGTACTTGTAATGGTCATGGAGCAGCGAAGTTTGTGAACCTTCCCGCAGGCTGGTGTCAATAATTTCCAGGGCGCGGGGCTGATAATTTTTGAACAAAAAAGGGCGTGGGCTACTCATTCTTCTCCTTTTAATCGCCGCCCCAGAGCACGCGTTATCTGGCGGCGGTCGTCGCGTTCACGCAACGATTCGCGTTTATCATATAATTTTTTGCCTCGAGCCAGGCCCAATTCGACTTTGGCTCGGCTATTTTTGAGATAGATTTGCAGCGGGATCAGGGTCAACCCCTTTTCCTGCAATTTGCCGCTTAACCGATTGATCTCGCGGCGGTGCATCAACAGCTTGCGGTCACGGCGCGGCTCATGATTAGTATAGCTGGCCTGATGGTAAGGGGCGATATGAGTGTTCATCAGCCATAGCTCTCCATTACGCACAATAGCAAAACTATCCCGTAGATTGACCTGCCCGGCGCGAATCGATTTGATTTCGCTGCCGGTGAGCACGATGCCCGCCTCAAACGTATCCTCAATGTGATAATCGTGGCGAGCTTTTCGATTACTGGCCACAACTTTAACCGGTTGTTTAGTCATAGAAATTGTCATAAGTTAGTATGAATTACTGGTAATAAAAAACCGGAGTGTCAAAGTGTATTTTGACCCTCCGCCACAATTACTCATAGATAAGTTTATTCACTCTGCGGGGCCTGGCTGGCCTGGTATTTTATCGCCTCAGTCAAAAATTTGATGGCTTCATCCAACTGAGGGTCAAGTTTCTGTTCAACATCTTTTGAGGTCATTTCAACGATGATGTCGGGGGTGATACCCTGGCCGTTGATTTGCCGGCCTGAGGGGGTCAACCACTCGGCGATGGTCACGCGCAACTCAGAACCATCAGATAAGTTGTGGGGCAATTGAACCGAACCTTTGCCAAAGGTTGTTTCGCCAATCAGGGTAGCCCGTCCCCAGTCTTGCATCGCTCCGGCCACAATCTCACTGGCGCTAGCACTGCCACCGTTAACCAGCACAACCAGCGGTACGTCTGTGCTAATGTGAGGGCGGTAGCGGGCATCAAACTGTTTTTCTTCGCCATCCTTTAATTTTTCGATCACAACCGTACCTTCGGAGGCAAAAAGGCTGCTAACATCAACCGCTTCCGATAGCAGACCACCGGGGTTGCTGCGCAGATCCAGGATAATCGCCGTAGCGCCCTGGCCCAATAGACTTTTAACCGCCCAGCCCAATTTTTTGGCTGCGCCGTTACTGAATTGGGTCAGGTGGACATACCCAATCGGTTGGCCTTGCTCCAGCATTTCTGAGCGGACAACTTCAATTTCAATCTTAGCCCGCACGACAGATACTTTAAACGGTTCTGGGCGGCCCTCCCGCAAAATAGTCAACGTTACCGTAGAACCTGCCGGCCCCCGGATAAGCAAAACGGCCTCGTATAAATTTAGTCCCTCTACCGGCTGACCATCCACTTTCAGGATTACATCACCACGGTGGAGGCCAGCCTTAAAGGCCGGGTAATCCGGCAGCGCATCGATCACTTCCACCCCGCCTGTCTCACCCAGACGTACAGTTGTTCCGATACCCTCAAAGCTACCGCGAATGTTCTCGCTCATTATCGCCGCACGGAAAGGGTCAATGAAAGCGGTATGCTCGTCGCCAAAAGAGTTGACCATACCCCGAATTGCCCCATACACCCGTTCTTGATCCGGCGGAACATCGCCATAAAACTTACTATCCAAGAATGTCCAGGCTTCCCAAAAAGTATCAAATTCTGGAGGAATCTTAGCCAGGGCTGGGTCTGTTGGCTTTTCCGGTAATATACCGGAAGAAACAAGTTGAGGTGGGGGATAAGTCCTGGCATAAAAGACGGCGCCCGCTCCAAAAGAGCCAAGCGTCACCACCACCGATAGGCAAGACATGATGAGGAAGCTGTTGAAGCGTTTCATATTACTCCTGCTTGGAGCCAGCTTTGCTATCCTGTAAATAACTAATTGCTCGTTCTATTTGAGGATCACGATTGTTAGCCCGGTCTTCATCATTGATCAGCACTTCAATATCGGGGATTAGTCCTTTGCCGTCAATGGCATTATGGTTGGGGGTGAACCACTTGGCCACAGTGACATGCAGGCGTGAGTTATCGGATAACTCATAAATGAGCTGCACGCTGCCCTTGCCAAAAGTTTTCTCGCCGATGAGCGTCGCCCGCTTATAATCTTGCAAAGCGCCCGCTACGATTTCGCTGGCGCTGGCTGTACCGCCGTTAACCAACACCACCAGGGGTTGGTCGAGGGCTTTACCACCGGAGCGAACGTCATAGACCCGCTCCCCCTGATTTTTGCGATCTTCGCGCAACACCACCCCTTCGCGCAGGAATTGGCTGGCAACGTCAACAGCCGTTTCCAATAACCCGCCGCCGTTGCCGCGCAAGTCCAGAATGTAGGCTTTCGCGCCCTGAGTCGATAACTCGTCAAAGGCTTTATTCAACTCCTTGTTGCTGCGCTCGGTGAAAGAAAAGAGTTGGATATAGCCTACTGTGGGGGCTTGTTCGAGGATACGCCACTGGGCGCTGGGGCTTTCGATAACCGCCCGCTCGATGGTGAGATTGATTGGCTTAGCCTCCCCGGCACGCTCTATGGTGATGGTCACTTTGGTGCCGACCTCCCCCTTGATCAAGGCCACAATCTCGTCGGTAGCCATTTCTGGTTTGATCGGCCGGCCGTCAACGGCCACCAAAATATCGCCCTTTTTCAAACCGGCCTTATCGGCCGCCTGATCCGGCATGGGATCTAAAATGACCCGGCCCTGGTCATCACGTTGGACAAAAGCGCCAATTCCGCCGAATTGGCCTTCCAACTGCTCTTTTTCTTTGGCTGCCGGTTCCGGTTCAATGAAAAGGGTATAAGGATCGTTCAGTGTAGCCAGCGCCCCCCTAATCGCTCCATAAGTAGAAAGCTGACCTTGAGGAATCTCACCATAAAACTGCTCTTCCACCCGGTGCCAAACTTCCCAATAGAGGGCCAGCGAGTCCTCCTCTTGTACGGTTGGTTCATCGGCGACGACATAATTTCGAAAGGCATACCCTACCCCGGCGCCCATCACAAAGATAAATAGGGCAGTAATGGTGGTGATGATTATTTTATAAGCCAAATGCATAAATGATCCTCTGAAGTCTACTCCCACACTACTTAAATTTTGAATTGACCGAAATTGTATCACGGATGGATAGGGGGAGCAAAATAAAATTCTAGCCCAACATGAATAATGTTTTCATTTGAGTTGAAAATACCTCTGGAGTGCGGAATTTATTCCGCTTTTTAGAGGAAGCAGAATGAATTCTGCACTCCTTCAACCAATTTGAAACACATCCAAATAATATCATCTGTTCACTCTGGGCTAGAAAATGACAATTTTGTTTTTTTAAGGTAAAATCCTGCCCCACCTGTGGAGAAAAATTTTATGAAATTTCTAGGAAATAGCATAGCCTTCACACTTGAGACAGATGAAATACCCTCCGGTTTTCAGCCGCTCACTGCGTTGCCTGTGGTGATTATGGTCGGTTTGACCGGCGTGGGTAAGTCAACCATATTGGAGTTGTTGTCCCAAAGCGGGTTGACCTTTACCCTGCTGCCCAACCGGCGGGAGATTACCGATAAGATCATCATTGCCTCGCTCCAGGCGGAAGCGGGCGAGACGTTTCAGCCTGTCGCCGACCGGGTGGAACGATTCGAGTACACGGCTCGCTACCGGGCCAAATTTCCGGGCGGCATGGCCCATGCCCTGAGTCGAGTGGTCATCAGCCCAAACCAGGCTCAATCCCTCTTAATTTTCGACGGCCTGCGCGGTTTGGATGAAGTCCGGCACGCCGTAGATTATTTTCCCCAGGCCCGCTTTATCGTGCTGGATGCGCCCGATACCGTCCGGCTCAATCGCCTGTTACAGCGGGGCGACCTTTTTGATACCACCGGCGCAGCCGGGTCAGAGTTACGGGCCGGCCAGAATGTCGCTGCTGCTTTACTCACTATGCCCAGGGTCGAAACGGTTTTTAGCCAGAACCAATTACAGCAAATTGTTACGGCTGCCCAGGCAGCCCAAATTCCGCTGGACGAAGTGATGCAGAAAATCTCGATCATCGTGAAAGAACGCCACAATTATGATTCGAACGCAGCGCGAGACTATCTGACCCAGACTTTACCTCCGTCGAGAGTGCTGGTCATTGATACCTCAATCTACTCAGCCGACGAAGTTGCTGGAAAGGTGATGGAATGGTTAGAATTACCGAAATTCAAACCGTAACCTTCCATTTGCCGATGGCCGGCGCATTAAGCTGGGGGAAGGCCGGCCGGTTGGATGCCCTTGAGCACGTGCTGGTGCGTGTGGTGACCGACACCGGTCATACCGGCCTGGCCGAAGCTACTCCCCGTCCGACCATTTACGGCGAAACATCAGAATCGATCCATACCATCATCCAGAAATATATAGCGCCTAAGTTGATTGGGTTGGATGTGGCCGACGTCGAAGAGGCCAACCGACGAATGATCTCTATTGCCAACAATCATACTGCCAAAGGCGCCGTAGATGTATGCCTATACGAAGCACTAGCGGCTATACAAGGACAAAGCCTGCTCGACTATTTTAACCCGCCTCATCGTAAAATTAAAGTATCCTATATTTTGGGCATTTCTGATCGAGCCACAATGCTGGCCGAGGCTAAAACGGTTTACCAACGAGGGGTACGCGTCTTGAAGGTTAAGGTCGGACGTAATTTTGCTGCTGATATCAAAGTTATTCAGGAATTACAGGCGGAATTTAAAGGCGGCAATTTGGAACTCTATGCCGACGCCAATGAGGGCTTAGAGCCGGATGAAGCCGCCAGCCAACTGCGCCAACTGGCCGATTTGGGTATCCTTTACGTCGAAGAACCTCTGCCGGTTGAGTTGATCCCGGAACGGGCAGTGCTACGACAAGCCGAAATTTTGCCCCTCATTGCCGACGACAGCGCCTTTACTCCCCGCGACCTGGCCCGTGAATTACGATTTAATACCTTTGATATTCTCAACATCAAAACGGCCCGTACCGGCTATACTCAGTCGCTCCACATGCTAGAAGCAGCCCGGCAACAGCAAAAAGGGGTAATGGTTGGTTCCCAGGCCAGCTCGACTTTGGGCACTATCCGTGCCGCTATCTTTGCCGGGTTGGAGGGGGTCAATCACCCCTGTGAGCTGAGTTTTTTCCTCAAGCTGGAGGATGAGATTGTCAACCGATCCATCGAGCTGGTAGACGGCTTTCTTGACCTGGATTCATTGGTGGGGATTACGGTGGATGAAGAGCGGTTGCCAAAAATTGCAAATCGTCCATAGGAGATCTGCTGCTCTGAATAACAAATCGTTATTATAAGTGGACTGATGGACCTGCCTATTTCGTTAACAATTCACGATTGACAATTCACAATTTACAATTAGTTAGGCCCCCAGGAAATACGCTCGTTCATCCAGGCTCGATCCTGGTCGCCCCATGGGGTATTGGTTGGCAGGTCAAATAATTTTTCGGCCGTTCCTCCTGCCACTGACACAACCCAGATCGCCCAGTGACCACCCCGATCAGAAACAAAAGCTACCCAGTTACCGTCGGGAGAGATGGTCGGGAGGCCATCGTTAGAGGTTGGGCTGTTGGATAGGTTCCTAACCTCTGCCCCATTCAAGTCCATGGTGTAGGCTTCCCAATTCCCGTCGCGTTGAGACATAAAGGCAATCACATTGCCTTTTGTATCAGTGGGGATGTCGCTCGTGTCTTTGGTCAATTGTCTGGGAATAAACCCATCACTAAAGCCTTTGGTCGAGGAGGCAGGCACGATATATATACCACATAGCCGCGCCCCGGCCCAAATGTTGCACCCTTTGTAAACAATCATGTCATTGGAGGTCCAGACCGGATTTGTACCTTGTATCTCGCCCATTTGGCCGGCCGGCACTAAAACTCCCAGCGAAACAATATCTCGGCAGCGAGATTCAGTCTCCAAGTGAGGTGGGATCAAACCACATTGCACAAAGATGAAGGGCTGTCGAACCCCGTTAGCGCCTATAATAAGTTCTGAATTGCCAAAAACCATTCGATTGCCCCACGAATCATAATAGGGGTGTGAGTCCATCGGCGCATCACCAACCTGCCTTTTGGTGCCATCAACCAAGTTGTATTCATAGACATTCTCAACCCCTCGCCCTTCGTGGTTAACTAGTAGCCGCTGACCATCGAAACGAAAATTGGGTTGGCGGGCATTTTGAATTTTCATTAACTCCTGGCCATCAGGCAGAGAGAAGAGATGTACATCATACGACACTAAGTAATCGTTATTGAGAGGCACAGCTAATTTGCCACTGATGCCGCCAGAGATAGAGGTATTCAGGTTACTTGGCTTACTGATTTCTGTTGAATTGGGGCCGGGGAGCGACGTTAACTCGGCAACCAAGCTCTGATCTGTTGCAGTTACTATGGGGACCTCATAGCGATTTAACCCCGGAACGTATTCGTCTGGTGTCTGATCAAGGGGTGGTTCTGGGCTGTATACTTCAGTGACATTCCTGATCAAGCCAACCCAACAAAACTGCTGGCTATTTTGAAACCACCTCAGGGGCGCTGATAAAACTACTGCCTTGCCGGTAGCTAATTCACTTACTTTAATTGATTCAGAGCGATCCCAGATTTGCTTTTCCACATTCCAAAACGAGATATCAGATTGGCTGATATGGCGTTGATAACGCAGCCGATATTCCGCCCCAAACCCACTTCGCTGGTAGCCAGTAGCACTATTACAATCATTATCAATATAAAAAGTAAACCTTAAGGGTTCAGTTACTGGCCCTAACTCCCCACTTGTATAGAAAACAACATTGAGGTTAACTCCATCATCTAACAGGGCCAAACTGACCATATCATAACTGGCAAACGGTACATCTCCGCTCGTATCGGCTTCTATCTGCTGGACGAGATGCGGCTGCACAATGATATCACCAGTAACAGTTTGTTCAGCCAGGGGAACGCTCCGCCCTACCCGCCGGCCCTGGTTCTTCCAGGTAGCCCAGGCATGCGTAGCGAGTAAGTGGGACGCTGCTTTCGTAATCGAGACCTTAAAACTGAGCCGGGGAATTCGACTCCACCGAGCCAGTTCAATAATAGAAAAGGACACTTCTCGACCATCGAAGCTGCTCACAAACGGAGGAGGCGCTTCGGCCGAGAGGAAAGTAGTTCCTTCGGGTACGGGTACATTGATTTTTATGTCCCACATCCGGAGTTCACCTACATTTCTGGGATAAATTATATAGGTGATCACCTCGTCAACCACAGTCGCGCTCATCTTGAGCTGTAAACGAGGTTGAGCCGGTTTACTCCAGTTCAACGGTTGTTTGGTAATATCAATAGAAAAATCATTAGTTAAAAAATCACCGGGTTGATCTCCTTGCCAGGCAATCCAGGCATGCGCCGTAAAAACAGCTAGGGTTGGATCTGTTATCTCAACCACAAACGAAGCATCTTTGATCGACGAATGGATGGTGGGGGTCAGAAAGGTTACTTCTACGCCGTCGAAGCTAACCTGGGTACCCGGCTGGGCCTTGGCTTCTAAGAAACGGGTGCCTGGAGGCAGTGGAATCTTAAAAGTCACATCGCTCAGTGTCCAGTCAACCCGGCTGGAAAAGGTGATGTGATAGATAATCTTGCCACTGTCATAAATTGGGTTTAAATAGAAGCTAAAAGGTGGCCACTGAGCATAAACCTGTTCAGGAGTAAACGCCAACCCTATAAAAAGCGCCACAAGGGTAAGCAGGCTTAACTTATAACAAACTTTGGTCATTCTATCCCCGTTTATAATCACCAACTATCCTCTCTTAGTTAAAAATCAAGGGAAGAAAGATATAAAATTCAATCCGAGGGTCAACTTGATCGGGTATACCGTCATTATCCGTATCCGGATTACGCGGGTTAGTGCCACGCTGGTATTCTTCCCAATTGGTTAAGTTATCATTATCAGGGTCGCCATCAGCGCCGTTTTCACCCATGTTATCCAACGGGTCAAGATTGTAGCCTACTTCCCAGCCATCAGGCAGACCATCACCATCGGTATCCGGATTGTTGAGATCGGTACCGTGTTGATATTCCCCGACATTGTTCAAACCATCACCATCGGGATCACTACTACCATCACCAGGATCAACAGGATTAAAGCCGTGATCTACTTCCCAACCATCCGGTAAACCATCCCCATCAGTATCGGGGTCATTTGGGTTAGTGTGGTAGATAGCTTCATCTTCATCAGCCAGGCCATCCCCATCGCTGTCAAATGAGTCAAACACAAGCAAGATGTCGTCGATGTACCAGAAATCATTCGAACTATCCCCCGCCGAACTCAGTTCAAACCGTAAGTACAGATTGGGCTGACCATCATAAACACTCAGGTCTAATACCTGCGTTTTCCACGATTTGACCGTCCCCGTCAAGGTCGCGACCGTCTGCCAGGTGCTCCCATCACCCGAAACCTTGACCTGGGCCGTCTCTTCTGTTCCCTCCAGTTGATAGTAGGTCCGGAACTTCAAGATCGGGTCCGATACATTGGTCAGGCTGATGGTGGTCTCTAACGAAGCATCCGCATCCCCTGCTCGCCAGGCGTGATTGGAGCTAAAGTAGGCCCTATCCTCCACTATCGCCCACGGCGTTTGTCCGCTCCACTGCCCTACCCCGTTTTCTACATAGTCTTCTATCCCTATCACCGCCCCCTTCACCGCCGGTTCAAACTCGTTCAGCCCATAGCTCCGCGTGGTGTAGGCCACGTCAACCTCATCATTGATCTCATCCCATTTCAACGCCCCCGTATATAGCTTTAAGGCCACCAGGCTGAATCTCTGGCTGCTTTGAAAGTGAGACCTCATGTAGTCCGACAAAGCTCGCCCATCATATGACAACCCCAGTTGATAAACTCCTGCTCCCAGAGCTACCGGACCGCTATGCGCCCACGATACCAATTCCCCCTGCTCATCCACCAGCCAGCCCTCCAACTGGTAATCGTCTGCCGTCACCACCTGCACCCCTACCCTCATTTCCAGGGCCTCATATCGACCGTTACTGTCCTCATCTAGCCCCACGTCCACGTAGGTCGTCGTGGTAATCCCCACCCCCAACGTACCCAAATCCCCACTGTCTTGCACCGCAGCCGCCGTAAACCCCGATACCGGTTCCACCGCAGCCAAATCTTCTATCACATAGGCCCGTTCTACCTCGTCCAGTCCTTGCCCATCCTCCTTCGCTAATCGTAAGTAGCGTAATTCGTAAGGACCTGGCCTCCCCGCCAATCCCTCAAAACGTAGCCTCGCTTGCCCCTCTGACCCACTCCAACTCGCTTCCCCCACCAGGTTGTCATTGCGGTCGTACAACTCACCCTTGACCGTGTAGCTCCCCGGCTGGTATATATCTAAGGCCACCTCTACTTCCACCCCTTCGATATACCCATCCTGGTCGTCATCTATCCCCCGCTCCCCATAGCTCCGCGCAAACATCGCATCCAACGTCTCGAAGTCATTGAACCGGTAAGCCGCAGTGGTATATACATCGTTGCGTGAATCTAGCGCCTCGTTCACAAAATCATCCGGGGTCGGCTCAGCCACATCCGTTATCAGCAGATACATCAGTTTGTACGGACCGTTGACCCGGGTCCGCGAAATACTCAACCCATCAAACACCACATTGACAAGCTGTTCCCCCTGTTGCAGCTCAACCTTAAATTCATCGGTCGCTATCACCCCCCCGGTGCCCACAAAGGAAGGATCCTCTGTCCCCAGGTGTCCTTGCACCCAATAACTGCCGGCTTGTTGCGCCTCCACCTCCACTTGCAGCACCAGCCCCTCAAATCGTCCATCTCCATCGTCATCCAAACCCTGTTCCCCCACCACCTCGCCAAAACGTACCTGGTACCCCTCCACCGAAGGAGCAGTAGACAATAGGGGATCAGAGGCGTCGGAAAGAGAAGTCAGAAGAGACACACCCGCTGAACTAACACTTGTCTCCCAGTCAGGTGGGACAGGCTGATTCCAAGCCGGGGGATTAATGACATCGGGGTCGCCAACGTTAGTCGGTTCTTGATTAACTCGATAATAAGTATTCCAATACGGCATAGCCAGGGTTAAAAACCAATCTTTACGCGCCACGTTGTACTTATCCCAGACGACCCATTCGAATTCAGGAGGCCAACCTTGGGTTTCTGTCGCATCCCAATTCTCATTAGCCGTGACCATCATCCACTCGCTGCCATTTGAGGCGCTGCCTCGTGTAGGCCAAACCCGGTAATAAGGCCTATAATAGTTACGCCCATACTCGGCTCGACTGATGCGGGGGCGATAGCCTCCCGCCACCCTACTTGTTGAACACATTCCGTCATTATTGGGGTCGCCTTCATCCGTCGCAAAAGCTCGAGCCGTGTACCAGGTGTAAGAACCAGAACTGCTTGATCGTGTCCAGATTTCGGACGAGGTGTCAAAATTTCTAACTCGGTGATCAACAGCAACCAGACGCGACGGAATACCCACTGAGCGGTGCAGCGAGGTAACCAGGCCGGCTATATTGGAACATTGGTTATTCAAGTTCGCTGCTTCGGGAAATAAAGTGTTCCAGGCAGAGTAACGCGGGGTCAGTGGATAAGCAAAACAGGTGAACAAATCAGCTTGGGCAGTTAACCGGGCGGAAGCATTCCACGTTGTAGTTGTGCCGTGAATCGTCTGAATGGCGCTGGGGTAACTACTACTCGATTTCCCATAATACCTAACAGCCTCTTTTCCGTCAAAGATAAAGGACGCATATTGACTGAGATTATAGGTAGTAGCCATCAATCTAATTTTCGTATCGCGGGTTGTATCGTTCGCCCCACCATCATAAAACCAAATGGCCGTTTCGTCCCGCTTATTGTTCCGATCACCGTCATACAAGTAAGCATCAATTTCTGCGTCGGTCAAACCGGAAGGCATTTCAAAAATAACATCGAGGATTAAAGTATCAGTCCAACCATGGTCATTACTGGCCACAAGTTTATACTTTCCAACGGTACCACCGGAGGGTACCGTCACAGTCCAACTGTTGCAATAGGCCCCACACACATTCCGCTGGCTAATGGTCAACGCGGTCAAAACACCCGGACTCCTAAGTGCATCCCCCCAAGTTAAGGTGACAGGGTAGCCATTCACCGTGGCTGGCCCCCCCACGATAAAAGTTGTACCCCGGCGGATGACCACCGTGTTGAGGCCAATCATCTTATGACCATGCGGCCTGAAGAGACCAGAACGCTTTACCGGAGTCCAGGCAAATTGATACTCGCCTGTCTCAAAGCGGTCTTCATAAACGACGTACAAACCGGGGTTTTTACTATCAGTGGGGTCAGTATTAAACAGCATTTCTTCGCCATCAGCCAGGCCGTCGTCATCACTATCCGTGTCAAAAGGATCGGTATAATAAGGAGCACCTCCCCCCTGATCATTGGCTCGCTCATTGACCCATCCCCCAGTTTCAACTGCATCCGACAAACCATCCAGATCCGAGTCTGGTGGTAATAAAAGTTTGTCAGCCTGAGCCAGCGAAGCACTGGGGCGCGCTGAAGGCACGATCATAGCTAAAGTTACGATCATTACCAGTAACAATTTAACTGATAATACCTTAGTAAAACTCCCTCTCATTTTTCCCCCCATATCAAATTTTTTAGAGTGAACTCTCTCAAAAATATCACAGGAGGCAATATTTTATCGCCTCCTTATGTTATGCTGAAGATAAGCTTATAGATTCACCAACAGGTTACATTAAAACTATTACTTTCGAACAATAATAGGTAGAAAGACTTTTTCAAGGGCAATACCTGGTTCAGGATCCAAACCATCTAATAAACCATCGTCGTCGGTATCGGGGTCAATCGGATCGGTGTTTCGATTATATTCCTCCTCATTGTTTAGTCCGTCATCATCAGGATCACCTGAGGCTCCATTATCGCCAGTACCATCCAGTGGATCAAAGTCATTGTGGGTTTCCCAGCCATCAGGCAAACCATCCCCATCGGTATCCGGATTGTAAGGATCGGTACCGTGTTGATATTCCCCGACATTGTTCAAGCCATCCCCATCGAAATCACTACTGCCATCACCAGGGTCAGTTGGATCAAATAGGGGATATTGACCTACTTCTGGGGGAACTTGACTTACTTCCCAACCATCCGGTAAACCATCCCCATCAGTATCGGGGTCATTTGGGTTAGTGTGGTAGATAGCTTCATCTTCATCAGCCAGGCCATCCCCATCGCTGTCAAATGAGTCAAACACAAGCAAGATGTCGTCGATGTACCAGAAATCATTCGAACTATCCCCCGCCGAACTCAGTTCAAACCGTAAGTACAGATTGGGCTGACCATCATAAACACTCAGGTCTAATACCTGCGTTTTCCACGATTTGACCGTCCCCGTCAAGGTCGCGACCGTCTGCCAGGTGCTCCCATCACCCGAAACCTTGACCTGGGCCGTCTCTTCTGTTCCCTCCAGTTGATAGTAGGTCCGGAACTTCAAGATCGGGTCCGATACATTGGTCAGGCTGATGGTGGTCTCTAACGAAGCATCCGCATCCCCTGCTCGCCAGGCGTGATTGGAGCTAAAGTAGGCCCTATCCTCCACTATCGCCCACGGCGTTTGTCCGCTCCACTGCCCTACCCCGTTTTCTACATAGTCTTCTATCCCTATCACCGCCCCCTTCACCGCCGGTTCAAACTCGTTCAGCCCATAGCTCCGCGTGGTGTAGGCCACGTCAACCTCATCATTGATCTCATCCCATTTCAACGCCCCCGTATATAGCTTTAAGGCCACCAGGCTGAATCTCTGGCTGCTTTGAAAGTGAGACCTCATGTAGTCCGACAAAGCTCGCCCATCATATGACAACCCCAGTTGATAAACTCCTGCTCCCAGAGCTACCGGACCGCTATGCGCCCACGATACCAATTCCCCCTGCTCATCCACCAGCCAGCCCTCCAACTGGTAATCGTCTGCCGTCACCACCTGCACCCCTACCCTCATTTCCAGGGCCTCATATCGACCGTTACTGTCCTCATCTAGCCCCACGTCCACGTAGGTCGTCGTGGTAATCCCCACCCCCAACGTACCCAAATCCCCACTGTCTTGCACCGCAGCCGCCGTAAACCCCGATACCGGTTCCACCGCAGCCAAATCTTCTATCACATAGGCCCGTTCTACCTCGTCCAGTCCTTGCCCATCCTCCTTCGCTAATCGTAAGTAGCGTAATTCGTAAGGACCTGGCCTCCCCGCCAATCCCTCAAAACGTAGCCTCGCTTGCCCCTCTGACCCACTCCAACTCGCTTCCCCCACCAGGTTGTCATTGCGGTCGTACAACTCACCCTTGACCGTGTAGCTCCCCGGCTGGTATATATCTAAGGCCACCTCTACTTCCACCCCTTCGATATACCCATCCTGGTCGTCATCTATCCCCCGCTCCCCATAGCTCCGCGCAAACATCGCATCCAACGTCTCGAAGTCATTGAACCGGTAAGCCGCAGTGGTATATACATCGTTGCGTGAATCTAGCGCCTCGTTCACAAAATCATCCGGGGTCGGCTCAGCCACATCCGTTATCAGCAGATACATCAGTTTGTACGGACCGTTGACCCGGGTCCGCGAAATACTCAACCCATCAAACACCACATTGACAAGCTGTTCCCCCTGTTGCAGCTCAACCTTAAATTCATCGGTCGCTATCACCCCCCCGGTGCCCACAAAGGAAGGATCCTCTGTCCCCAGGTGTCCTTGCACCCAATAACTGCCGGCTTGTTGCGCCTCCACCTCCACTTGCAGCACCAGCCCCTCAAATCGTCCATCTCCATCGTCATCCAGACCCTGTTCCCCCACCACCTCGCCAAAACGTACCTGGTATCCCTCCGCCGAAGGAGACACGGTTGAAGAGTCCTCTGACAAATCAGATGAAACGGCCATAACCGAAAGGCTTCCCACTTCAACCGTTGTAGATTCAACATTACTCCAGGCGCTGGTACCTGCGCTATTCCCGGCATTAACCCGATAATACCAAGTGCCGGCCGGTTGGTCAGTTAGAGCCTTCTGTGAAGTATTTCCATAGTAGATGGTAACGGGACTATCAAAAGTTGAGTTATCATCTTCTTCTAAGCTGTAATACTGCACTTCGCTTACATTTGACCAATCTACAATATAATTACCGTCACCATCGCTGTTAGCAATAGCGTAGAGGGTGGGAGTGACAGGGGCTGTGGTAGGGAGCCAGTCAGATGGGATAGGATCATTCCAAGCGGGTGGGTTCGTGGTATCCGGATCGCCAACATTCGTCGGCTCCTGATTGACTTGATAATAAGTGTTCCAATAAGGCATCGCCAAAGTCTCAAACCAGGCATTACGAGCCACGTTGTACTTATCCCAGACAACCCATTTATAATCAGGAGGCCAGCCACTAGTTTCTGTCGCATCCCAATTCTCATTAGCCGTGACCGTCATCCACTCGCTGCCATTTGAGGCGCTGCCCCGGGTAGGCCAAACGCGGTAATAAGGCCTATAATAGTTACGCCCATACTGGGCCCGGTCGAGGCGGAGACGATAGCCTCCACTTACGTGGGTTTGTGAACAATAACCCGAATTACCTGAATCGCCTTCGTTGCTCGCAAAAGACCGGGCTGTATACCAGCTAAAAGGGGTCGAGGAGTCGGGTCGCGTCCAAATTTCCGCTGAGGTATCAAAGTTAGAGTTCCGATGGTCAACTGCCATCATGCGGGCGGGGATACCCACCGAACGGTGAAATGAGGTCAACAAACCGGCAATGTTGGAGCATTGGTTATTAATATTGCTGCCCCCCGGGAACAAGGTATCCCAGGCGCTATAACGCGCGACAAGAGGATAAGCAAAACAGGTAAAATCGTCGGCTAACTGGGTCAGGCTAGCCGAAGCACTCCAGGTCGTTGTCCGGCCATGCACCGCCTGGATGACACTGGGGTATTTACTGGCCGGTCCGCTGTAGTAACGTTTAACCGCTTCAGCGCCATCAAAAATAAAGGAGGAATATTGGCTAAGATCATAAGTAGAAGCATATAATCTGATCTTTAGATCCTGGTCTGGATCGGTTGAACTCCCATAGAACCAAATACCGGTTTTATCTCGACTATTACCGCGGTCTCCATCATATAAAAAAGCGTCAAGCTGCGCCTCGGTCAAGCCGGTATCAGTGGGTATTTCAAAGATAACATCTACGATCAGCGTATCAGTCCACCCTTGACCATTGCTGGCTGTGAGTTTATATTTACCCACGGTACCACCTGATGGTATCGTCACGGTCCAACTATTACAGTTGTCGCCACAGGAATTCCGCTCACTAATCGTTAAGGTGGTTAAGACTCCAGGATTCTGGAGTGCATCGCTCCAGTTAAGTGTGACAGCAGAACCATTGACGATACCCGGCCCTCCAACGGTAAAAGTGGTGCCACGCCGAAGCACCAGCGTTTCAGTCCCGATCATCTTGTGTCCCTGGGGTCTGAACACGCCCGAGCGTTTGACGGGGGTCCAAGCAAATACATACTCGCCTGTCTCAAAACGATCCTCATAGATGGTGTACAGGCCAGGGCTTTTGCCATCATTCGGATTAGTGTTAAACAACATCTCCTCACCATCGGTCAGGCCGTCGTCATCACTATCCGTATCGTAAGGGTCGGTAAAGTAAGGAGTACCTCCCCCCTGATCATTAACCCGTTCATTAACCCAGCCCCCGATTTCGACGGTATCCGCTAAACCATCCGCATCCGAGTCGGGCGGCAATACCGGCTCACTAGTTTGGGCCAATAGGATAGAAGCCGAAAATAAGGGAATGATCAGGACTCCAAACAGGATCGAACACAGTTTTAATGAGAACGGTTTGTGTGAGGAAGGCATGGCATTCGCTCCAGTTTTCTGGTTAGTTAATAAGCTTTTTCCATTGTATCACGAGAAGGTTTGAATTTTGTTTGAGTGCTGTCAAATTTCGCGAATCTAACAGTTCAGTTAAAAACAACCGGCACATCCGATGTCGCCACGAGCAGTTTCCCCGCAATAGTAGTCGGCATATCGTCGGTGATCGTTATTTTCAACTCAACCGGTTCGTCACGTAATAATTTTGAATAGTGAGCCTGTATCTTAGCCAAGACTTTATCATCAAAACCCGGCCCCTTTTGCAGAAAAGCCTCAATTTTGTCCTTGCTATACTGGTGTATCCGAAATTTTCGGATGGCCAGATTACCATCCAAAGGCTCTCGAAAGGCGAGGCCATGTAAGAGTCTGCCACTCGGCAACGTAAAAATGCTGTTGCTGCGGCCCACCAGTTCGCCCAAAAGTGGCAGGCTACGCCCGCAGGGGCATGGGGTTTTGGCTAGAGTGGCCACATCCGTCATCCGATAGCGGAGCAGGGGCATACCCAAATCATAAAGCGGCGTGATAACTACTTCACCCATTTCGCCGGGAGGAACGGGCAGGCCGTCCTTGATAATCTCCACATAACAACAATCGCTAAAGATGTGCCTGTTCCCCTGCGGACATTCAACCGCAATAATGGCTCCGGCTTCGTGGCTGCTGTAGCGATCAGAAACAGGACATTGGAAAACCTGTTCGATAAACTTACGTTCGTGCGGCCAAATTGACATGGCTGTAGTTTGCACGAATTTTGGCCGGATACCGGTAACATTATGATTGGTAATATACTCGGCCAGTAGATAAATAACATTGGCATACCCGGTAATAATATCCGGCTTCCAACGGCTTAACTCCTGAGCAAACTCGCGCAAATTTTCAACATTTGGATTAAATCCATCCATCCAACGTTCGGGTTTGAGACGTTGCTTGAGAGTCGGTTTTGGAAGGTCGCCCCGTCTACCCCAAACCCAGGCTATTTTATCGCTGGGGTCGCCGCCGAACCAGCGATAAGAGCGAGTAAAAGCTGCAAAATTAGCACAGGCGCGGTTCCGATCGTGATATAAAACCACCGGTGTACCGGTGGAACCACTGGTAAATGAGCGCTCCAGTTGATCTTTGCGAAAGTTTGTAGCCAGGAGTAAATCCGTGTGCTGGCGAATATCTTCTTTGGTCAATAAGGGAATGTGACAAAAATCTGCTTCTGTTTGAATATCTTGGGGCGTTAGACCAATTTCCTGAAAGCGTTGGCGGTAAAAAGGAGCATGGGTATAGGCATGATCGAGTAACTTCTTTAACTTTTGCCAAGAGATTTGTCGTAATTCCTCCTGACTCAACCACTGATTACGTTCCAATTCCTGAGTATATTTAATTGTCAGAAATTCACGCGGATTAGTGGCTAATCTCATCAACCGGTATAGTGGTCTGTACATGATATTTCTCCTCTGTTGGGAACGGTCTATATTCAAACCGTTCCCACAAAATAAACCGAGCGTGATAGCTCTCGCCAATAGTCACATACCCCGCTCTTTGGGCCACGATTAAAGGAGGGGTGTCATCCTTGGCACAGCTAATGACCGAGCGTTTGTAGCCATGTTCCAGTAAAAATTTTAGCCGATGGGCCACCAGTCGTTGCGCAATGCCTCGGCCTCGATAAGCCGGCGCAACAAATAAATCATAAAGGCAAGCATCGCCCGGACGGAGGGGCGCCTGGGTACGGTTTGTTTGTGGGTCAATCCGGTCACTGATCCAACCCCAGCCAGCGATTTGCCCTTCTTGCCAGGCAACAAAAGCCAGGCAGCCTTCATCAAACATCTGACAAAATCGAACCATATCGGTTGGACCCGCCAAAGACGCCAGGGCGGCAAGTTCTTCCTTACCCTTTACCTGACGGATAACCAGACCTGGTAGTGGCTTGACGGTGATAACTTTTTCCGATAGGACCAGCGCAAAAACCCACCGGTCACGCCGGACGTAAAAGATACGCCGAATTATTTTGCCCAGCTTAACCAATCCGGCCAGGAACCCATTCTCTTTAAATGTTTTCACCAACTCGATGAGTTGATAAGATAATGACTTGAGCAACCGCACACGACAATCTCCTTATCACTACCGGCGAGCTTAAGCAAATCTTAACGAATCCATCCATGTAGCGACTCGATCCAGGGTATCGGGGTTGAAGAACTTGTTTGTAATTGAGGCATAGAGCAGGGGCGAATAGACGTAGTCATAAGCATCCAGGTAAGAAAGTATATTTTTGCTAAAACCGGTCTTAAAACGATACACCCCCCACAGGCCATCGGTTCGATCTGACACAGGCGGTTCCTGGCCGGCGCAGATCGCCTGACCGACTTCGGGAGGAATACCCCACATGTCATAAGTATCACAGCCTTGCGCTTTGGCCCATTTGATGGCTTCCCAAACTAACAAATAATTGGGGTGTAAATCGGTATCTTCCATCAATGAGCCGGCATGAAACTCGGCGGCATGACGGCCAAAATAATAAGCTGTACGCACTGCCAAGAGCCGTTCTTGATAGAAAGCCATCAGTAGTACAGTTTGATTGTTTGGGGCAAAGGTTTGCCATTCTTGCCGGTAATAATCGAGTATACGCGGGGCAAATTGGCTTCTCCGTCCGGTCGTTTGCATTAAATCATAAAAAGCCGATAAATCTTCCGCCCCGCCAAAACGAACCGTCACCCCTTTGGCCATAGCCTGCTTGATATACTGGCGTGTTTTCTTGCGCATCTGTTTCAATATATCATCCAATTCTGGCCTCAAATCCATCACCACTGTAGCTTGCGGCTGATTGGAGTAGTGACTGGGTCGGAAGTGATGTTGCCGTAACACCCGGCAAATTATGGGATCGTCGGGAAGAGGTGGTTCAATCTTCAAAAAGATAGCCTTATGCTGGTGAGCAATTCGATGGAGTTCAGAGAGTAGTTGAGAAGTTATCGTTTCATTCAGCCAATTGCCTACCGGACCTCGGGGGATGTAAGCCAGACTGACCAATTTTAGCGGGACCGGCTTGATCAGTAATTGTGCGCCCGCTACAATTCGCCCATTTTGTTCTACCGCCACCCGAAAGGCTTTCCAACCCAATTTTTCCTTAAATTCGCCCCATTCCCAGGATTGCAGCAACGCAAAAGAGGATTCTTGAGCCACAAACGCGTTCCACTCGTCGCGACGGTCGGCAGTTAGCAAGGCAACCCGCATAAGATTTTTTCCTATTATCAAGTCACTTTCTGATAAGTTTAAGTGATTTTTAGAAGGTATTGAGTGCATTACGCTACAGGTCTAACCAAGAAGAAGTCCATAAACTCGTAGCTCTTGATGATCGAAACACTCTTGGCCGAAACAGCTTTTTCGGTAAACTGCCGCACATCATCCCGTTTAATTCCCTTGCCATAAACGAGGTACGGAACCAGGTGGTCGGTATGCGTGCCGTCTTTGGAGAGCGTGTAATGATCAGGCAAGATCGCAATTCTGTATTCACCGGCGAAATTACTCTCCAGGAAGTGATACAACGGTTTGATCAACTCCCGGTCAATTTTTTCGAGAATACGGACCTTAGCGACGGGGTCTAAACGATGAGCCTCCTCATCAGGAGCATTAATATGGACAAAAGCCAGGTCATGATACCTGAGTCGATTCTGGGCAAACTCTAATTTTGCCTGCAGATTTGTATCGCTGTAACCTGTGGCGCCCGGAACCTTTGAGGCGTCCAAACCGGCAGCATAGGCTATGCCTCTCAGAAAATCAAGGCCACAAACCACCGCGCCGGTAATATTATACTTCCTTTGAAAGGCAGGCAGCCAGGGTGTGGCCGAGGGACTCCACAGAAAGATCATATCGGCCGGTGTTTGGAACTTTTTGTTAAGCTCCTTGATTTGGTCAATAGAGTGGAACATAAATTCGTTTAGGACTTTAGCCAGTTTTTCAGCTTCCGGTGTTTTACCGACAAGCAAAAGTTCCTCGATGGGCCGGCCGATATTGTGATGCGGCTCCCAGGAGATAAAATCCTTGGCCGCCGAGGAGGTATGACGGGTGATCAACAAATTCCGATAACTTTGTCCGGGGTAAAGCCTGAACTCATCACTGGGAAGGGAGAGATTTTCAATAATCTGTCTCGCTTGTTGATCGGAAATATTATCCGAAGTAAAGTCCTTAATTTTTCCATCTTCTAAAGCGATCAAATTGCAACGAAACGTAATATCGTTATCACCCAGAAAAATGTTTTGGCCCAGAGCTTCAAAAGAGGCTCGCCCACTTGGATAATATCTGACCGGATTATAACCAAGCAGTCCCATATTGGCGACAATGCTGCCGATGGGTAAGCCGGGGTAAATGGTGCGCATCAATCCGGTCATGCCCCGGCTGGCGAGTTCGTGAATAGTGGGGATTTGCGCGGCTTCGAGCACCGTTCTATCGCCCAGGGAGGGTATGGGTAGGTCGGCCGCGCCATCGATGACCACGATCACATACTTGGTCAGCCTAAATTGAGCCTCGGCTATTCTTAAATCATCAAAGCTGTCAACTTCGACCCATTTAGACCCGGTAATATCAAAAACGTAGATTGGCTCATCTTCCAGGTGCTTGGCAATGACCATGTCATAATAAATTTGAACTTGTCCCTGCCGGACATCCTCGTCCAGCCAGCCTGAGAACAATTTGCCATATTCCGGGGCAATCTTAAGAATCCCCGTCGATTTATACTGGTTTTCTTGATACTCGACTAGCCGCTCCCGCACAATTTCTAGCTGTCTAATTCTGCCTTCGGAGTCGGCGATTGACATACTGCCGAGGAATTCCGGGGTAAACCGGTTTACGACCCAATAAGTTTTATCTGCCGGGGTTTGAAGAACGCGGCGCAAGATGTTTTGCTCATACAGGGTATCGCCTTCAATGAGGAGAGCGCCTTCCTGCAAATAAGTGCGGGCCAACCAGGCGGAATACATCGAGTTAGTCTCGTCATAAACCTCATTCCAGATATACTCAATTTCCAAAGGGCCAAAGCGCGTTCCAATTTTCTGGACAATGACCTTGCCTAAATAACCAACGACAATGACCACTTTTTTGAAACCATTCTGGACTAAGGCATCAAGGGTCCGCTCAAGAATTGACCGTCCATTCACTTCAGTTAGGCACTTAGGCACCTCATCGGTCAGAGGTTTCAACCGACTGCCCAAACCCGCAACCAAAATTACTGCTGTGTTTATTTGTGCCATTAGAAAACATCTCCCTTAAAATAAATAGGTTTTGAAAAATCTAATCCTGGTGGGTTTCGCGCCAATAATACTGTCCAAAGATGGCCAGTATAGCCACATTTGAAATAACCGCCCAAACTTGAATGGCCAGAAAAGGTAAACCAATCAATGAAGCAAAGATGAGCAAATTTGTATCGAGCGGGGCAAATATATGAAAGATATTACGAATACGCCTGAGAAGAGAAGTTTTATCTTCACCCTTATCTGCATAGTCGGCATTTTTGGGCGAACTATGGGGCAACAAGTGGTATTGCATATAGTAATAGGTATTTGTGCCTAGCATAGCAATCATCCCGATCAACCAGGCGCTATTGTTTCCTCCCAGACCAATCTGCCCCAAAGTTGCCCCGACGATAAGTAAATTATTGGTAAACCAGTGTCCCAACATATCTAGTTTATCACCAATGGTCGAGGTGCGCTTGCTGGCGCGTGCAACCGGGCCATCACAGCAATCAAGGATATAAGAGGCAATAATAAGCAGAGCGACAATTTGGACGCCATTGGTGGGATGGAGGGCAAGCACAACTGACGCTAAAATCAAACAGCCAATAAAGATGAAGGTAATCGTATTAGGTGCAACATTCCACCGTAGAAAGACCCAGGTCAAATGGGGGGAAATTTTCCCGGCCAGACGGTGAACAGGCGCCTCATTGCCGGTAAATGTGACTTTACGGATTTCCTCCAGGGTCCACTGTTTTCTAACCAGAGATTTTTCCGAACTTAGTAAGATATTCATGAGACGTTTGCTCCCAATTATGTTTTATGAAAGGCTTTTTCAGGTTAACCCTTTAGCAAAATCAATCGTGGCCCTGGCATACTCGGTGCTTGAGTCAACGATTTTTAGCCCATTCAAATTCGTGCAACCATCGTAGGCAATAGAAAATTCGGTACAGGCCAGTAGAACACAATCAATCTCATCTCTCATTTTATGAATTACAGCCTCTAATCGAGTTCTTGTCTCAGCCGACAGAGCATTGTTGAGTTTAATTTCTTCAATAGCAGACCAAACAAGTTCATTGTCTGCCGCTGAAGGGTACACTGCTTCAGGAATATACCTGCTGTAAGTTTTCTGGGTCAGCGTAATATATCCGCCCAACACCAGAGGCCGGGTTTTAGTGTCGGTCACCACCTGAGACACAATCTTAATCATATTGAGCCAGGGGATACGAATTTCTTCAGCCACTTGCTGATAAAAATGATGAGCCGAATTACAGGGAATGGTTACAAAATCAGCCCCAATACTGGCCAAGTTATTGATACTTTCGATCATGCCCGGAACCGGGCTGGCTTCGTTATACAATATGGCCCTGGTTCGACTGGGAATTTTGACGTTGTTATCTATAAGTATCCTGAGATGCTCCCAATCCTTTCGCACCGGGGTCATGGAGACAATTCGATGGAAGAAATCAATCGTGGTATAAGGTCCCATTCCTCCCAAAATGCCGACAACTTTTTCGTCACTCATTCATATCTCCTACAAGGGTAAGCCTACAGGGACTTTAGACTCCTAAAGTATCAACAATCTTTACATACTCGGCGCCAAGTTTGGTCCAATTGTAACGTTGGTTAAAGCCATCAGCATTCTTGGCCAGAGTGGCTCGATACAGCGGGTCGTGATAAAGCTTTATAATACTGGCTGCCAATTCATCCACATTTTCTGGGGTGAAATATTCAACCATTGTGTCATCAAAATAGCTGGTAATCACCTGAGTATGAGCCGCGATACAGGGAAGCCCCATCACTACATACTCCAATAACTTGGTGGGTAAAAGCTCACGTGTAAATACATCATTCCGATAGGGCACAACACCTAAGTCTGCAGCTATAATCAGCGGGGGTAACTGGTCGGCTGGTACAGGATTATTAAGATATACATACTCACTCAGTCCCAGTTCTTGAACTATTTGCCTCAATCCTAGCACGAACTCCCCTCCGCCGATAATGTCAAGCCTGATATGAGGGATTGTTTCTCGCACCCTATCAATGGCCTGCACGAGTAAATCCAGGCCATATCTGTAGGTTATGGTGCCGTGATAAATCAATCGAAATTGATCCCCATTCACAGATCGGGGCGCCATGTTCTCACCCCTTTTAAAGATACGCTCGTCGGCCACGTTCATGACCACACTGACCTTTTGAGCAGGCACACCACGTTTGATGAGAGTCTGGCGCCACAATTCGGTCACCGTAATAACATGATCCGCAAAGCAACAGGAGAGTTGCTCCTGCCACCGAACCAGGCGCATGAGCCAACTTGACTCATTATGATCCTTAAAACGAGCCGCATAAAATTCAGGCATTAAATCATGAAGATCAAGAATCAGCTTGGCCCCCATTAGTTTTGGAATCAAGCCGACAAAAACCAAAAAATCAGGCAGGTTATGCACTTGCACCACGCCGTAGCGTCGCTGCCAATGCAACTGGGTTAATTTAACCAAAGCCAAGACAAAGAAGGTCAGATATTCTAATAACTGGGCTTTGATCCCCTTACTTTTATTTCGCTTCACGGGCAAACGATAGATATTAACGCCATCTTTGGTTTCGATTTGTGGACTTTTTCTGGCCCACAAACAGATAACATCTACCTCGTAGCCGTATTTAATCAGGGCCAGGGCCTCTCGCTCTACCCGGGTTTCACCTATAGGGTAGTAGGCATGGACAACCATACAGTGCCGTTTACAAGGTTTTCCATTCTGGTTGTGACTCATACTTTTGTGGCAACTCCTCTACATCGTTGACTGATTATCCAAATCAGACGAGGATTAAAAAACTACAAATGTTATAAAAAACGCCGATAAACTTCGTAACCCTGTTTACCAAGTTTCAGCAGAGTAGGGTTATGAATATAGGTGTTTCGGCCAAAGTTTACGAGGTCGCCCCCAAACTTGGCTTTGAAATCACGTACACCATACTCCTCATCCGGTTTACCCGCGCCGCCAAAGTCATAAATATCGTAACCATTGTTGGCTCCCCATTCGAGAACGTGCCAGATAAGCATTTCGTTCGGCAGATATTCGCTATAGGTCCGATCTGAACCCCCATACCAGCCATAAATAGTTCTCTTACAGGGCAACTCGATGGAACAGGCGGCTGTAACCCCCTCAACTGTGGCGAGCAAAAATTTGGCCATCCCTTTGGGATACAATTCATTAAAAACGGCTACGAACAAAGAGCGGTCGGCTAACGGCACTTGAGCATTACTGTAGGTTTTTTGCAAAATGTCATACCAGTGATCCAGTTCAGAGCGACTCGTTACCTCGCTCATATGGACAAAGCCATCCCGTAGACCTTTGCGAATCTTCTTACGTGTCCTTTGCCCAATGCTTTGCAAAACCTCTTCAGTAGAGCGGTTAAGGTTAATTAAGTAGTTCAGGTGCCCCTCGAAAACAAACCCATACTCGTTCAGTGTTGATTGCCACTCACTCAGGTCTGACAGGTTGCGTAGTTCCGTAAAAAGAGCGCCTTTAGCCTGTTGCTTGTAAGACTGCAACAACATGGCCAGAGCTTTCTTGCCCTCAGGACCGGGCGCACAAAGCAAGCTGCCATAGGCAATCGCGCGGGTGGTGAACTGGCGCAGCAAACCATTGACTAGGGTAACTTCTACCGGCAGCAATAACGCAAAGGGGTACCCACTCTTATCAACAACCGCCCATAAGGTTGATCGGTGTCCCTTACACTGGTTAAATACTCTAAACATCTCTGGAGTGTGAAAAATATTCCCCTGAGGGTGGTTCTCAACAAAATCCTGCCAAAGGTTTTCGTTTAGATTTTGCACAACATCCATTTTGTAGACAGTTCCCTGTACATCCTATAGTTGAAGAGGCCAATAAACAAGCAAAGATACATTTAACTTTAACAGTAGAGTATTTTAAACTCATAGGAAAACAATTAGAAAAAAGTTAGATACTAAGCGCCTTAGTTCCCCAAAAAACGCAGACCATAATCCCACAGGGTTAGAGCGTCAATATCACCGGTAACACACAAAGCACTCCGTGCCCCATCGGGCCAACGTCCCAACCGCAGCAAAGGCCACTTACCCATCTCAATTTGAGCCAGTAAAGGACGTTCATCTTCTGGCTTAAAATCAAGGCGCTCCAGGTAAAAAGGGTAATTTCTCGAGTCTTCGCTGATTTCGAGGAGATAGCCCTGCTGGCGCAAAAAATCAATGAGCGACTCGACGCTTTTGGGTGAAACCCCAATGACCGGGCGCAAGGTCGTTTGAAGGGTAAAAGTTTTAGCCATAATCCGCTCATAATTATCAGCCCAGGGCGCTGTGGAACCATTTACCGGCAAGTTTCTGCTTAAGATTGTCACGGCTTGAGGTCCCTCTATGGTTAGCTGAAGGTCGTGAGGGCTGGAAAAGGTCATAATCACTTTTGTTTCAGCTCGGCTACGCCACCAACGAGCGATTTCATCCAAACGAGCAATCCAGACAACAGGTGAAAGAGCACGAGCTTGAGCCAGTGTGGCGGCCAGTGGCTCCGCCAATAAGTTGATCCGCTCCGGGTGTAAGCCCAGCGTAAATAATTCGCCCAGTTGATGGGTTTGCGCCAGGATAGCCAACCAGATTTGACTCATCACCGCTGCATCGCTCAATTTGAAACGGTCAATTAAAGCCTCATCGTCTGGCACACAATAAGGAATATGCACCACGTTCCCCTTGAGCCTGGGTAAGGCCGAATAACGACGAGCCGATTTAGCCCCATAGAAAGCCAAGACCCGTTGATAGTCCTCGGTATCATAATCCTGGGTCACTTCCCAATATAAAGCCTGACTACTATCATAGCCCAGGCCATTTTCACCCACTGCTACCAGAGTATCCTCATTCCAACGTAAGTAGGGGCAACGAAAGCCGGTCAAGTTAATCTTTTTTTGCTGAAAAATGTGGCGAGATTGCCTTATATGAGCAAGCTGTTTTGTTAGAGAAAGCTGGGAGTGGTCAATATGAAACAGGCCGTGGATGGCAAACTCGATATTTTGGGCTTGATATTTCTCGATTATAGAACCATTACGAGCCAGAACCGAGGCGGTAATCGGAAAAGTTGCGCCACAGTTATAGGTTTGCAAAATAGTTACAAATTGTTTAAGGGCGCAATCCATTTTGGCGGGTGTCAAACCATATCGCCCACCAATAGCACGGATACGTTTTATAACGGCTAAATAACCTTTACCTTTAGTAGCTATAGTGATAGGATTTGCCATGAGTCCTTATTATACCTTTTAACCTTCGCTGTAAGCTATCCCTTTGTTTGGTTAGGATGAATTTATTGTTGTGGTCGAGCTTTTTCAACCAGAACAATACCTATATTTCGACGGAGTCTATTAATTGCCTCATTCTCATGACCGGGTATTGAATCTGATAAAATCAGCCTGGGCCAATCGTTACCCAAATTGGGTCCAAGTGGATTTGTATAATCAGTGGTGTAACGTTCAACTAAATTACCTACAAACCGCTTTGTCTTGACATCCCAGGTCAAATCTTGCCAATCTTGAGCCACCCAGCGAACATCCACATTAATAGTTACAGTATGATTTACGGTTTTTACTGTTTGAGTTGTCGCTGCCTCACCAGTAAGCCAGTCGAACAGGGTGACAGTATATACCCCTTCGGCCAAATTTCTGATTTCGATAGGTGTACCGTTTTCACTCAGGCTGCGAAACATTAGCATCACTTGATCGCCATCACCCCTTGAAACAAACACAAAATCAGTGAGCGGATCCAGACCGGTGTTAGCAATAGTTATATTTTGATCCCAACTACGATGCTGCCTCCAATTAGCCCAGTTTACGGCTGAAATAAATTTTCCGGTGGGGACAGCTATATCTGAATAATGTTCGTTACCATACTCGTTTCTAAAGTTAAAGGCGGCTCCTGCTTGCCATGACTCAAGTCCAAACCCCATCCACCGGCGCACCTCACCATTGCCGCCGTTGGCGATTAAACTCAACCAATAATAGGCGATAGAATTTTGAAAAGGAGCTATTTCAATATGCCAGGGATATTGACCCAGATAAATATATTGTCCAGCCAGCACAATCGGATCAGCTTTATTCCGAGGCGGGGGTTGACAGTCGGGTTGGTCACACTGTCCGGGTAAAAATTCACCAATAATCTTGGGCTTATCTGGCCAGATGTCATCCAATCTTTTCTGTAGATCAAGCCTGCTTTTTAAGGTATGCCGTCTATAGTCATGCACATTGACTACATCCACATACTCAAACATCTTATGTTTACAAGCTAGAAAAAAATCAACTGTGCTACCCTGCCAGGCGTTTTGATCACACAAGTTGCCGGCCGAAGAGATAATTAAGCGGGGATCGGCAATTGTACCATCCACCCAGGAAGGTTGGAGGCTGCTGATACTGATAGGCCGATGATGAATATCTTTAGCTCGGAGGTAATTAGCTGTATAGTTAACCCAGGGTAACAGTCTTTTATCTACATTTTCGTCCACTTCTTCTCCCGGGGTGGAGTTCCATTGGCCCAAGTAATGGATTTCATTCATAATTTCCCACATCCAAATGGCCGGGCTTTCACCCCAGGCTTGGTAGACAAAATCTATATATTGTTGCTGATAATCAAGAACATTTTTGCCGTTTTTGACGCTCCCCGGAATATGGCCCTGAGGATCAAAGATTATATCGTATTTATCGGTAAGTATACCGGCCTCGGTGGCAGCACAAACACTCCGATCCGGTCTTCGGCAAACCCGATTATAGGCGCTATAAGCCCATTTGGTTTCATCATTATATTGTTCGGAGCCCCAGAAAGTTAGGCTAACTTTAACTTGATTCTTCTCAGCAGCTTGAATTATTTTGGTAATAAGACTGTTTGAAAACTTGGCTGCATAGGTGGGGCCACAATTCTCAATTGTAAAATGAGGATACCGGCAAGCCGGGTAATGAGTCAGAAAATCGTCACCGTTAATCAATGCACCGGTATGTGACTCCTGATTGTAATTTGAATAGAGCCACTCCTCTAACCAGACGGCATCCATTGGATAATCATCGGCAATATAGTAATAGCCCAGAGGCGGTGGCTGCATATGCACTACCCCAACAGTGGCAACAATGGTATCCAGCCGCAGGTGGATTGAGTTAATTCCTTTACGTTTGAGCTTTTGCAGCCAAACCTCATAATTGGTATTTTCAAGTCTGTCAATGGTAACTCGAGGTGTTTTATACCAGGCCAGAGGGGTATTGAGACCATTAGGAATAAACCTGCGCCCATTATCATCAATAAAACCATTGATTGTGCCATAATTACAAAGGGTAATATTTATTATCCGGTCTTGATTTGGACAAACGTGAATATAACCGCCGTCTAATTGAGCAGGATAGAAATATGACACGAGTGTGAGAGCATAACTCGGCACAACCAATAATAGCCAGGATAATAACAAAGTGAGCGATACAACGAATAGGAGGGTGAGGGATCGGCGCTTAGATAACATTCAAGCCTGATACCCAACTCACAATATAGCTTCTTTCACCGGAGGTACTAAACTCTGCTTATCTAGATGAGCAACATATTCGCTCATTGTCATAAATTTAACCCCGGGAAAATTGGATATATAACTAAACAGTTCACCGGTGTCATTCAACAAAGTAGCCCCATCTATACGATATAACAGGTTACGCACCCGAAGTCCATGAGTGCGGATGAAAGATGGAGAAAAATATTCAAGCCTTATATGGGTAGCAAAACGTTTCCAGAATCTCCCCCCCTTTTTTTGACCTGATTTGCCCGAGAATTCGGTGGGGTGGGCCAGATAAACAATCGGCTTGCCGGTACGCCGAGCTTCGGCATAGAGCAATCTAAAGAACAATTTCATAGCCGACAACCCCAAAACCACGAATGCCGACGAGATAAAAGGTATCATGACCGCCGAAACCGGAATTTCCCAGATGGACATGTTCCCCCGTTTAAAGGCGCTGGTTTGATGAGGGTGATAAGGCTGCCGGGGTGAGAAAATCCAACCGACATTGATAAGGTTGGAACTGACCAGATCAAGGCGCTGTGAGCAAACAGAGCTATCTGAACAGTAATTGTGTTCTACCAGTAACTTAAGAGTGGTTGCTGATGTTTTTACCCGAGGGCTGCGAAAAGAATTTATGGACCTACCAACCAGGGTTTGTAATTTTATGGTGGCTTGTTGAATATAGGACAACTGCATCTCTTCCGGCATACGG
>CAZUNT010000005.1:53381-76745 GCA_964622215.1 uncultured Caldilineaceae bacterium
ATACGGTTGTAATCTTCTTCGCTACCGTGTGTAAAGCCATGGCAGCCAACTTCGTGCCCGTGAGCCATCATTCCTTCAAATACCTCGGTGTACACCTCGGCAGATTTAGCAGTAATGTAGAAAGTAGCAGGAATATTCAGGTTGTTACACAAATTTATCGCTGTGTTAAAAGCCCACAACCGTTTTTCCGGGGAGAGCCACGAATCAGGGTCAACATCCCAGGTAATCAAAACCGGCACTATTCGACCATTCTGTTTAGACAATTGAGAGAATTCAGATGTCATCAATACTCCTCAGTCTTAGTTTTTGGCGGTTAAAGCCTGGTTAACCAGTTGGTGCAGTTGCCACAGTTGCGCCTCCCAGATATGCCGGGCGCTATCCCTAAAAGTTTTCATTTCTGTTCGCAGCCGGTGATGCTCTTGCTGTATTTTCAAAATACCAGAATGGATAGTAGCTGGAGTATTATCGACATAAAGGGTTCCAATAGGAAAAAATTCACGCAGAAATGGCCAATCTGACGTAATTAAGGGTTGGCCCATAGAAACTGCTTCACAACCGCCCAGTTGTAAAGTATGGTTACGGGTTGTGAGAACCATTACGGCATCTACCGCTTGCAGCAGACCGGTATATTGCGCCTCGGGCAAAAAGCCGGTACAGGTAACATTAGGAGGCAGAGCATCAAAAAAACTTTTGGGTTTGCGGCTGGCGTTGCCCGTAATATAAAAGTGAGCCTGCGGTGCATGACGGGCCGCTTCAATAACGGACTCAAGTGGCTCGTCGGGCGCAAACGTACTGACAAAAGCAATATTAAAGCCCGGCGACACGGCAAACGCTTCGGCTGGCGGTAACGGCAAAAAAGGATCGCCCATAATCAGAGCGTGAGCGCCCCAGGTTCGCACAATGTTGGCCCAATGTTCATTCGTTACAATATTGGTCACCGCACGCCGGGCTAGAAATTTTTGCAGAGGCAAAGCCCAATCCCACACCCGAGCAAAGGCAGCGCTGTGATGATCTAAAACAAATCGGGCACCGCTCACCCAACAATATAAGTTTACTATCAGGGCACAGATAAAAGGTGGATTTTGTACATGAATTACCTGCGGGCGCTCTGAAGATAAGACCTGCCATGTGCGCATGGCCTGTAAGATATATTTAGCCGGTGCATGCAGAGGTGATTGGAAGCGTAAGTAGTGAATACAGTGCAGTTTGCCTCCTAACGCCTGAGCAAATACTGCACTGCGGCGGCTATATGGAGCCCAGGCAATAAATAACCAACGTTTTGTTTCACACATTGAAATACCCGCGGGCTAATTTCGCAGGCCGATTGGCCGATCACGCATCAGGTTCTAAATACTTTTCAAACAAAAGGGCTAATTGGGCTGCATTAGCATCAACATCGAACTCATGCCTAATTTTCTGCCGACCATTCCGCCCCAATCGCGCTCGAAGAGCTTCATCCTCAAGCAAACGCTGTAAAGCATCGGCCAAAGCCACTGCATCCTTTTCAGGCACCAGTAAACCGCTTTCACCATCTTCAATCAATTCGGGAATACCGGAAACCTTTGTAGAAACTGTGGCAATTTCCATACACATCGCTTCCATCAGTGAAACTGGAACACCATCCATATCACCATTGCTGGCGGTAATACACGGCAACACAAACACATCCGCCCGGCATAAATACTCTACTAGTTGTTCTTGAAAGAGCGCTCCTGGTAACTTGACTGCCTCTCCCAGGTGATACTGCTGCACTAACTGCTCTACCAACATCTTTTCTGGTCCATCACCAACAATAACACATTCAAAGACCAGGCCACGTTCAACCAGTAGCCGGCAGGCTTCCACTAAAATAGGCGATCCTTTGCGCTCTACCAGTTGGGCCACAAATAGAATCAATGGAACCGGATTAGCCGGTTTAGGATTCGGTGGCAAAAACTGTTCAGGTGAAACACCACAGTGGACGATATGCATTTTATGCTTAAACTTTTGACCATCAGGGATCAACCTGATTAGAAATTGACGGCTAAACTCAGAAATCACGGAAATAAAACGTGCCTCTCTTACCTTTTCTTTGAGCAAAAGACGGTCGGTAAAAAAAATGTTATGAGCCGTAAAGCTGAATGAGATGCCCAAGAGGCGAGAGATCATCAGGGCAATACTGGCAGCATTGATGGTAAAGTGAGCATGGATATGCTTAATCCCGCGCCGTTCCATCTCTTTTGCCAGGTAAACTGCTTCACCAAAATGAAATAGAGTACGGACTCTATTTTTAAATGATTCACCCGGGCGGGTTAGCACAAAAAGGGCCGTACCTATATACTTACCTGGGCGAGTCAAGAAAAAATAAAGATGTTCCCCCCAAAATTTAGGCCATAAGATTGGAAAAACATAACTTGTATTATCTACCAAATGCCGAGACTCTTCAGAAAGTTTATTCTTACTGGGTTTCCAGATTGCAAAGGTGGTAATGTTGAATCCAGCGCGTTCCAACGCCAATACTTCCCTATAAATGAATGTAGTGGTTAAACCAGGATAGCTTTGCGTAATGTAGGCTATGGTCAAAGATGGTCTGGTCATGATGTTACCTTGGGTCTGTTAGGGTCAACTTCAACTCTAAATTAGGGTTTTTAAGAGCTTGTCAACAAACGACGATACAGGGCCAAATGTTCATCGGCTTGCTTCTGAGCACTAAAAGTTGTTTCCACACGCTGGCGGGCCGCCATACCCATAGCTTGCGCCTGAGCAGGATTAGACAAAAGTCGTTCAATTGCTTTAGCTAGTTCCTGAACATTACCAGGAGGCACCAAGTATCCGGTCTCTCCTGAGATCATAACCTGTACAGTACCCGACACTTCCGAAGCCACGACCGGCAAACCTGACGCCATCCCTTCTAAAAGCGCCATAGATAACCCTTCCCATAAAGAAGGTAAAACAAATATATCACTAGCCGCCAATAACTCCGGCACATCAGAACGATTACCTAAAAAATGAACATTCGATTCTATGTTCAGTGCAGCGGCCTGAGCTTGCAGCTGCTCACGCAAGTTGCCATCGCCAATGAAAAGCACATGGGCAGATGGATACCGGGATACAATTGAAGCCATCGCTTCTATCATATAACTATGCCCTTTTCCATCTTTAAGTGTACCAACCAAAGCAATTAGCTGCGTTTTTTCATCCACTCCAAGATTATTTCGCACCAATGCTCTATCACTAAAACATCTATATCTTTTGAGGTCAACACCATTACAGATTACGGTAATCTTGCCTTGAATAGGGCCGATAGTCTCTATCATAGCTTCTTTGACTTGCTCCGACACCGCAATACAACCGCTGACAAAATGCGCCGCCAGCCGGTATAGTAGGCGGTGAGCATATTGTTTGGGCTTTAACAACCATTTATGCCTGGTCAATTCAGCTTCGGTTACTTCAAATCTAGCACTATGAAATGTCCAAAGAACAACTCGGGTGGAGGTTGTGTATTGTAGAAGCAAAACTAGAAAATCAAGAGAGGCTAACAAGTGTGTCTGAATTATTTCAATATCATATTTTTTCACAAGCTCGCCTAATAAACTCAAGAGATGTATTATGTCAGCAATGAACAAAGGAAAGGCGATAATACTACGCCGCCGTAGAACCAATACTTCTACCTTAATACCTAACCTTTCTATTTCTTGACGTAATGGGCCATCTTTAATAGTACAAACAACTAACTCACATCCCTCTGACGCCAGGTACTCACTTAAAGTACGAACGACTTCTTGAGCGCCGGCACGCCGTAGATTATGAATAATATGCATTACCTTAATTTTATTTTGCTGTTTTTGCATTAGCTATAAGCTCATTAACCAAATTTAGGTTAGAGTTTGAAGTCCAAAGAAACAAGCATTATAAAGACCTTCCAACTGAACGTAAGGCCATTTCTACTGTCAGAATCCGACTTAATAAAGTTTCTTGACCGAATCCCTCAGTACGAGCTTGTTTAAGGAAATCAGCCAAACGTTCAGCATCATATAATCGGCCAGAGTGCATCTGGGTATATTTTAGAATATTGTCTTGCTCAATATAATCCAAAGTTACCCGCCGCCAGTAAGTTTGAGGATATGTGGCAAACTCATTATTGGCTCTGGGTAAAAGGCTTCTGCCAAGAAACTTGCGAGACGTTTTTCTTATCAATTGTTTACCTAGCAGGAACCAATATGGAATAAACCTATAACAATTAGCCACACGCATAGGCGTAGCCGGCCCCCCGCCTGTTGTTTCAATGTTAGCCAAAACAGGGTTTACCTTTTCAATCAACAACCTCACCAAGCGACTGTGATTGCGCCACTTGAAATGGGTAGAAACGGCATGCATCACACTTTCTTTGAAGTAAAGTGGAGAAATAGCCCTTTGTTGTCCCATGACAGCAGACATATGGCTACCCGTGTGTCCAGTGGTTTTATAAGCAAAAATGCAATCCAGTTTGACCGTGTTAGGTAAATCGGCATAACGATCACCAATAGATTTCATCATCAACTTTAACTCTTCACGAACCTGCCGAATTGAGGCAATATTATTAAAAACCGAATAATCCATGGGCCGCATTACTCTATAATCAATCAAGCGGTCATAATTTACAGAAGCTATTCTGCCGACATTCCAATATTCTTGCTTCCAAATAGTACCACGCCACAATTCACCTCCTAGCCCCCAAATAGAGGTGTTATATTCTAAAGCCCGTTGGTCTTGATCCCAGAGAACACTGGTTAGCTTGAAGAGGTCTAGGTGACCATCACCTTTACCCAAAGCACGGGCAAATGCCTGATACCGTTCACTCCCCCACTCATCAGGCAACATAAAATGCTGATAATCCCAGTTTAGTTTTTGAGCAATGTATGAGGAAATTCTCACATCGGGTGAAGCTACTGGCCCCTGGCAACTACACTTAAATGATAGGCCAGAATAATGCATCATCATCGTCACCAAACGCGAGTCAAAGCCCCCCGTAAGGTCAGCCCAGGTCATCTTTTCCCTTTTAAGGTAGTCTTTGGTCACCCTCGACAAAACATTAAACATACAATCTAAAGCTTCATCTAAAGAGAGTTTTGCAATCTCATCTTCAACAGTAGGCAACCAGTAAACCGATTCAGTATTACCAGCAGGAGTAATTTCTAAAACTGTTCCAGGCAATAAACGCTCAACCTCTTGCCAAAGAGTCAATTTATCAAAAACATTTCCGGTCGTTAAGAATAGATAGATACCATATTCGTTGGGGGTAGCATGTATGATTTTAGCTATAGCTAAAGCCGATGTTGCTACATAGACTCTATTTCCGTGCCGGGCGTAAAAAACCGAGATAAGTCCTAAAGGGTCAGAAACTACTACCAAGCTATTGGTCAGTTTATTGTAAATAATCAAAGCAAATTGCCCATCCAAACTCTGCAAGGCTGCCTGGCCTTGTTTGAGATAATTGGTTAATATGGAGGACAAGTTTCCGTCATTAGTGATATTTTGACTATCAATAACGGTTCCTACAGCTAACAGCCAAGAACCGGTTTGTTCATCTACCACAACGCCGTGATGCAAAGTGGAAGGAGTATCAAACTTAACAGCCCTACACTGCCGACCAGCTACCTCAGAGTAAGTTGAATATAACTGTTTATAGCTAGCTACCGCTTCCTTAAACGCTATAAAACTTTGATCATTAGGGGTAATTGGTTCTTGCGAGTCAAATATGAGAGCAAAACCAGACATTAACCGATTTCTCCTTCCTCTATTGAGGCCACCACTTTTGGACGTTATTTGGGTTCAATCATATTCTTACCGATACAGCCATATTATCCGGTTGCTCGTAAGTCTGTACCATATTTCCGATAAATCCCAATGTAAGCCGCCACAAACCAAGAGAAAACCAAAAATAACGCATATCTACAACCTGAGCAATAATAATGAAAGAAAGAATGGATAACCACATCATAACAAGCCAACGCCGGCTCCAGAATCCTTCCTTGGGTATATGAGGCCAGACTTTGAGGGTTAAAATCAACCACCAGATAACCGGGAAAAAGTAAAAGAAAAAGCCCACCGCTCCTATTTCAGCCAAAATAGTAATATAGGTATTATGCGATCTGCCTTTTTTGATATCCCATTCAGTAGGCGCAATATCTCCTACTCGTTCCATAAATTTCCAATCATGTTGATCATAACTAGCATAACCCCAGCCAAAAAAGGGTTTGGCGTAGAACATTTGTTGCCCGGCATAAGCCAAAATAACCCGGTCCTCGGCTGTGTCTTGGCTGTTCAATCTCTCACCGGCAAAAGCGAACTGTTCCATCACTACATCACCTGCCAGGAAGGGTATAACAGCAGTAATACCCAATATGAGCAATAAAATAGGTCTGGGGTACATGAACAACAGTCCCAACAAGACCGGTAGAGCGGCTAGCCAACAAGCTCGCGTAAAAGTAAGAAAAATGCAGACCAGTCCTACCCCAAATAAAGACAGCGCCAGTACCTTTATCAACTTCTCTTTGGAATTCATGGCATAATAGAACAAAAACATGATACAAAATAAGAGGACATAAGCGTAAGGGTTAGGGTTACTAAAGGTGCCGGACATACGGTCTGGGTCCATTCTGGGAAAAGCAAATAACCAAGGCAGCGAGTGCGGTGCAAGCCAAGCCCAGAAACCCATCACAATTTCGGCAATACAGATAACCATAAAAACGGGCATCAATCGCTTCAGATCCTGGATACGCGAATTTAACAGCCGGATTACCCAATAAAGAACAAAAGATACAAATACTGAATCATAAAGCGAAAATAAATATAACCGGGGGTTAGGTTGAGTTAACAAAACAGAGACTGTACCCAAAGCCAAGAAGAAAATCATAGACCACTCCGCCGGCCCCCATGGGACAGACGGATACTTTTTGAGCCGTAGCAAACGCGATAGAATATTTATTCCCAAAGCCAGCACAGGGAGTGAACGATGTACTATCCAGAAAATAGACGCAGATACCCAGCCAGACTGGAGAAATGGCATCAATAACAACCATACCATCAGGGCTGCCAATGGATAACGATTAAACAAAATCATTGCCGGCACAATAAAAACAACGACGATAGCCAGCAGCAAATTTTCTTTGCTAATCATAAAGGCCAGCACTAATCCTAAAACCAAGGCCATGAACAAGGGAACTCCTACCGGCAGGAGATATGTTTCCCAGAAGTATGTTCCACCCTTATTTGAAGTAGTATTTCTAAACCTAATCATATTGAATAAAACCGCATCGGTAACTTGACCTTCAGCCTTGCTAGAAAATGAGATAACACCATACGATCCGCCTCAGAGAGACCCAGCGCCAACGTTACGCCTACATATATTACCAGCAAAAAACCAGCACCCAAAGCAGCATAAATTAGATTACTTTCAACCGGGAGCCACTGCCTCACCAAAAATATGCCTAGAGCAGCGACCGCTCCTGCCACAAGAGGTTTAATAAAGCTTCTCTCATAAGGTAATAATCGGAATAACCAAAAAACTTCCAGGGTGCGGATCAGATTTACGACCGCGGTACTTATAGCAGCAGTGATAGCTGCTCCCACTGCTCCCCAATAGGGTATCAGCAGGGCACTAAGAACCAACCCCAATATAAGGGCAATAATAGTATTTAAAGTATTTAATCTGGTATGCCCTGTCATCGAAATCATAGGACCATTAATACCAGTAGCCGCATCAACCAGACTACCACAAGACAAAATAATTAGAATAGTAGAACCAGAAATGAAATCATCCCCAAAAACTGATAGGATAGGTTTAGCAAAAAAAATGGTGATTAAAACCAGAGGTAAATTAATAGCCAGAAGCCATTTAGTTACAATTTGATAGAAATTTCCAAGTTGCTTGTATTCACCTTGACTCTGGAGTTTAGAGATAACTGACATCGCCGCGATATTGATACCACCCTGAAAGACAGTGGTAAACAGATTAACTCGTTGAGCTACGGTAAAAAAACCAACTGAAGTTATCGTGTTTAACGATCCTAACAATAAAGTCTGTAAATTACCTCTAAAACGGCTAATCAAATCTGAACCATAAAGTGGCAGGCAAAAATGCAATACCTCTTTGAAATGGTAACGGCTGGCTCGCCAGGAATGGTTTAAAGGAAACAATTGGTGTAAAAAATGGAGGAGAAGCACACTTCCAACCAGTTCCCCTATGATATGTACGATCATCATGTTAATCGCATTGAGTCCGATTGTTGCCAGTATGACCACCACCAATATTAGTTTGATCGACGAAACAGCCATATCTCTGGCAATGACTATATGCTGCATACGGTTAAAACCCCGCAGCGCGCCTACCACTGCTACTAAAAGTGTATGAAACGGAAACCCAATAGCTGCTACCCACAGCACAGGTACTAATTGAGACTCTTTAAAAATTAGTTCGGCTATCGGGCCGGCCAAAGCCAATAAACATATCCCGCCCAGCACACCCAAGATGAAAGGGATTAATAAACCGATTTGCAGAACTCCTCGGAGTGATTCTCTATCTTGCCGACTTTCATACATAGGAATATAGCGGACCAAAGTCGTATCCAGGCTGAACATAACAAGGCCTCCGAACATTGGAAAAGCCGTATAAGCCAGGCTATACAAACCATATTGTTCCACCCCCATAAAGCGCGCCATTATGATCCCCATCACAAAACGGGTAACGTATTCAAACAAACTGCCAAAATACAGGATACCACTGCCCTTAGCAGTGGCTAACACATCCTGCTGGAGGGAAGGGAGGGGTATCGTTATTTCCTCTTTGGAGGATAAGTTATCAATCATTTTTGGTTACAACTCTTCCAAAATATATCATGTCAAACTCTTCTCCTGAAGCATAATAAGATCATCTTCACTAAATCTCAAGTTAGAACAAAAGTGTATAGTTGTTCTTCTAGGAATGTCGCCGTGATTGCCAGAAGGCTACCCCAAAGATAACAACGATGGCCAAGCCGGTCAGACCGACCAGGGGCATCAGCCAGGCGGGGGTGGCATTTTGGGGTGAGGTTGAAGTGGCGGCAGCAGCAGGCGTTGACGCTGGCTCAGGCAACGGCGATGGACTGGGTACGGGAGTCAGAGTAGCCGTTACCACCAAAACTGGCGAAACCTCAGCCACAGCCGTGGCCACCGCCTTAGCTTGACCGCTCTTGGTTAGCTCACGGGTATCAATGGTATTTATTGTATCAGCGGTAATAAAGCTCAAGTTACCTTTTAAATTCCAGGGCCGGTGTATTAAAACATCGTTAGCCCACTGCAGCCCTTCATCTGTTGTGCCGGTGACAACCAGCAGGGCGTGCGCCTCATTCCAGGGTGAAGTCAACAATTGGATGATCCCCAAACTCCGCTCCGGGGGTAAACGTAAGATCTCCTGATTAAGATTTGGCTCGATCACATCCGAGTCGGGCAGAAATGGCTGAGGTAACTGGGTATTGACGTGCCGAAGCAACGGAAGGCGAGAGGGTCGGCCTATCGCCAACAAATGATAGTTGGTCAGATTCACATTAGACCAGGTATCGCCCACGGCTACTGCCGGGGCAAAGTCAGAGCCGCCCGCATCATTAGCCAGAGCTGCGGCCAAACGCAGGCTTGCTTCCCATTCTTGAAACTGAGGCTCGGCCGGCAAGGTGAATAGAATATTAGCCAAACCAGGTTGCCGGTCAAAGGGATAAGGATAAAGATCTAAATTCAGCCCAGAATTAGCCTGTTCTTTGTGAGCCAGGGAAAGAACAGATTGACTATCAATAAGCAGCCAGCCTAAATCGGCGCATTTATCCTCCGATTGAAGTTCGGCCTGAATTGAAATTTTATTACCTCTACCTGGATACGTTCGGGAAGAAGGCAGCTTAACCTTCAGCCTGCCCTGCTCAGCATTTTCATCACTTAAAGGGATTGAAGCAATCGGTTGATCATTGAGCGCCACATTCAAAGAGGAACCCTTGTAATTAATGATTTGAGAATGGCTAAATTGCAGGTCGAAATAGGCCTCCTCGCCGAGTCGCCAAGTAATTGGCAGATTAAAAAAATAGTTAACCTGCGTTAACGTATTTTCTTCCAATATCCTATCTTCATACCCCAAATCAGCCAGGGTGACTTGATCAACGAGTTGGGACTCTGGCGAAGACTCCACCATTGACCGTACATCACGCACCAGGGCAAAAGCCCCTTGCATACCAGGAAAACGGTTGGCAGAACTCATCGCCCGGCTCGCCTTATAAATTGCTTCATCACTCAAGCCAGTGATAATCAAAATGGCCCGAGTTTGATCCCAGGGTGAAACAATTTCTTGCACAATACCATCACCTTCCGAAACAGCCCGGGCGGCCTGGTAAAAGAAATAGCCATCGCCAGTAGAAACTACTGAACGTTGAACGGATACCGGCGGTGAGGTGGAAGTAACCGTTGCCGTCAGAGTATTGACGTTGATCGGTTGAGAATTGGCATCAAGCAGAGTTACGATATTTTCCAAGACAAAAATTTCAGAGGTAATCACATCGCTCAAATGGAGCTGAAACGTGTAACTGAAGGACTCTCCGGCTGCTAACTTGGCTACAGGCCAACTGACTTCGCCGGCAACAATTTTGGAACATGTGGGGTTACAATGGGTCACCTGGGCATAAGCGGGTAACGTATCAACCAACTTCAAGGATGATAAGTCATCAGGGCTAGTGTTAGTCAAGGTTAGAGTATAGGTTAGATTGCTCCCAGGGCTAACAGTGGTCGGCCCTTCACTCGCCAGGCTCAATTGGCGCTGCTGCAAGGGTATTGGTAAAACTCCCAGTTGATTGAGCTGCAAAATCATCTGATTACGTTCCGGCCTGCCGATGATAATCAAATGCTCGCGGGATGATTCTCCGGTCTTTAAACGGTCCAGTACAGCCAGATCGGTCGTGCCACTGATAACCAAGTTATTTCTGGTGAGACGCCCCAACTTGGCGGCTACTGCCAACGCCCCGGTCATTTCTGACTCAACCGGGTGAGTGGGCAAGATAAAACGGGCATGATCTGGCTCAAAGGCTTGCTGATAAAAAGGACGAGGGTAGACAGCCAGGTCTACTGTAATAGGCAACTGAGTGTATGCCAGGGAAAAAAAAGAGGTTGTAGAATGGACAACCACATACGCCTGGTGGGGAATAGCACAAATAAAACCAGCATCCAGAGCTACGGTGATCCGATGAACATCCCGAGCAGGGTCATTAAGTAGACTTGACGGTAAGGTTATCCTTAAACGAGAGTGATCCAATTGCGGTTCTTTTATCGGGAAGATCAGTTGGGTTTCCCCGTCAACCGTGACTATTAGATTACCCAATAGAGGTAACTGCACCGGATTTTCCGAGGTATTCAGGGGGCTAAAAAGATAGCTGAAATCTAAGTCAAAGAAGCTGCCGTCCCGCAACTGCCACCCCTCTGGTAGGCGCAAGTCATATTCAACAATCCCAAAGGGGCTTCGTAAAGTTTTCTCTTCATAACCCAATTCTGCCAACGATATTGTAAAATCGGTCCCCGTTGTAGAAACTGTTGAAGTTATACTAACGGGAGCTGCATTTACTGGGACTGTTGTTGGGGTGACAACAGCACTCTGAAAGAGATAACCGGCCCCAGATCGGTTAGGTACATTTTCTAAACCATCGTGTACCGAGAAAAAACCAAAAATCGTTAAAAAAGGGAACAACAGTCCCAGATAACTAGCCGTCAAAACTGAGCCGGGGTGATTAATCTGCCATTGCCGTTTGATGTTCATCTGGGCCTCACTTCTGATGAAGAATGGGATCAATGAGCAAATGAGCTTTACCCTCGTGGTCTACTTCGGCCAACTGCAAGGCCTGATTGGCTTGGGTCATAAAATCGTCGCAACTAGTGCCATTGTAATTATAGGTGGCAACACCAACAACCCCGCCGAGATTAAAATTGAAATCTTCCTCAATTTTAGATTCGAGAGAAGCCCAAGCCATTCGTGTTTGCAAATATTCCATAATAGATTTGGCGTTTTCGCCCGTTACATCCGGTAATAAAACCGAAAACATATCCTCATCAAAATGGGCCACAATATCTTCTTCCCTGAGATACTGGCGAATCAACACAGCCACTTGACGCATAACCTCCAGGCGGACCTTATTTGCATTAATACCTTTTAGGAGCTTTAGTTTATCAATTCGGACCAATGCTAACGACAAAGGATATCGATTCCGTTTGGCCCGCACCATCTCTTCTTTAAGGCGTTGCAAAAAATATTGCTGATTATATATCCCGGTTTCATGATCCAGAATATCAAAGTTTGCCACCGTCCATTGAGAACCCTGCAAATACTCTGACATGAAAGCCAATCCTACACCTAAAACCAACCCCAAAATTCCGCCCAGGGCCAAATTCAGTTTTTTATCAGGTTTAATCGGCTCGCCGGGTAAGTTGGCTTGATCAAGGGGTTTTAGCTCGTATGACTCGTAAAGTTGCTGTACATAGGCGATGGTTTTAACACCAACTGCGTTTGTCACGTCTCTCACCAGCACTGGATCATGCCCTTGCACTGTAATTTCTAACACATTGGTCCCGGCTCGAAGTTTACTGCCCACAGTAAAAGTTTTTGCTTGTTCGGGAGATAGACCTATCTCGCGCACAGCATCATTTTTCACCTCTTGACTCTGAGCCACTTCAGTATAAGTGGTAGCGATTTCGGAGCGAGCACTTAAGACGCTTAAGCCAGATACGAAACCCTGAACGTTCTCGAAAGACGAGGTAGGTGATACAACAAATGTAGCGTGGGCTTCATACACCGGCATTTGCGTAAAAGTAAATACAAGGGTTGAAGTAAAAGTAATCAAAAAGGCCGGCAGAACTATCCACCATTTTCTAAGCAGGATACGTAAATAAGCTTTTAATTCCATCTTTTATCACTTTCCCCTATGTGCTGGAAACAAACATACCACCAATGTCATTAAGTTAAGGAGTCCAGACTTCAGTCTGGCCAGCAGAATAAATTCTGCACTCCGGCTTATCTTAATGACATTGAACATACCACTAAAAAGAAATATGCTCTTGATATAATACTAGCTTTAACTTGGAACTTAACAAGAAAATAATTAGAAAATAGTTAAAAAAACCGTTCATAAAAATAGATATCCAAATTTTCAAGCCTTCCCGGTAAAAGAATACCGTCTTACAATTTGCTCGACGATTGCCTTCCCAATTTCTATGGAGGCCGTAGCTGCCGGCGAAGGTGCATTACAGACGTGAATAGAATTATGACCCGGTAGAATCAGGAAATCGTCCATCAATCGCCCGTCGTCCATCAGCGCCTGCGCCCTTACCCCGGCATGGCCGGGGGTGACATCCTCCGCCTGAATTTCAGGAACGAGCGTTTGCATACTATGCACAAAAGCTGCTTTATTAAAAGACCGATAAATCTCCTTAGTCCCCTCGCGCCAATTTTGCTTGGCCAGCTTCCAAAAAGCAGGATAGGCCATAACTTCCCCAAAATCCCGCCAGTCGAAATCAGTTTTTTTATAACCTTCGCGCTTAAAACTGAGCACCGCATTCGGCCCGGCGTGGACATCACCTCCGATCATGCGGGTAAAATGGACCCCCAAAAAAGGAAAGTTGGGGTTGGGGACCGGATAAATCAGGTTTTTGACCAGATACCGCTTTTCTGGCTTTAAGTCATAATACTCACCGCGGAAGGGCACAATTTTCATCGAGACTTTGACCTGGCCCAACCTGGCCATACGGTCGCTGTGCAGACCGGCGCAGTTGATCAAAAAACGGCTATGAAATGTGGCGTTAGCGCTTTCAATCACCACCCCCTGACCATTTTCAACTATCTTTTTAACCGGGAAATTGAGTTGGAGCGTACCACCCTGTTCGCTAATCAAGCGGGCAAAGGTTTCAGCAACTTGCTTAAAGTCGACAATTCCGGTACTGGAAACATAGATTCCGGCCAGGCCATTCACATGAGGCTCAATTTCCTTCAGTTCTTCCCGGCCAATTTTCCTGACCTGCAAACCATTGTCTAAACCGCGCTGGTAAAGTTTTTCTAACAGCGGCAATTCCTGCGGTTCGACCGCGACGATAACTTTGCCGCATACTTCGTGTCGAATATTGTGCTGTTGGCAAAACTCTACCATCGAGCGATTTCCCTCGCGGCCAAGTTTAGCTTTGAGGCTACCCGGTTTGTAATAAATACCCGAGTGAATCACCCCACTATTGTGCCCGGTCTGATGAGAGGCCCAACTTTTCTCCTTTTCTAAAACTAATATACGCGCCCCTGGGTAATACTGGTCTAAGGCCATACCCGTAGAGAGGCCAACAATGCCCCCTCCAATGATAGTAAAATCATATGTACCCATAAACTTAACTATCATCTCCTTAAGGTTATATCAGACCGGAACAGGGCATGGTGTAAAAAAGGGGTATAGAGTGGGATTGACCTACTAACATATCTCATCATAACATATAAAGGTTTGAATTTAGTTTGAATTACTTAGAATTTGAGATTAGATTTTCCTTCCCTTCTGGTGCGACCCTATTGGCTTGCTTAACAATTTGGGGTTGATTTTACCCCTTCCTTTTGCTTCGAATCACCCACATCAGACGTCATTTACAAAAAAGATAAGGTCGATTATACTAACTAAGTAATCATCTAAAAATTATTTCCCGCCACAGGTACAGAAATTTGGTATAAGCGAGTTAACATGCCTTATCTCATCAGAATCTGGAGAAGAATCTATGCAATCACAAATGAAATTGCCGGTATCTGTTCAAAACTCGTTACGGTGTGCGATTTGCAAAGCTAAACTTGAGCGAGTGAACGAAGAATTTTTATGTACTAATTCTCAATGCAATGCTCATTTTCCCATAATAGATGGTATACCGGTGTTAATCAATGAAGCTGCCAGTGTGTTTTTGCTTGATGATTTTACTTCTCAACGCGGTCCAACTTTTAATCTACCAGCAGATAGCAAAATAAAGAAAATATTGTGGCAAGCAATACCGAGTATTAGCAAAAATATAAAGGGTAAACAGAATTACGAAAAATTCGCTGAGTTGCTGACCAACCAATCAACCGCACCAAAGGTGTTAGTAGTGGGTGGTAGTATTATAGGGCAAGGAATGGAACCACTACTTGCTTCTCAATCTATTGAGTTGGTAGAAAGTGATGTTTCATTTGGTCCTCGTACAATGTTGATATGTGATGCACACGATATTCCCTTTGAAGATAATTTATTCGATGGAGTTATTGTGCAAGCTGTTCTTGAACATGTTGTTGACCCATACAAATGTGTCGAAGAGATTTACAGAGTACTCAATAAGCAAGGTTTGATATATGCAGAAACGCCTTTTATGCAACAAGTACATCTGGGACGATACGATTTTACGCGATTTACTCATCTGGGACACCGTCGCTTGTTCCGGAAGTTTGAAGAAATCGATAGCGGAGCAGTGTGTGGTCCTGGTATGGCGTTGGCGTGGTCCTACCGATATTTTCTATTGAGTTTTACAAAATCAAAAATCTTAAGAAAGCTAATTTTGACTTTTACCAGTCTGACATCTTTCTACCTAAAGTATTTTGATTATTTTTTAATAAATAAAACAGGTGTGTTTGATTCTGCATCTGGTTACTATTTTATAGGCAAAAAAAGTGATCACATTTTATCTGATCGGGAGTTAATAACACTTTACAAGGGTGCACTTTAACTCAATGTTGGTATTTTTGTAGTAGTCAACAACATGTTAAACTTCCCGGAAGCTGTTTTTGGGCCAATTTGCTCCAATTACGCCACGATTCTTACTTGAAATCGAGCTTCCAGGAAGTTTTCGCCAGTTCAACATGTGTTTGACCAGTACACAATGTTGGTATTTTTGATTATATCTCGATCGACGCGCCCGCAGCGGGGAAGCCGTCCCGACGGTGACGCTCAATACCGGGCGTCCCCATGCCGTCCGCAAAGGCATGGGGATGCCTTTGCTACGGCCAAAATTGGATCTACTAAAACTAGGAGAGAAACATAAGGGATGGAGCAAACCGACCCATTGTCTCAGCTTGACTATTCGGGGCAGCGCTACCAGGAAGCCCAGCAAATGATAGCTAAATTGCAGCAACGCACCGAGGCCCAAGCTTATGAAATACAAGAACAAGCCCGCCGTATTCAAAAACTCGAGCAGCACCTGGCCGAGGTGCAGTTTAAGGTTAGCGCAGCTCCTCAAATTGACGAGCAAATCCTTAACCTCAAAAGCGAATTATTGCAGATTGTCGAAGAGCAATCCTCCCGCCGCCAGCAGAGCTTGAGAGACTTAAACAGCGCCCTGGCCGATCAAATGGATGGCTTTATCAAAAACTTATACGAACTCCGGCGCGACCTTGACAAGACGCAGCGTTACGATGAACAAATCAGCCTGGCCCGAACCGAGGTGGAACGGCTGAACAAAGAGGTCAGCACCTTTGAGGTCCGCCTTCAAGAGCTAAAAAAGCTAATCGAAGAACGCAGCCGCGCCGCCACCTATTTGGAAGATCAACGCCGGGTTGACAACCTGCGCCTGACCGAACTACAGGCAGAAATGCCCAATCTCCACAAAAAAATCGAAACCAGTTTAACCCGGGTTCAGCTTGTCGAGCAGCAAATTCCTCAGTTTGCCCAGTATCAGGCCGCGCTAGACGAAATACGCGAGGATATTCGCCGCCATCGCGAGCATATGGATTTTCAGATGGCCCAGCGCGAACGGCTCATGAAAAATTGGAATGAGGCCGCCGAGGCCCAGGCCCGTCAAATAGACGAGTATGAAAGTGTGATGGAGAAGTACGCCGAGCATTATCAGCTCAACAAGCGGGCGCTCGAAGTCCTCCAGGATTTTCAGGAGCGCTTGCAGCGCGAGCAACATCGTGTCAGCGAGCTGCAACGCCTGGCCGAAAATCGACTCCAGGCCGAAATTGAAAAATGGCAGGCCGATTACGAGCAACGCTGGAAAAAGCAGAGCATGGAATGGAAACCTAACGTTACCGACCTGCAAAAGAACATCGAGCAACTGCAAAAGCGTGGGGATGAGATGGTTAAACTCATCCAGTCGGTGCAGAAACAGATGGACTTGACTCTGCAAATTATCGAAGAGGATATTCATACCCGCAGCACTGCTACTCAGGATTGGCAGCGCCGTTTTGAAGAGTTAGCCAACAGGTAGGTCTAGCCCATGCGTGTTGTTGGTACAGCCGGCCATGTTGATCACGGCAAATCCACGCTGGTTAAAGCTTTGACCGGCATTGATCCTGACCGGCTGAAAGAAGAGCAGCAGCGGGCCATGACCATCGATCTGGGCTTTGCCTGGCTAACCCTGCCCTCCGGCGAGTCGGTCGGCATTGTTGATGTGCCCGGCCACCAGGATTTTATCAAAAATATGCTGGCCGGAGTTGGGGGGATTGATGCGGCCCTGTTTGTCATTGCCGCCGACGAAGGCGTGATGCCCCAAACCCGCGAGCACCTGGCTATCCTGGACTTGCTCGAAATTCCCCGGGGGGTGATTGCTCTAACCAAAGTTGACGCCGTCGAGGACCAGGATTGGCTAGAACTGGTACAAGCCGATATTATGGAAACTGTCGCCAAAACAGTTCTGGCCGATGCACCGTTAGTGCCGGTTTCGGCGCTGCGCGGCACGGGACTTGATACCCTGGTCAAAACGCTGGATCAAGTGCTGGCCCAGGCGCCCCCGCGCCCTAATCGAGGCCGGCCGCGCCTGCCGGTTGACCGGGTCTTTTCGATAAGTGGTTTTGGCACCATCGTCACCGGCACATTGCTCGACGGCCAGTTGCAGGTGGGTCAGGAAGTCGAAATTTTGCCCCAGGGTCTCAAAACCCGCATCCGGGGTCTGCAATCTCACAAAAAAAGCGTTGACCTGGCCCAGCCCGGTTCACGCACAGCGGTCAACCTGACCGGCCTGAGCACCCAGGACATCGGGCGCGGCAACGTGTTAACCCCCCCCGGTTGGCTGGAGCCGTCGCAACTGATCGACGTTCAACTCCGGCTGCTGCCCGACGCCCCTCGCCCGTTACGTCACAATCAGGAAATCGAACTTTTCACCGGGGCCACTGAAGTGGTGGGTTATACCCGCTTGCTGGGGGTACGCCAACTGGAACCCGGCCAGACCGGCTGGGTGCAATTACGGCTGGCCGAACGTATCCCTGTGGTCAAAGGCGACCGGTTCATCATCCGCCAGCCTTCGCCCTCCCTGACCATCGGCGGGGGAGTGGTGGTAGACCCTCTCCCTCGCCGTCGTCACCACCGCTTCCAGCCCGACCTGCTCAAGCGGCTTGACACTCTGCTGGCCGGCACGCCGGAAGATGTCCTCCTGGGCGAACTGGATCGCCGCGGGCCGATACCGGTGCCGACGCTGCTGGCCGAGTGTCGTTTACCCGCTCAAGTAGCCGCACCTGCTCTGGAAAAGCTGCTGAAGCAAGGAGATGTTTTTACTCTGACCCATGCGGTAGGACAAGTTGACAACTTGTCCCACTCCAAAGCCTTAGTCGCTTCACGCGCCGGTTGGGCCGCCCTGTTCAGCCAAATCCAGGCTACCTTATTGGATTACCACACTCGCTTTCCGCTGCGGGCCGGCATGCCTCGCAGCGAATTGAAGAGCCGGCTTAAATTAGAGACGCGCCTCTTCAACGAAGCTGTCCAGCGCGGCCAACAAGAGGGCAGCCTGGTCGCTACTGACAACACGGTGCGTCTGGCCGGCCATCAGGTTAAATTCAACCAGGCGCAACAAGCCGCCATAGACAAGCTGCTGGCCGAATTTCGCCGCGCCCCCTACAACACACCTCTCCCCAAAGATATTGCCGCCGCCGTCGGAGAGGACGTGATGCTGGCCCTCGTCGAAGGGGGACGTTTGGTCCGTCTCTCGCCGGAGGTCATTTTATTGGACGAGACTTATCATAAATTTGTGGCCTGGCTGAAGAAATATTTGCAGGAGCACCCAACGGTCAACGTGGCCCAGGTCCGCGACGTTTTCCAGACCAGCCGCAAATATGCCCTGGCCTTGCTGGAATATACCGACGAGCAGCGTTTAACCAAGCGGGTTGGGGACGAGCGAGTATTGCGGGAATGAAGAAAGGTTACTTCTCCGCTGCCACCGTCATCTCTTGGGGGAAAGTCACCCGGCTGGGGTCGCCATCGGAAATGTAATACTCGTGGGGAGCTTGTTCAAAATGGGTCAGCCAGTAGTCCAGCGACGTAACTGTGACTTCCATTCGGGAGACGTGATAAGGGTCAAAGGTGCTGTTAAAGGGGGACACGCTGGGGCCGCCCCAGGCGGCGGCATTGGCGGCGTAAGTGTAACCAAAATCTTCCCATTGACCTGCTTTCAAAAAATCGGCCGTCCAGGGAAAACCGCCAAAAGGCACAGCTAAAGTCTGCACTTCGTAACCGGGGACCATCTCCTCGATGACATGCTGGCTTACAGCTAACTCCCAGTAAATGCGCTCTGCGGTAACCACCGACAAGTCGGCGTGGCTGACCGTATGGCTGCCAATTTCCATACCCAGGTCAATCAATAACTTCGCTTTGGCTTTAGCCCACTCGGATTGTCCAAAAACTGAGTAATAATCGGCGTTATCGTTGCCCAGGACAAAAAAGGTGGCCCGGTTAGGCCAATCTGTTGGATGCTGGCTGTGGAAATTTAGGAGGATACCCACTGCGCTATCGGCGTCAATCGTATGATCGTCTAACACTCGAAACTGGCTTATTTCGGAGTCGTCAAAAGTCAAGACAACAGGTTTTTTGCCGCCAGGCACTTGAGGCAAGCCGCGGATCAGGTCAATAAAGTTGACCGGGTAATAACCGCTTTCATAAAGCCGCAACAAATCGGCCCGCATATTATCAGGAGTGCGCTGGTAACGCTCTTCTGGATAACCAATACGGTGATATTCCAGCACAAGCACCTTACCCATTTCGTTGGCTCCGGCGAAATAGGCAACCGGAGGCGGTGTTGGTGTAGGTTCAACCGGAGGAAGACCCAAGGAACGCTGGCCGTCGTTGAGCGTCAACGCAGGCCGGGGCGTCGCGGTCACAAAGACAATGCCCGGTGATGGGGATACGGTGGGTTTATCCGCTTGAATAAGACTGCAACCGATCATCACTAGCCCAACCAGGCATAAAATGATCGGCCTGATCAGTCGAGGCAAGGCACACCTCGTATCTATAAATAAACCTTCCCGCAAGCTCGAATTAAAGCCAATCAGTTTTATCTGAAACAGCTATCGGTTAAAAACAGCGTCCGGGAGGGTCATTAAACAGGGGATTTAAGTCACTTCGTTATTGTAAAGTAGAATGACATAAAACACAAGTGACAAACTCTAAAAATGGCATTTACACTGCTTCTATAAAAACCCCCAATTCTTGGGCTAATACCGAAGCCCGTTTTGAATTATTATCCTGGTAAAATCATCGCCAATAAGTAAGTAATCAGGCACTAGCGGATGATCAGGAATCAGTTACTCCAACTTCGTCAAGCAATTTATCTAGCATTTGTAGTTTATAGTTTAATCCTCTGCCAGGCCCAAGCAGTTTGGGCCGACGAATCAGCTCACCCCACTGCTTCTCATCCTACTCATTTGACGATCCCCACCATTGCCCTGGATGAAACCATTGTGCCGGTCGGCATAAAAGAAGTTAAGATCAAGGGCCAAACTTACTATCAATGGTTGACCGACGATAATTTGGTTGGCTGGCATAACCTTTCGGCGCCGCTGGGCCAGGCCGGCAATACCGTCTTGAACGGTCACAGCGACATTTATGCCAGGATTTTTCAAAACCTCGATCAGCTCGAAATTGGCGATGAAATCACTGTCTATGCTGATAGCCGAGTTTATCGCTATGAAGTGGCTGAAAAAATCCTGGTTCAAGAAAAAGGGGTTTCTTTAGCCCAGCGGATCGAAAACGCCAAGCTGATTATGCCGACCCAGGATGAACGTTTGACCCTCATCACCTGCATCCAGCCGGGGGCGACCCATCGCCTGTTGATTATTGCCCGGCCGCTGTCAAGGTAAGGTCATAAGCCAGATATTGTTGTCGGCGCTGTTGACAAAAACCACGTACCGGCCATCAGGCGACACATCCCAATCGCCGTTGGAGGCGGAAAAAGAGAGGGAAGCAGGATCGGTCAGCGGCTGCATCTGGCCGGAGGGCGCGTCAATGGCCCACAGTTGCATGCTGGCCTCGCCGGGCAAACGCATGGGGATAAAGAGCAGGGTATCGTCGTTGCGCCAGCGATACCCGCCAAAGTTAGGCAAATCGAGTTGGCGTTGAGTCGCGCCGTCGGCGCTGACAACCCACAGGCCATTCTCATCAGGTTCATCAGAAAAAGTAATAAAAAAGCTGATCCAACTGCCGTTGGTTGAAATTTCCCCGCCGCGCAGATGTTTATGACTAAACAAGTTGGTGCGACGATCACCGGTCAGGTCATAGACGAAGAGCGTTTGCTTCTCTTCATTGGGATCATCCCGGCCAATAAACAACAACCGCCGGCTGTCGGCAAACCACCCGGCCAACCCTCCCCCGTAAAAGGTCAACAATAAACGCCTGTTGCTGCCATCCAAATCGGCCAGCCAGACATCGCTTTGCCGGCGGTCGTAGGGGCCTTCCTCGTCGGTGGCAACCCACAGGATTTGGCTGGAGTCCGGGGAAAAACGCGGCCAATTGCCGCCGGTGTTGACCGTCCAGGTTTCGCCCGTAATTTCATTGCGAAAATAGGATAATTCCCCCTCAATAGTGGCCACAATCGTTCCATCCCGGCTACGAAAACCAATCACTTCGTTCAACAGAACCGGGGCAGGCTGTGGCTTAGCCAGATCAACCCCATAGATGCCGCCGGGAGCTTCGGCGCCGGGCTTGTCGATAAAAAGCACCCGGCTGCTGTCAGGTGAAAACTCCGGTTGGACGCAGCACCCGCCGCCGGTCAATTGGCGTAATGACGGGGCAGGCGTTAGCGAAGGGGTGGGGGTGAGCGTAGCGGTTGAGGTAGGGGCAAGGGTGAACAGGGTAAAGCAAATGAGCAGTACGAAAGTCAGCAGGGGGGCAGGGGGGCAGGGGGGCAGGGGTGAAATCTCTCCTCTGCTCCTCTGCTCGACAACCTGATGGGCCAGGCGGTGGAGCGGTTGGGGGTGAAATCGCTCCCCCGCTCTCCCGCTCCCCCGCTCCCCTGCTCCCCTGCGGTTTTCCATTACCGTCCTCCCATATCCGGCGGCCACGCCTCGGCGAACTCGTTAAGCAGAGCGCCGCCAAATTGAACGGCGGGCTGATCTTGAATGGTCTGCCAGCGGCGCGGGTTGGTCAAATCGCGCTCAAAGCCCCGGCTAAAACCGCCGATAAGGGCCAGGCTGTCCCAATCGGCTTGAATAAGCAAGACCGGGTTATAGGCATAATTGTGATAGTTATTACGAATCTCCAGGTGCAGGTGGGGCGCAGAACGGCAAGTGCCGAAAGAGTCGCCGGATAGGGCAATCACCTGGCCCTGTTTAACCGGCGTGCCGGGGGTCAAGGTGGACTTTTCCAGCAAGTGTCCGTATAGAGAACTGTAGCCGTTCGGATGGTCAATCATCAGGCTGTGCGGCGGCGAGCCGTGTTTATCTATTTCGCTGACGATACCGTCGCCGATGGCTACCAATTCGGTGCCGCAGGGGGCGCTGAAATCCAGGCCAAAGTGCAATCCCTGCCCGGCCTGGTATAAAACCTTACGCTGCATGTAGGCGCCGACGGTGTTGCCGTAGGGTTGGACCAGCAGCCAGGTGCCCGGGCCGGGAGGGGAAGCAAAGGGCAGAACAAAAGGCGGCGGGTCAGGCGGCTCGGCAGGCGGGTCAACCGCCGGAAAACCGGCGTGGTTGAATTGGGTGTTCTCCTGGGCTTCCGCATAAGACCTCATCAACAGCAGTAAGGCCAGCAAAGCCGCCGAGATAAGCAGCCGCAGCAGGAAAGACAGGGAGGGATGAAACACCGCCGCCAGAGACTGGAAGATTGAAACAAAACGGGGCGAATAGGAAGTAGAGGCAAAGCGAGAAGGTTTGTTTACCGGCCGGCTCGCTGCCTGGCGAAGCTGCGTTCGGTGGGGTCTGCGCTTATTCAGTACGGTCATTTTCACCGCTCGATTCGGAATCAATTAAGGGGCGTAATTTAACCTCATAATCCAAATCTGGCAAAAAGGAGGCCACACGGTGCTCCCTTGTTTGGCGAGCATTTCATTTTGGGGGCGAGTTTGAATCACTGAGGCACTGATGGTCACTGAAACCACTGAATTTGATACGTCTCTCAGTGATTTCAGTCAACTCAGTGATTCAGTGGTTCAAAGAACTAAATT
>CAZUNT010000006.1:0-11021 GCA_964622215.1 uncultured Caldilineaceae bacterium
AAGTGCGGTTTATCTCTCACAAATGCTGCTTTTGCCATATTTGTTTTAGTCTCCTCACATTAGAATAAATTGTTATTTAGATAACCTTAGTGCGGAAAAACAGACAGTGAGGAGACACTCACTGTCCGTCAGTGTTGGTGGAGGGGGACGGATTCGAACCGCCGTAGGCGTAGCCAACTGATTTACAGTCAGTCCCCTTTAACCACTCGGGCACCCCTCCATATTCTTTTGTCCTAATTTAAAAGCACGGCTATATCGCCGCGCAACATTGGAGTATACTGATAAAGATTGAAGAGTCAAATTGACAGCGAAAAAATTTTTACGGACCGCCGACCGCCGACGGCTGACCGCTTTTTGATAGTCTGATAGGCGGCGGTCAGCGGTCATCTGTCGGCGGTCTCACTTGAATTCCCGCGCCCGCCAGACCTCATACAAAATTAAACCGCAAGCTACGGAAGCATTAAGCGACCCGATGTGTCCCCGCATGGGCAGCTTAACCAGGAAATCACACGTTTCCTTAACCAACCGGCTCATACCTTTACCTTCACTCCCGATAACCAGCGCGATCGGTCCGGTCAAATCGGCTTGAGCGTAAAGTTGAGCTTCTGGGGTATCCTCAACGCCAACCAGCCATACATTCGCCTGCTTGAGCTTGTTGAGCGCTTGAACCAAATTAGGCACTTCGGCTACCGCCATGTGCTCGATCGCTCCGGCAGAGGCATTGACCACCGCCGGAGTCACTCCGGCCGCTCGCTGGCGGGGAATAATCAGGCCGTGAACGCCCACAACTTCAGCCGTGCGCACAATCGCGCCCAGATTGTGCGGGTCTTCCAGGTGATCCAGGGCCACCAGAAAGGGCGGCTCGTTGCTCTTATCTACTCGTTTGAGAATATCCTCTACCGTCACCGTTGGATAGCGCCCTACCTCCAATACTACCCCTTGATGGCCTTTAGCCAGATTATCCAGGGTTTGGCGAGGGGCGCGCTGGACCGCTATCTTTGCTTTGTTGGCCAGAGCCAAAATCTCATCGATGATGGCAGCCGGCTCCACCGTTTCGGCCAGTAATACCCGGTGAACATGACGCCGCCGCGCCCGGAGGCACTCGCGTACAGCATTGCGACCATAAAGGTTTTCGGGCATGGTTACTCAATTGCGGCTTTGGTTATAGCTTCTTCTAACGCTTCAATTGTTTCGGGTTGTTCCTCTTCCTGAATAAATTCGTCGCTCAAGTCGGTCATCCCTAACTCGCGCTTGGCGAAAGTTCGACGCGCCTTAATATTCAAGATGTCAACGATTCGAGTTTTATCTTCTACAATTCGCTGGATATCGTCCCCTTCTAGCAGAATTACATAATAACGGCTTACGTCATTCACCTGATTGGCATAATTTATGGCATCACTCGCAAATTTACTGGTTGTGATAACCATTACTATATCTGCCTTTGTGAGAAAGGTTAAGCCTACTTCTTTCGCAATCACGTCAACACCCACCCGGCTCTGCTGATTCTTACATTGAATCTGCCAACGGTTGTAGATGATTTTGTCAGATGCGGCCAATACGTCTACTTCACCCCCACCTGTTGCTTGCCAGTGACGCAGACGCCAACGAGAGAACCTTAAACCAAGAAGTCTGATGATCCAGACGGCCAGTAACTCAAGAGCTATTCCTCGTGAGTGTTTATCCGGGTTATTCAAATCTGAAACTACGCTGTCAAATGAACGATTCAGGTCTGCCGAGGTAAGTTCAGTAACATTTGCCAGATTCTGAATCAGGGGCTGGAGAATTTCATTACAGGCTTTTTCCGTTAGTTTTACAAGGTGGGGTTTCGCTCCTCGTCCAATCGTAGTCTTTTGGGTTTCGATTAGACCCAGGTGTTCCAATGGTTCGAGAATATCTTTGACCAGATTCTTGGTTGTTAAACGAATTTTGTAAACACTACGAGTGTGTTTGGCAATTTTGTTCGAGGGTGTAAATTCTTGAACATCAAGGCTTACCAGGGATAACAAAAAGTGTTTTTGCTCCGGCGAAAGCGCATACAACTCGTCAACAATATCTGCATCAACCTTCAATAAATCATAAATCACATCCCAGTTAACTTCATAGCCTATGGTGCGAAACACACCTGCCAGCGCCAACCACTCTCGCATTGTACTGATATAGGTGGAATTAGGTGGAATCTTTATGCCGAGGTCGTTGAACTCCTCACCCAAATACTCAAGCGTAACTTGTTCGCCTCTGGCGCGAATATTTTCAATCATACGCGCCAACAATAAGCCTTCGAGATTGGTCAAAATATGAGTCGCAAATTGACGATGAATGGCTACAGTATCAGGTTTCAAAGCCAGTAAATCTTGAGCCAACTTCGTCACCGTGTAAATCTTACCGCCATCCGCAAATTGAATTAACTCATAAGCATTTAGGGACAAAACGCAGTTCATTGCCATTTTGGTCGAGTTTTCATCTCGCTGGCTTGGGCTTTGTCCATGTCCTTCAAAGTAACGAGACCTTATCTCACCTTGCAGTTTGTATCGATCTGGGATGTTGGTTACACACAATTCAAGTATGTCGGGGAGAGAAAACTTTTTCGGGTCAAATTGATCCCCATAGGTAAAGCGGCGTACTGATGATTTGGGCATCCTTGTTCGGGTTCCTACTCGGTTTGATAATCTTCAGGTTCTTCGTTAAGGCGAGCTCGTCTCTGAATTGGGGGCAAATCAAATAATGCCTGTTGTATAGCAGCGGTTTTTTGGGAATCTTCACTGCCATCATTTATAAAGCGAAAAGTTGAGCCACGTAAATACTCTTCGTTCTGATCCAGAGCTATCCATTTTCGTCCCATTGCTTCAGCCACAAACCCGGTCATATTACTTCCAGCAAATGGGTCAAGCACAATGTCACCGATTTCGGTACAAAGCCCAATCGCAAATTCGGGCAAGGCGCGAGGAAATCTGGCGGGATGAGGTTGAACTCCATTTTCTCGGCACAAACGTAGATATTGGTCGTTACTAGAAGTATTGGATGCAGCAATTACATTGACCGGAACCGGCTCACCTATAATGCCATTATACTCTGCTTCATCGGCGATGATATTTGGCGGGATAGCCCCATTGTTATCCCGGTCAAATTTATCACTAATATCGTGTTCCGAGGGACGTTTTTTAGGTTTGTAACCCTGCTCCATTAATTTGATTTGCGACTCACTGTATGGCTTAAGTACGCCGCGATTGTTAGCCTTTGGATGTGGATCCAAACTCAACCACCAAACGGTATTTACCGCATCTTTGACTCTTTCGCGGCGCACCGTAACCCATTCTGCCGGTGTAGGCAGTTTGGCCGGGTTGTACCAGTAAAGTTCTTGGGCCAAGTAAAAGCCTCCACCACCCTCAACAACCGGCTGGCAAAGTTTAAGCATAAGCTCATAGTGATATAAACTACGAGTTGGAAATCCCTTTACCCACGTTCCACCAATGTCTACTATCAGCGAACCTGTGGGCTTTAACACACGTGCGAATTCGCGGGCAAATTGCATGAACCAATCAACATACTCATCAGCATGAACGTTCCCATACGCCTTTTGACGAAGCAAGGCGAAAGGTGGTGACGTACAAATGAGGTCAATTGACTTATCTGGAATCTTAGGTAGAAGTTCGAGAGAGTCGCCTAAGTAGGCACTCCCCAAATTAGTTGAAAAATATGGGGTTTCGCCAGTTATCTTCACAAACTCACCCAAAATTATCGTAGAGGTAGTGTTATTACCACTACCGGCTTATCTTCCACACCGTCCCATCCGGCCTATCCTCTAACACCACTCCCATCCCCGCCAGGCGGTTGCGGATGGCATCGCCGGTGGCATAATCTTTATTTTTGCGGGCCGCCGCGCGCAGGTCAACCAAAAGACGGATTAAATCCTCTTCGATTCCCGGCGAAGCCAGACCCTCCGAGCTTGAAAGTTCAGCCGGAATGATACCCAAAATATCCCCGCCGAGGGTGCGATAGGTGTCGTCAATAGCTTTGAGGGTAGCATAAGAAACCGGCTGGTCGCTGTTAAGTAAGGTATTCACGGCCCGGTTGAAATCGAAGAGAGTAGCCAGGGCCTGGGGTGTGTTAAAATCGTTATCCATCGCCTCCAAAAAGCGAGCCTGGTACTGTTCGATAGTTGCCACAAATTCGGCATCCGGGGCTTCATCCCTGGCCTCAGCCTTGGCCAACTTCTGCCGCACCAACGCCACCGTGCCCAACAGTCGCTCATGCCCTCTGGCGGCGCTCTTAAGCGCCTCGTCGCTGAAATCGGTATTTTGGCGGTAGTGGCTGCTCAAAATGAAGGAGCGAATGGCCAGGGGTGTGTACCCTTGCGACAAACTGGCATGATTGCCGGCAATCGCCTGCTGAATGGACAGCGAGTTGCCCAGGCTCTTGCCCATCTTGACCCCTTCAATCGTGACCATGTTGTTAAGCAGCCAGTAACGAGCAAAGTCACCGCCGTAAGCCGCTTCACTCTGAGCTACCTCACTTTCGTTGTGAGGGAAGATATTTTCCAGCCCACCGCCGTGAATATCGAACGGTAAGCCCAGGTATTTACGGGCCATCACGGTACACTCAGCATGCCAGCCGGGAAAGCCTGGCCCCCAGGGACTCTGCCACTGCATCAGGTGGTCCGGTGTGGCTACTCGCCACACGGCGAAGTCACGCGGATCGCGCTTTTCAGGAGAGATTTCCAGTCGCCCCCCTTCTTCCAGTTCGTCGACTTTGCGCCGGGAGAGTTTGCCGTAAGCCGGCCAACTAGGCACGGAGAAATAGACATTGCCGTTGGCTTCGTAAGCGTGTCCCTTTTCGATCAGGGTTTGGGCCAGCTCAATCTGCTCCGGCACGTGGCCGCTGGCCCGAGGGGAGATATCGGGACGAATGATGTTGAGCAAATCCATATCCCGGAAGTAATTACGGGTGTAGGTTTCGACCACCTCCATTGGCTCCAATTTGTCCCGCCTGGCGCCCTTGATAATGCGGTCTTCGCCCGTGTCCAATAAGTGACCGACATCGGTAATATTCTGCACATAGCGCACCTTGTAACCCCGGTATTCCAGGTAACGATGCACCACGTCAAAAGTGATATAAGCTTTGGCATGCCCAATGTGCGCGTCGCCATAAACCGTTGGCCCGCAGACGTACATACCCACAAAACCCGGGTGCAGCGGGGCAAATTCTTCTTCTTTTCGGTTGAGATAATTAAAAATTCGTAGGGTCATAAACTATCTTTCCATTTTGGCAAAAATCATCCGGCCGGCGCTCGTTTGTAATACTTTAGTTACAACCACATCGACCGTTTGTTCAATAAATTGCTTGCCATTTTCAACCACTACCATCGTTCCATCACTCAGGTACGCCACCCCTTGCTCGCGTTCCTTACCTTCCTGAATAATTTTTAGGGTCATCGCTTCACCCGGCAGGATTACGGTTTTAACCGCATTGGCCAGTTCATTAATGTTTAACACTACCACCCCCTGCAATTTAGCGACACTATTCAGGTTAAAATCGTTGGTGATGATCGGATAGTTCAACTGCTTCGCTAACATCACCAACTTGTCATCGGTTCCTCTGACTCCTTCGATATCAATGTCACTAACCCTGACCGGCACCAGTGACTCCTCCTGCAAACGCCGGAGTAAGTCAAGCCCCCGGCGGCCTCGATTTCGGCGAATAGGATCGGAGGAATCGGCAATGTACTGTAATTCATTCAGCACAAAATGAGGCACCAGCATCGTGCTGCGAATAAAACCGGTTTGGCTGATATCGGCAATCCGGCCATCGATAATAACGCTGGTGTCCAGCAGCACTGCATCGTCGATAGGTTTACGGCTCAAATCCAGCAGGGACCCACCGAGAGTGAGTCGCGGCCCAATCGTGTTAAAAATATCACGCTGCCGCATGATCATTACCGATAGGCCAATATAACCAAACAATAGGCTGACCGCCACCGGCAAAATACTGCCATATGGTCCCGGCAAACTGGACAGGGACGGGTAAAGCAAAGCAGCCACCCCCAGGCCAACGGCCAGCCCGATCACACCTGAAAGCAGTTGGGAAGCCGGTAATTGTTTCAGCTTGGCTCGAGTATAGTTAAAGGGCCGTGTGGTCAAATAAGGAGCAATCAGTAAACCAATTGCGGCCCCGGCCAAAGTCAGGACAATAATCAGGCGCGCTGAATCTGCCGGGTTAGTAGGTTGAAAAAAAACGATCGACTGGACTCCTATAAGGGCAAACACGACCATTCCGACCAGACGAAAAACAAACTCCACACTCACTACTTGTTTGCTCCTCTCACCGCGATTAGAGACCTGGCGTAAAAAAAGGGCGATTGTACATGAAGCACATTCGCCCGCAAACTCTGGCAAAACAACTATGATCGAGGCTGATAATCAGCGCATCCAGAGGTTTTTAAAACCTTATAAATCCGATTTGCTCACAAAATTACCTCCTCAGGAGTTCTATCCTCCCCAGAACCATCCTATCCTGAAGTAATTTTGCTGATATGTTGAGCAAGCTGCTAAAATATATCTCCGGTCAATTAACCCCTTGTCTTTGCTGCCCTGAGGATCAACTAATCTTTCATTCGCCTCTTCTATGGTTGTTGTTTTTTAGGCCCCGCTGACGCGACTAACAAAATAAGTGCTTCTTAAAAAGATAAATTAAATTATTTCGGTTCACTGTGGAAAGAAAAGAGAAAAGATAATTATTAAGTCCACAGCTTAATGCGGTATGTTAGCACAAAGGCAGGGAAATGTCAAAAGGATTTTTAAAGCTCCCTTCTGATGGCCGGTCTCTTCCTTACAAACAAAAGGATCAGTGAATTAAGGCTGCCTCCAAAGCCTCATTCAAAGATCGTGCTCGCAATAATTCCAACGGCGGATCTTTAAGTTGTTTCAACTGGATCGAGGCTGGCAGCAGGCAACGTTTGAAGCCCAGCTTGGCCGCTTCCTTCAACCGTGTTTCCAGGTGGCCCACCGCCCGCAACTCGCCCGATAAGCCCACCTCGCCAACCAGGGCGATGTCCGCCGCCACCGGCGTATTACGAAAACTAGAGGCAATTGCCGCAGCTATGGCCAGGTCAGAAGCAGGTTCGTCAATTTGCAGCCCGCCAATCACGTTGACAAAAACATCCTGGTCGGCCAGGCGAATCCCCACCCGCTTGGTCAGCACCGCCACAATCAACAGCAGCCGGTTAAAATCAACACCGTTGCCTGTCCGGCGCGGGTTGCCAAAAGTGGTGGTGCTGGACAGAGCTTGCACTTCCACCAGCAAAGGCCGAGTGCCTTCCAGGGTAATCGCAATCGAAGAACCGGAGGCGTTGGGCAGCCGCTCCGCCAGGAACACCTCGCTGGGGTTGGGCACTTCGCTCAAACCGGTGTCACTCATCTCAAAAATACCAATCTCGTTGGTCGCCCCAAAGCGGTTTTTGACGCTGCGCAGCAAACGGTAGGTATGAAACCGCTCCCCTTCCAGGTAGAGCACCGTATCCACAATATGTTCCAGCACGCGCGGCCCGGCAATCGCCCCGGTTTTGGTCACGTGCCCAATGAGGAATACCGGAATATTTCGCCCCTTAGCCACCTCCTGAAAGCGGGCAGCGCACTCACGGACTTGGCTAATCGAACCAGCCGCCGATTGCATTTCATCCATGTACATCGTCTGAATAGAATCAACGATGACAAACTGGGGCGACATCTGCTGGATATGCTCTATAATGGCGGTCATATTCGTTTCGGTTAGGATAAACAGGTTATCACCGGGAATCTTGAGACGAGAAGCACGAAGTTTGATTTGCTGGGCGCTCTCCTCACCGGAGATGTACAGCACCGGTCCTATGGCCGCCAGTCCCGCCGACATTTGCAATAGCAGCGTACTTTTGCCAATCCCGGGGTCTCCGCCGATCAAAACCAATGAGCCAGGCACCAGGCCGCCGCCCAGAACCCGATTAAACTCGTCCGTGGGCAACAGGGTGCGTTGGTAGCTATCGGCGGAAATCGTGGTTAGCGGTTGGGGGGTGTTGCGTCCCGCCAGCGCCTGCCGCACCGCCGGAGGAGCAGCGCCAGGTCTCCCTTCCTCAACAATTGTTTCGACCAGAGTATTCCATTCGCCACAGTCGGGACAGCGGCCCATCCACTTGGGCTGGGCGCTGCCACACTCCTGGCAGATGTAACGTGTTCTTATTTTTGCCATAGTAAAGGAATTATAGCAAAATTTTAGGAGAAGGACAAGAACAATTGTTCAGGTATTAGTAGATCAAAATTCCCGTAGGGCGGCATCCCCATGCCGTTCGCTGACAAAAAAGGAGTCCGAAATATATTTTGGACTCCTTACTTTTTATTCAGTCGAATTACCTCTACGACAACTTGCCCAATGTACTCACCATCTTGGCAATCGCCTCGTCCGGTGAGCCGTACTCTTCGGGGTGGCTAACACAGCATTGAGCATAGTTTTCCACCAACAGCAACGAAATCTGGTAGGCCGCGCCGCGAATGGCCGACAACTGGGTGATAATATCCTGGCAATCTCGGCCTTCATCCAGCATACGGCGCACTCCGCGTACCTGCCCTTCCAGGCGTTGTAAGCGCTGGTCAATATTCTCTTGCAAATCGAGTGCAAGTTTACTCTTCATTACTCTATCTGTGACGAAGCTAGCAGGGAGTTGACTCGCTCAACAATTTGCTGAATGATGGGAAAGCCAGCCTGTTTGTAAACAGCCTGCCCCCTGTTATCAACCATCAATTACTCGCCGAGACATCCAACAACCTATCCACTCGTTGTTGGATAAAGGGCTTCGGCGCTGCGCCAACCATCCGGTCAACCAGTTCACCATTTTTCACAAACAGCATGGTGGGGATACCCTGCACGCCGTACTTCATTGCCCATTGGGGATTTTCGTCGGTGTTGACTTTGGCTACAACGAGTTTACCCTCATACTCTTTGGCTAACTCCTCCAAAATGGGGGCGACCATACGGCAAGGGCCACACCACGGCGCCCAAAAATCAACAATCACCGGTGTGGAAGAGTTCAAGACCTTATCTTGAAACTCGGCGTCAGAAACATGAATAGGCTCAGCCATTGATGAAATACTCCTTTTGTTTAAATTAGCTATTTGTATTCGTTAACCAGGTACAGATACCCGGTAGGGGTATCTGGCGGTGATTATAGAACAATAGGTCACAGTGTCAAATTCTTACACAGTTCAACGAAACTTACAGTTCATTATTACTTTCTGTGAGTCACTGTGAATTAGACGAGGGGGGCAACTGTTTTCTTACCGGCATTTACTGCTTTTACCTGGCTACGATTAGGGATTTTGAAAGGCTGGCGTCACTCCTTGTTCGGTTCGACGCTTGATGGCTTTTAGCCACATTCGCCGGATTAATGCGCTGCCAGGGTAGATGATTCGCCAATAAAGTGCAAACTTCTGGCGGGCGGCAGGATAAGGCACATAAATCCTTGTTTCGGTGCTAACTTTAACCCCACTATCCCCAGGACGTTGATCCAGATAAAAATTGGCGGCGACTTTGGCATAATCCGGATCATCAAAGGCAAGGAATTCGGCTGCACCGGCTATTTTGGGCGGTTCATCTCCAAAAAGTTTCCAGAACCGGCCGATGGCTCCAAACACAAACTCCTGGTCAGTCTCCTCGGCCAGGAAAACAAATCCGTTGTTAAGCATTTGCTCCAAAAGCGGCTGCTTTGACCCTGGCAAGGGATAATCCATACCGACGAGCCGGGACGGTAAGGCTCGAATTTCGAGCAGTAGTCGTAACAATTGAATATCGGCGGGAGTAAGTTCATACAAAGATTTAAAGATGGAGCCGGCTGAAGCGTGAATAACCGTTGAGTGTACTTCATTAAAGTGATAAACCGGTAGGAATTTGTCGAGTAACATCATAAAATAACCCTTTCGCAAAAATGGAGTTTTTAACTGTTTGGTTGCTTTAAACGACGTTTATCAGATACCCAAAAAGAGAAATAAGTGGCTGCAACCTCTTTTTCCTTGTCGAATTGTTTAAATTTGTATATTTCAGAAAATTCTGAAATTATTGTATTACAAAAAACCTTAAAAGTCAATAGGGAAGCGGCAAGAAATTCATTTCAGATTGACAGTCTTTCTTTCTCAGGGTAAAGTAGCGACAAATAATGGATCGAGTATTTTAAGAAATATGACTATTCGTCTTTTAGCTCTGGATTTAGACGGCACCATTCTTACCGATTTGCACACCATCCCGGCTCGAACCCAGGCAGCCATCAAGGCGGCAGCGCGGAGTGTTCATGTTACGATTGCTACCGGGCGCGAATATGAGGTGACGCGCAAATTTGTCAGGATGCTGGACCTGACCACACCCACCATCTGCTATCAAGGCGCATTAATTTACAATGGTCACATTGGAGAGATCATTCACCAGGAGAGTTTGCCCCTACCACTGACACACCGACTCATCGACATGGCTCGCGCTCGCCGGTTGGCGTTGTATCTTTGTGGGGGCAATGGGGAATCTTACACCGAGGCCGCCACACCCTTTAGCCGCGGTTTTTTTACTGAGGTAGGGATGAAAGTAATGGAAGTGGGCGATCTTAAAGAGATCATCACCGCTCCGCCGATTAAGGGTCTCATTGTTCATCCTGTTGAAGAGGCAGGGAAACTGGGGGTGGAATTGCAAGTTGGTCTAAATGGTTACTTGAGTGTCTTTCGCTCTCACGATATGCTGATCGAGGTGACCTCGCCTAATGTTTCCAAAGGACATGCTCTGGCGAATCTGGCCGGGTATTACGGCATCCCCCAAAGTGAGGTGATGGCTATTGGCGACCATGATAACGACATCGACATGATTGCCTGGGCCGGTTTGGGAGTAGCAATGGGTAACGCCAGTGCCGGGGCTAAAGCCGTAGCCAACGTGATTGCGCCGCCGGTGAGCGAAGAGGGAGCAGCCTGGGCGATTGAGAAGTTTATTTTACAAGGTAACAAGGTAGCAGGGTAGCAAGTAGCAGG
>CAZUNT010000006.1:11121-74405 GCA_964622215.1 uncultured Caldilineaceae bacterium
GTAGCAGGGTAGCAAGTAGCAGGATGTTGCTCCCTTGCCACTTTGTTACCTGGCTACTTGTAAAAAGGGTAAACGTAATGACTGAAATTCTGCCTGTCACGTCCCGTAAAGCGATCAAACTGGCCCGCCGTCTGTTGCGCGAAGGGGAAGTGGTAGCCTTCCCCACCGATACCGTTTATGGCCTGGGAGCCAATGCCTTTGAACGTTTCGCAGTTCGCCAGATTTTTGCGGTCAAAGAGCGCCCTCTCGATAAACCATTGCCAGTTTTCATTTATCAAGTTGATGACTTAAACCAAGTTGCCTATAACGTTCCCAACCTAGCCTGGCCTCTGTTGCAGCAACTTTGGCCGGGCGAGTTGACCGTCATCCTGCCCAAAAACCCGGCTTTACCGGCCGAGGTGACGGCCGGTCAAAACAGTGTCGCCGTACGTATTCCTAACCACCCTGTCTGCCTGGAGTTAGTCGTCGAAGTTGGTCGCCCGCTGGCCGTCACCAGCGCCAATCTCTCTAACCAACCCACCCCCACGACGGCCCAGGGTGTGGCCAAGCAACTGCGCGGACGTATTCCCCTCGTTCTGGATGGCGGTCCCAGTCCTACCACCCAACCTTCGACCATCATCGACCTGAGCGTCAGCCCGCCGCGCTTGCTGCGTCAGGGGCGATTGACCCTGGCGGCGTTACGGGAATTTCTACCAGAACTGCTCCGGAAGGATGAAGGCTGAAGGATGAAGGCTGAAAATAAAACAAAAACCTCATCCCTCAGTCTTTATTCTTCAGACGAAGCGTTTATCTTTGGGATTGACGCCAGCCGGGCTGCCCGTGCCTGCCGCACCGGCACCGAAACTTATTCGCTGGAATTGATTAAGGCACTGGCGAAACTGGCCTCACCCCAACAATGTTTCCGCTTGTACGCTCCCCATCCCCCCCAACCTACCGATTGGCCTGACTCGCCTTATGTGGAAACCCGCATCATTCCCTGGCCACGGCTGTGGACCCACCTGCGCCTGGCGACGGAGTTGCAATTGCGTCCGCCGGCGGTGTTGTTTGTGCCGGCTCATGTTTTGCCACTCTACTGTCCCGTGCCCGCGGTGGTAACGGTCCACGACCTGGGTTATTTACACTACCCCGACGCGCATCGCCGCTTCGACCGCTGGTACCTCGACCAGACCACGCGCCGCCACACTCGTGTTGCCTGTCACATTCTGGCCGATTCAGTGGCTACTAAAAATGACCTGGTTGAGTTTTATGGAGCCAAGCTCGATCGGATCACAGTAGTTTACCTGGGGCGAGATGAAACCCTGGCCCCGGTTAGGAATCCAGAAATGATTGCCGCCGCTCAGTCCAAGTATCAGCTTAATGGCGACTACCTGTTCTACCTGGGCACGCTCCAGCCGCGCAAAAACCTGCTGCGCTTGGTCGAGGCCTTTCATCGGGCGGTCACATCCCTGCAAAATCAAGATTTGAAGCTGGTGATTGCCGGGCGGCATGGCTGGTTATACGCCGATATTTTCGAGTCGGTGCAGCGGCTGGGCTTGGCCGGGCAAGTCCTTTTCCCCGGCTATATCGCCGCTGCCGACAAACCGGCGCTGCTCTCCGGGGCGCTGGCTTACGTTTTTCCTTCCCTCTACGAGGGTTTTGGTTTGCCGGTTTTGGAGGCTATGGCCTGCGGCACACCTGTGCTGACCAGCAATTGCTCTTCGCTGCCAGAGGTGGCCGGACAGTCTGCCCTGCTGGTTGACCCGCACAACACGCTCCAGATTGCCGAGGGATTGGTTCGGCTGATTACTGATGCTGACCTGCGATGCCAACTTATCGAGCGAGGCTATCGCCAAATCCAGCAATTTTCATGGACCAAAGCGGCAGAGCAGGTTTTGGAGATCCTGGAAAGAGTAATCAGTAGTCAGTAACCAGTAGTCAGAAAAAGATATTTTTCGTTCTCCCGCCAAGCGTAAAGCGAAGGGTGAGAACGAGAAAGGTGGTTACAAATCCCAATGAGTTCTTCTCAGTTCCCTCAAGTTTCTTCAGGTTCCGCCGAGAGCCATAGAACCCCTCTTCCTCCCATCGCTACTATCCTCGGCGTCAAAGTCCACGCCTTGACCAACGCCCAAACGCTGGCTTTGATTGAAGCTTTTATTGCGAGTGGTCAGCCGCATCAACTGGCAACGGTCAACCCGGAGTTTGTAGTAGCTGCGCAGGGGGACGAGGAATTCCGGCAGATTATCAACAGCGCCGCCTTGGCCCTGCCCGATGGCATCGGTTTACTCAAGGCTGCCCGCTTTTTGGGCACAACGCCTTTGCCGGAACGAGTTCCCGGTTCGGATTTGGTGGTCAGGCTGGCGGAGTTATCGCATCAAAAAGGGTATCGGATTTACTTTTTGGGGGCGCGTCTCGGTGTGGCCGAAAAGGCGATTGAAAAATTAAAGGCGCGTTACCCCAAGTTACAAGTGGCAGGATATTATGCCGGTTCGCCCAGTCCGGCGGAAAACGAGATCATTGTGCAGCGTATTCTGCTCACCCGACCCCATATTCTGCTGGTAGCCTACGGCGCACCCCGGCAGGATAAGTGGATCGCTCGCAATCTGGAGCGGCTGCAAATTCCGGTCTGCATCGGCGTCGGCGGATCCTTTGATTTTATCGCCGGGACGGCCAAACGCGCGCCGGTGTGGCTGCAACACCTCGGCCTGGAGTGGCTCCATCGCTTCATTACCCAACCTCGGCGCTGGCGGCGCATCTGGAATGCCGTACCGCGCTTTAGCTGGCTGGTGCTGTGGAGTAAACTGACCGCCGACCGCTGACCGTTGACCGCCGTTTTCTGTTAACGGGAGTGTCTGTTGGACAGTCATCGAAAACTTGTGAAACTGGCACGCTATCTACTACCAGGATTAGAGAGACTTTTGCTAAGTGTTCATGGGCCTGTGATACGCTACCAAGAATGAAAATCTGGAGTGCAGAATTAATTCTGCACTCCGAAAGCTATTTTCGAGGAGTGTTCACGAGTCCGTGACACGCCGCTGATAACGAAAATGTCTTTCGGCGGTCCCCCAGGGGGAGGCGAGGCACTCTCGGCGGTCTGCCATCGGCGGTCTATTTTCTTCCTCTCCTCGTCTCCTTAAAATTTCTAACACGAATCTAATAGTAATCCGGTTAAAGGACTGGTATAATACTGGCTAGGGAGTATGAGACAAGACGTGATACGTGGTAAGTGATACCTTCCATCGAATTTAGTGGTAAGATAAGCACGACACGGATTCGGGCGCGGATTACACGGATTTTCAGGCTGGATGTTCCGTATATCCGTGTAAGATCCATGTTGGGCTGGCCCTACCACTAAATTCGGGGGAATCTGTAATTCATCACGTTTCACGTTTGACGAGCTGATAAATTTTGTCCCGTCTTTTTACTGTAAAATCGAGGTATAACCGACTATGATGCGATTTGATAAGTTTACCGAACGCGCCCAGGATGCGGCGATGCGGGCTTATGAGATTTTGCAGCGGTATCAACACACTCAGGCCGATACCGAACACCTGCTGCTGGCCCTGCTGGAGCAGCCAAACGGGCTAATTCCCGAAATCCTGGAAAGAATGAGCGTCGACCCGGAGATGCTGACCTCCCGGCTCGACCAGGTTTTATCCGCGCAGCCCAAAGTAGGCGGGGTGGTTAATATGGCCGTAGGGCAAGTCTACATCACGCCGCGGCTGAAACGAGTGCTCGACAACGCCCAGGAAGAAGCCAAAAATATGCAGGATGAGTACATCTCCACCGAGCATCTCTTCCTGGCGATTTGCAGCGAACGCGGTACCCCCAGCGCCCGTATCCTCCAGGAGGTGGGCGTGACCAAAGCCAAAGTAATAGATACCATCGAACAGGTGCGCGGCGGTCAAAAAGTGACCAGTCCGCAGGCCGAAACACGTTACCGCACCCTGGAAAAATACAGCCGCGACCTGACCCGCATGGCGACCGAGGGCAAACTCGACCCGGTCATTGGCCGGGACGAAGAGATTCTGCGCCTGATCCAAATTCTGTGCCGCCGCACCAAGAACAACCCGGTGCTGATTGGCGAGGCCGGGGTAGGCAAAACAGCCATCGTCGAAGGGCTGGCTCAAAAAATTGCCGGCGACGACGTGCCCGAACTGTTGATGGGCCGGCGGGTGGTCAGCCTGGATTTGGGGGCGATGATTGCGGGCTCGCGCTTCCGAGGCGAATTCGAAGAGCGGCTGAAAAACGCCCTGGAAGAAATCCAGCGGGCGCAGGGTGAAATCATCCTGTTTATTGACGAGTTGCACACTGTCGTCGGGGCGGGCGCGGCCCAGGGCGCGGTGGACGCCAGCAACATGATGAAACCGGCCCTGGCGCGGGGCGAATTACGCTGCATCGGCGCGACCACCCTGGACGAGTTCCGCAAATACATCGAAAAAGACCCGGCCCTGGAGCGCCGCTTTGCGCCCGTCTTTGTCGAAGAGCCAACGGTCGAGGAAGCTATTGAGATGCTGCGCGGGCTGAAACATCGTTATGAGGAACATCACAACATCAGCTACACCGATGAGTCGCTCACCGCTGCTGCCCGCCTGTCCCATCGCTACGTCACCGACCGCCACCTGCCCGACAAAGCCATCGACTTGATTGACGAAGCGGCCAGCAAGTTGCGGGTGGCAATTTACTCGATGCCGGAGGCGCTCAAGGAAAAACGAAAACGCCTGACCAAGCTGCAAAACGAGGAAAATGAGGCCGGTCAGCGGCAGGATTGGGAGCACGCCGCCCAACTCAAAGCAGAACGGCTGCGCCTGGAAGAAGAATTTCAGCACGAGCGTGACGCCTGGCGCCAGGAGAAAAACCTGGACGAAGTGGTCGAAGTCAGCGACATCGCCCAGGTGGTGGCCAGTTGGACCGGCATCCCGGTGCAGGATATGCTCCAAACCGAGGCGGAGAAACTGCTGCACATGGAGGGTGCTCTGCACACCCGAATTATCGGCCAGGATGAGGCCATCAGCGCCGTCAGCGACGCCATTCGCCGCGCTCGTTCCGGCCTGAAAGATCCGCGCCGGCCAATGGGCAGCTTCCTGTTCCTGGGCAGTTCGGGCGTCGGCAAAACCGAGCTGGCCAAGGCGCTGGCCTGGTTCCTGTTCGACGACCAGGACGCCCTGCTGCGGATTGATATGAGCGAGTACCGCGAGGGGCACACCACCAGCCGGCTCTTCGGCGCGCCGCCGGGTTACGTGGGCTACGACGAGGGTGGGCAACTGACGGAAGCCGTCCGCCGCCGCCCCTTCCAGGTGGTGCTATTCGACGAGATCGAGAAGGCGCACCCAGATGTGTGGAATGCACTGCTGCAAATCCTGGAGGATGGCCGCCTGACCGATGGCCAGGGCCACAACGTGGATTTCAGCAACACCGTTGTCATTATGACCAGCAACCTGGGCACGGCCTTTGGACCCAAAGGCGGCACGTTGGGCTTCCGCCAGCGCGGCGACCATGGGACGTTTGAGGACACCCGCTTGAAGGGCGAAATTCAGGATTCCCTGCGCCGCCACTTCCGGCCTGAGTTTCTGAACCGGATTGACGAAATCATCATCTTCCACACTTTGACCGCCGAACAGGTCAAGGAGATTGTGAATTTGCAGATGCACGAAATCGCCGGGCGATTGGGCGAGCACGGCGTAACCATCGAGCTGACCGAGACCGCCCGTGTCTGGCTAGCCGAGGAGGGCTTCGATCCGGCCTTTGGGGCGCGCCCCCTGCGCCGAACCTTGCAGAAGCAGGTGGAGTCCCCCCTGTCGGTCAAACTCCTGCGAGGCGACTTCAAAGCAGGCGACACGATTATCGTGGACTACAACGAAACCGACGGCCTGACTTTCACCCGCAAGGAGGAGTTGGTGGTCGAGATGCCGTCGAATGTGCAAGTGAGCAAGAGCGAGTAAGTTCTGCTAATACAGACCTCGGAGGTCTTTAAGACCTCCGAGGTCTTTTTAGGTAGATTGATGAAGATCAAATTCTTTACCACCGGCGGCACAATCGACAAGGTTTACTTTGACGCCAAAAGCATCTATCAGGTTGGCTCGCCGCAAGTGCTGGAAATTCTGAAAGATGCTAACGTGGCTTTTGAGTACGAGGTGACATCTATCCTGCAAAAAGACAGCCTGGAAATGACCGAAGAAGACCGCCAGGCCATCCGGCAAGCTGTAGAAGAAGAACTTTGCCCACTTATTGTCATCACTCATGGCACGGATACGATGGTGGATACCGCTGCCTGCCTTCTCAACATTCCAAACAAGACCATTGTTTTTACCGGAGCCATGGAGCCGGCCCGTTCTCGTTATACCGACGCCACCTTCAACGTAGGCTGTGCTATTGGGGCAGTGCAGACGCTGACACCAGGGGTTTACATTGCTATGAATGGCCGGGTTTATCCTGCTGATCGGGTGAGAAAAAACTATGACGCCCGCCGTTTTGAAGAGGTTTAAACAGGTGTCGCAGCAGCCTTACGATTACGAAAACAGAACGGGCATCCAGCCTATCTCATGGGAAGATTTTCATGGGCTGTGCAAAAGTCTGGCCAAAGCGGTGTGGCCGTTCCAGCCAGAGCTTCTGCTCGCCATTGGCCGGGGTGGATATTATCCAGGCACGCTCCTTGCCCACATACTCCAGGCTGAACTTTATCCGGTACGGGTGTCGCGCCGCGTTAACGACATCATTACCTATGACCAACCAAAATGGCTGGTCGAACCGCCGGCCCAGGTCAAAGGCCGGCGAGTCCTGGTAGTGGATGAAATTTGCGCCACCGGTGAAACCTTAACAATGGTCAAGCAGAAGGTGGAATCACTGGGGGCCACAGAAGTCAAGACGGCCGTACTCTATGCCCACACCTGGGGTGTCGCCATCCCGGATTATATCGGCGTGATTTCCGACGCCTTACTCCTCAATCCCTGGGATCGCGAGATTCTACGCGCCGATGGTTTTCAATTCCACCCGGAGTATGTTGAGGCGCTGGCCCAACAGGGCCTTACTGTCAACTCGTCGTTACTTGTCGCTGCGCCGGTGTTTCCAATAGCGAAACCTCACAATCGTTAAGTTTAAGCGACAACCCTCAGCCCGCCGGGGCAAAGGCAGTCGCACCAATAGCCTGGCGTCGAGCAGCTTTTTTGAGCAGGTCAATCCGCCGCAACAAGTAAGGTGAAAAGTGACCCTCATAGCGCCGCCACAGATCGGGCCGCATCCAATCGTTGCCGGTCACCCAACCCCGGCAATTGGGCGCGCCGCAGGCACAGGGGAATTCATCGTAAGGACTGCCATCGGTCATAGCATAATCAAAACAGACTTCTTCGCCAGGGGCGATGTCACGCAGGGCAACCAAGGCAATTTGGCCGCTCAGACCGGCATTGGGATTGCAACTATGATTGACCAGGTCCGCCGGTTCCGGATCGCGGACAGTGACCAGATACAGGTCTTCCTCCACCTGAACAGTGTAACGTCGCTCGATAGCCGAGAGATGGGTTAACTGTTCACCAGGGACAACTTCGCCGGCCCACACGGTAAGCAATTCACCAGCCCGGATCCACTCCCGGGCGTAGACTCCCCAGCCACCCTTCTCAGGGTAGTGGCGAGCCTCCAACTTGGGTGAAGCATAAGAAGCCTGCGGGTTAGACATTTTATTTAATTTTTAGCCTCCTGTTTTTGTAAAATAACCATAGAAGTTGTTATGCTCGGTCATCAACCTTTTTAAGTTTATGGTAACTACTCAGGCTACCCCAAATTGAGTATTCCTGACCGCAGACCGCCGACCGCCAGAGAAAGCTACTGTTGTACAAGGTGTGGCGGTCAGCCGTCGGCGGTCGTGGGGTAGGGCTGAGTAGTTACAGTTTATGTTCCTTTATTATGGATGCGCTATTATACCAGTGGTTGCCCTTGAATCAAGCGCCAGGGTAAGTTGCAACGTGGTTAAAAGGGCTAACAAAAACGTTGTGTTTTAACTATTTGTAGCGAAAAAAATCGAAAGAACAGTAACACTAGCTGGTTTATGTCGGTGTTCACATAGGGAAAAAACGATAATTTTTTAGGTGTCCGGAGTTTTGGCGGGGTTTAACTGCAACAACTGTTTGGATGTGGTGCAGCACATTTATGAGGAAGTGTTCACCAGCCTATGGCACGCCACATTTCCGTTGATTTTAGTCTGGGGAGCCTTGCAGTTTGGGTTACTCAACCAGGGTGGCTGGCCGGGGGCTATTTTCGGCGTTATCGTCACCCTGGCCGAGAACGGGCAGTTTCTGGGGTTAATTACCAACCGGGACATCAACGAGATTTATCGGATTGCCTCAACCCGGCCCGAACTGATCGCCACCTGGCAAAGGAGCCGCGCTTAAAAGATTCGCCGTAGGGCAAGCTAACAGCTTGCCCCATTACTCCAGTCGCCGTAACTGGGGCACGCGCAGCCAGAGCCAAACGGCAAAAACCAGGGAGAAAAGCGCGCTGAGAAAGACGGTATTGGGTTCGCCAATCAACTCGGCGACCCAGCCGGTCAGGAGCGCCCCCAACGGCATTGAACCAAAAAAGCCCAGGGTATAAATACTGACGACCCGCCCACGTAATTCGTCGGGTACGATGGTTTGGAGGAGGGTGTTGGCCATGTTAAACAGGATCATAAAGCCCCAGCCTACTCCCACCAGCATCAGCAACGATAAGGGCAGCCAGCGCACCTCGGCAAAGAGCAGTACCAACAGCGGGAAGGCAAACGAGCCGAGCGTCAACAACTTACCTTTCGCCTTAAAACGTCCCAGGGCGGCAATCATCAACGCACCGCTCAACGCTCCCAGGCCCCGCGCCGACAGCAGCCAGCCGTTGACGGTCGCATCACCGCCCAAAACAGTGATGGCCCAGGCCGGCATCAGGGTCATAAAGGCCATACCAAACAAGTTCATAACCGCCGCCACGCTGATCAGCGTACGAATGATGACATGGGAAGCAGCGTAGCGTAAGCCCTCTTTCAAATCGTCCAGGGGGGCCGTGACCCGCTTCCTGGCCTCTCCTGGGTTCAAACGCATCAACAACAAGGCCACAATCACGGCAATAAAGCTGATCCCATTGATCGTAAAACACCAGGCCGGCCCTAACAGGGCATAAGCTAGACCAGCCACCGCCGGCCCTGCCACCGTTGCCATGTTGAACATACTGGAGTTAAGGGCGATAGCATTGGTCAGGTCCTCACGCCCAACCATTTCCACCACAAAGGCTTGTCGCGCCGGGGCGTCAAAGGCATTGGCTACCCCCAGCCCCAGAGCCAGCAGCACAATGTGCCAGGGCTGGATTAACCCTGAAAAGGTCAGGGCCGCCAGAATAAAAGCCAGGACCATCATGCTGATTTGGGTGGCAAGAATCATTTTGTGGCGGGAAAAGCGATCGGCGACGACGCCGCCATAAAGCATAAACAGCCACGAGGGCACGCCGGCGGCAAAGCCCACATAACCCAGGTAAGCCGGCGAGTGGGTCAACTCAAACACCAGGTAGCCCTGCGCCGTAGTTTGCATCCATGTCCCAATCAGAGAGACAAGTTGGCCTATAAACCACAACCGATAGTTACGATGGTGCAAGGCCGCGAACATCTGCGACAAATCCAGGGTAAAGAGGAGTCGTCCCCCTATATATTCGCCCAGAAAGCGCAACATTCTCCTGGAGGGTGAGGTGATGGTTTGAGTGGAAGGAGCGGTGACGGATTTTGTAGTAGGCGAAAGTTTTGTTTTGCCGGTCAAATTCGATTCCCTATTAAATCATCTCGTGGATTCATTATAGCTGTGACCTATCAATCCAAAAAATGAATTGACTCCCCTTTAAGCCGCGTGCTATAATCTAAGCCTATCTTTGCTAAAGGGTTGAACAACCCCTCAAACCGTGTTAAATATAGATTTAAAGAGGCTGTTCACTTCACAGCCAACAAGGCTTGCGCCTCTTGCAGATCCGCCGTGTCAAACCCTTCCTCGAATTTCCGATAGACCTCCGCCAATTGGGAGTGCGCCTCGGCCAGCCTGCCCTGTTCTCGCCACAACCGGCTCAGACTCAGCAGCGCCCGCAATTCCAACGACCTGGCCCCCTGCCGCCGGGCAATTTCAATCGCCCGACAGAAACACTCCTCGGCCTGTCGAAGGGCTGCATGCCCTTCACTTTCATCCTTCACGCGAAGCGCTCCGCCTTCCGCCTTTAAAAGCCCTTCTCCCTTGAGCCGGTATAATTCCGCCTCGAAGAAGCGTTCCTCGTTTTGGTTGGCCGTGGCCAGGGCCTCGTCCAACACATTTAACCCTGCTGCTGCCTGCCCGCTTTGATTGTAGCGGTCGGCCAGCAAGCTCAGAAATTGCAGCCGGCCCAGTTCGGCCCCGGTGGCCCGGTAGGCGGCTATCCCCTGGCACAGTTGGTCCAAACCCGTTTCACTCTCATCGGCCCAGCCGGCCAGAACCGCCCCAAAAGTCGACGACAGAGCAAAGCCATACTCGGCCGACAGGGCCACCGCGGCGGCGCCTTGCTCGAAGGTGATGGTTCGCTCCCGGCGGAACTGGCGGACCCAGCCGGTCAGGCACAGGGCAAAGGCCAGGCTAAACGGCTGGGCCAGGCCGCGGGCCAGATCCAGGGCGGCCTGGCAACGCCGGACCGCCTGCTCCGGATAACCTTGTAACCACAAAGCCAGGGCCGCATGGCATAGACAAGTTACGCCCAAATCAGCCCCCCCATAGGCCATCTGAGAAGGATTCTGTTGTGGATCGTACTGAGCGATGACTTCCTCCAGGTGGTCTCTGGCGGCGTCAAATTGACCCAGATAAAAGAGCGTGACCCCCAGGGCTTGATGGGCTTCCAACTGGAGAGACGTTTGAGCCAGATGTTCGGCCAGCCGGGCCAGTTGCCCGGCTAATTCCAGGGCCGGGGTCAATTCCGCCCGTACCAGGTGGAAGAGCCACAGGCCAAATAAAGCCGAAAAAAGCTGTGGGGTTTCGCCTGCGTCCTCGTGTTGGCACAGCTCCCGTATCCGGGCGTAGGTCTGCTCAATGGCCGGTGAGGCGTAACCTTTGGTCATCAACAAGGGCGCGCCCAGGGCAATTTGCAGCGACAACTCTTGCCGGGCGCGCTCCCCGGTGTTGGGCAAGGTTTTTAGCAAAGTGATAGCTTGGGTTAGATGACCAATCGCCTCCACCGGGGCCGAACGGGCGGTGGCTCGTTCTCCGGCCTGCTGCCAGTAGCCGATAGCCTGCTCCGCCATGCCCGCCGCCGTATAGTGGTGCGCCACCAGTTCCGGCTGAGTCTGAGCGATGTCGGGAAAACGGCCGGCCAGCAGTTGGGCAATTTGTTGGTGATAACGTTGGCGTTGGCTGCGCAGCAAGGAACGATAGGCCGTCTCCTGGATGAGTGTGTGTTTAAAGGTGTAGGTTGCCTGGGGTGGTATCCCCCTTTGATAAAGTAATTCCGCCTCCACCAGGCGGGCCAGGTCATGCTGGAGAGCGGCTTCATCTAGCGGCGAGATGACCCGCAGCAGCTCATAGCTGAACTCTCGCCCGATGGTCGCGCCCAGCAGGGCCACCTCCCGGACGGTCGCCAACCGGTCCAGCCGGGCCATCAACGACTCTTGCAGCGTGGCCGGAATGACCAGCCGGGGCAGGGGGCCGGCCAGGGCATAGTGGCCTGCCTGTTCCTGGACCAAACCCAGTTCCAACACCATCTTGGTAAACTCTTCCACAAACAAGGGGACGCCATCGGTTTTGGCGACAAGCTGGTGGAGCAGTTCGGCGGGCAGCGTTTTGCCGTGTGTCACTGCCTCGATCATGGCCTGAGTTTGCCACTGCCCCAGCCGGTACAACGTCAGTTGGGTCAGGTGCGACCAGTTTTTCCAGGGTGGGTTGAACTCCGGGCGACAGGTGAACAGCACCAGGGCGGCCGTCGTGGCTACCTGTTCCACCAAAAAACTCAGCATCTCCAGGGTGGAGGGATCCACCCAGTGCAAGTCTTCGACCAGCAGGCACACGGGCCGGGCTGCCGCCAGTTGGAGTAAAACGGCCAGCAGCGCTTCCAGGGTTTTCTGTTTTTGCCGCTGGGGCGTTAATTGAAGGGCGGGGTAACTGTCAGCCCGGGGCAGCGACAGTAAGTCGGCCAGCAAAGGGATGACTTCCGCCGGATTGAGGGCTGAGCTTCCGGCCAGGTCGTGAATACGCCGTTCCAACTTGACCCACTTTTGGGCCGGCGAGTCCTGCTCCCGGAAACGCAGCAGCCGTTGAAGCAGTTCAATGACCGGATAAAGGGCGCTATTCTGGTGATAGGGCGAACAACGGCCTTCCAGCCACAGGTGCGGCTCGCCGGTGAGCCGCTCTTTGACGGCTTGCACCAGGCGTGATTTGCCGATACCCGGTTCTCCACTGAGGAGGGCCACCTGCCCATGTTGTTCCTTGACTTGCTGCCAGCGAGCCAGCAGCAGATTTAGCTCCTGTTCGCGGCCGATGAGAGGGATCAAGGTGGCGACGGCCGAGTGGCGACTCCGCGCTTTCCGCTCACGTTGCACCTGGTATACCTCCACCGGCTGGGACAACCCTTTGAGGCTGTGACTGCCCATACTCTGGCCGACGAAAAGGTTTTTGACCAGCCGCCAGGTGACGCTGCTGAGAGCGATGGTGTTGGGCGCAGTCAAACTCTGCAGCCGGGCCGCCAGGTTGATGGTTTCGCCGATGGCTAATTGCTCCCGCCGTTCTCCCGTCCCGATTTCACCCACCACCACCAGGCCGGTGTGAAGGCCCAGCCGCACGGCCAGCTCGACTTTTAAGCTTTGCCGCTGCTGGCTACTCAATTGCTTCAACTCGGCCACGATGCCCAGCCCGGCCCGCACCGCTCGCTGGGCATCGTCCTCATGAGCTTGGGGATAGCCGAAGTAAACCAGCAGCCCATCCCCCAGGAACTGGGCGATATAGCCGTCGAAGCGTTGAATGACGGCAGCGCTCGTCTGCTGGTAGAGACGAATTACCTCGCGCAGCTCTTCCGGGTCGAGCCGCTCCGATAGAGTGGTCGAACCCACCAGGTCGCAAAACATAACCGTCAATTGGCGGCGTTCAGCCCTGGAAGGATGAACGCTTCGCGTGAGGGATGAAGGATGAAGGGGCAACACTTCATGTGAAGGTTGAAGATTTTTATTTTCATCCTTCACGCGAAGCGCTCCGCCTTCATCCTTTAGTAGAGGCTCTCCGCACTGCCCGCAGAACTTAAAACGCGGCGGATTGTCAAAGCCGCACCGGGCGCAGCGTTGGGGCAGCGGCGCGCCGCACTCACCGCAAAAGTTCATCCCACTTGGATTCTCGAACCCACAATTTGAGCACTGCATGGCCTGGCCTATCCAAAATAGAAATCTTACTCCCTACTCCCTACTCCCTATTAACTCGGCCTCAAAAGGATTGCCGTTCTGCCAGCCGGTTCGACCGGTTTGGCGAAAGTGTTCCAACCGGCGAATGGCTATTTCGCAGAAAATTGGATCATTGTCCATGGTGTAACAGCGGCGGTTGAGGATTTCAGCCGCCAGCAGGGTCGAGCCGGAATGGGCAAAAAAATCAACCACGCCGTCCCCTGCCGCCGAGCTGGCCCGGATGATGCGCTCGCTGCTTTTGAGAGGTTTTTGAGCGTAGCAGCCGTTGACGTTTTCCTCCAAACGGTAGAAAACCTGTTGGATGTCCACCCAGACATTGCCGGCCCGGATATTTTTCGACCGGCTGCGTTCCAGGTTTTCGGTGACTTGGCCGTTGACTTCCTTATAATAACCCCGCAGAATCTTGGGAATATCGGTGTATTCGGCCTCGGCGTTAAAAATGGGATTGCCCTTGACATAGTACAGCAACTCCTGCCTCACCGCCATCCAATTCTTTTGAGTGCCGTAGCCACGCTGATTACGCATAGTGATAAAGCTACGCGGCTGGAAGTTGGTCTGACGCATCATCAGCATAAAATCGGGTAGGGGTTGGAAGCCATGCTTCTGATCGGCTCCTAACCAGACATAGAGTGAACTGTCGCTTGCCAGGATCGAAGCCGTGTGTTCGACCCATTGGCGGCACCAGTCAATATATTCCGCCAATTCGCGCTGCTCAAAGGCAACCAGGTTGTAGGGAGGGTCGTGAATCGCCAGGGTGGCCGTCGCTCCGTCCATCAGCTTATTTACATCCGTCCGGCTGGCCGCGTCGAGGCAGCCCACCCGGTGGTGGCCTGACGGGTCTAACCATATCTCACCCGGCTGGAGGCGGCAATACCGGAGCAGGTGAGCGCGCAGTTTTGGGTGTTGGTCGAGTCTAGAGATGGGAGAATTTTTCATTGGGGTTATAATAACATAAAATTGCGGAGTGTTAAAACTGGCGTAAGGAGTCAATCGTGACAAAACAACTTGAGGGGCAGGTGGCCCTGGTGACGGGGGCCGGGCGAGGAATTGGCCGGGCGATCAGCCTGGCGTTGGGCGTGGCGGGAGCGCATGTGGTGGCTGCGGCGCGAACCCGGCCGGAAATTGAAGCCGTGGCCCAAGAAATCGGCGCGGCCAGCGGAAGGGCTTCGGCCTGGCCGGTTGACTTGAGCAGCGAAGTGGAGATTGTGGCCCTGTTTGATTTTATTCGGGAGAAAGTGGGGCGGCTGGATGTCATGGTCAACAATGCCGGGATCGGCCTATTTGGCCCGGTGCAGGATTTTGCCGCCGCCGATTTAGACCGGCTGTATGCTGTCAATGTTCGGGGAACGTTTTTGTGCTGCCAGCAGGCGCTGAAATTGATGATCCCTCAACGCAGCGGCTACATCATCAACCTTTCCAGTGTGGTCGGTTTTAAGGGCTACCCTCGCCAGGCCGGTTATACCGCTGCCAAACACGGGGTGATGGGCCTGACCAAGTCACTGGCGGTAGAAGCCCAGCCGCATGGCATCCGGGTCAGCGTGATTTCGCCCGGTGGGGTGGACACCGGCATGGCTGGCGACGCCCGTCCCGACCTGGATCGGTCGGTGCTGCTCCGGCCGGAGGACATCGCTCACACCGTTATGTTCCTGCTCTCTCTGTCCGACCGGGCGGCCATTGACGAGATTTACATCCGGCGGCGGATGAGCCAGCCATTTTAGTATAGCTGACCAGAAAAGTTTTTTCCAACCATACGAGTCAGATTCTTGTACATCGAGCAAGAAGTTGTTACACAGAGAAACGCAGAGAAATCACAGAGGTTCACAGAGTAATTTTTTAGACCCTTTGTGTATCTCCGTGAAAACTCTGTGTAACTCCGTGTTCCTTTTTGGTTCTGGCTCGTCCAGGTTAGGAATAGTAAGTGAAGGTAAAAGGGCGAAAAGGCGTATTATCATGTTTGATATGAGGCTATTGAGGAAGGGGAAGTGAAAAAATCGCTGCTCTTCCATGTTGCCTCTTTCAGTTTTAGAAAATTACCGATAAGGTGCTATAATACATTCCCCTATGTCAACGTCAGACGAACGTGCGGTCGAAGTTGGTCAATTTAGCCAGCCGGGCCAGGTCCATCAACCCCAGGCTGAATCGGTTGGGTATTATGAACCGACCCAGGTGGCTGATTTAAACCGGTATGGCCGGTTACTGGTGGTAGCTGATGGTGTGGGTGGAGCTGCCTCCGGCGATATGGCCAGCCGTTATGCCGTCCAAAAAATCCTTCACGATTTTTACCATTCCCACGAATTGGACCTGGAAAAACGGCTGCTGGAAACCATCCAGCAGACCAACCGGGCCATTTTTGAGCAAAATCACCGCCACCCCGACCGGCGGACCGTAGCTACAACTCTGCTGGCAGCCCTGATTCATCAAAACAAGTTGGTCGTGGCCGGCGTGGGCGATGGCCGGGCCTACGTGGTGTGGGATCAGGATATTGAACACCTGACCGGGGAAATCAGTTCGCCGCAGCGCCAGGCCCGCGAGGTTGCGGCTGGCTCAACCGGCGAGGCCAAAGAGAATAACCTGGCAGAAACTTCACCTGAGTCAAAGGAAGCTGACTCGCCCTCTTTAGCGGAGGAGACATTAGCCAAAAGTTCGGCTGAAGCAGCAAAGTCTCGTTTATTAGCAGAAAAAGAAATCTCTTCAACTACACTCGCCCCTGCTCCCCCTCTCACCTGCGCTCTGGGTTTAGCCGAACAAGTCGAGATAAACCTCTTCTCCCGCCGTCTTTTCCCCGGCGACATGGTAGCTTTGTGTAGCGGTGGTTTGAACGGTTATGTGAGTGAGTCTGAAATTGCCCAGGCCGTGACTCAACAACCCCCTGCTCTGGCCAGCCGCCACCTGGCTGAATTGGCCGGCAAACGGGGCAGCCGGGATACACTGTCGGTCAGCGTCACGCGGGTGCTGTCGAAGCCGATTACCCAGGCGGCTCCGGCTCGCCAACCGTTACCGCTGGCCCCGGATTGGGACACCTTGACCAAACCGATTACCAAGCCTTTACCCATTATTCCGGCGCAATTGATCCGCCCGCCCGCCGAAAACCGGCGGCGCTGGCCGATTTATCTGGCCGCCCTGGTGGCGTTGTTGCTTTTCGGTTTGATTGGTTTTCTGGCCGGAGAATATTTGACTCCTAACAGCCTGTCTCTCGGAACGGGACAGGTTCAGGAGGATGGAACTGCCGGATCTGTGACGTCTCAGAGCCAGAAAGATGTCCCTGCGCCAGGCCAACAAACAGCCACGCCAGGGGTAAGTAATCAAAGCGAAACCAGGGTCCAAACCCAGGCGACCCTAACCCCGACGGCCGTTCTGGTCGCCCAGGGTAACTCGCCCCTCCCCACCCCCACCGGCGTATCCACCGACCAACGCACCGGCGATGCTATTACCCCCATGACCTCTACCCCACAGCCCAGCCCTATTCCAACCATTGCCCTGCCTCCCGGCTGCACCAACAAAGCCCGTTTTGGCGGCGATGTCACGGTCAAAGATGGAACCAAATTTACCCCGGGCGAAGCTTTTGACAAGGTTTGGTCGGTGGCGAATTACGGCACCTGCCCCTGGGGCGGTGGTTACACCGTACGCTTCACCGGGGGTGATTTGATGGGTGCAGCCGAGACTATGCCGTTGAGGGTGATGGTCCAACCCGAAGCGACGGGTGTGATTAGTATCTCGATGGTCGCCCCTACCGTTGAAGGAACGTATCGTGGCAACTGGCAACTCTACTCGCTGGCCGGCGAGGCGTTTGGCCCTGACCTTTATCTGGAAATCAAGGTGGCGCCGGGCGCTTTACCCGCTAACGCGGCTGAGGCGACGACCCTTTATGATTTTGTCGCCACTGCGGCCCAGGCGGCCTGGACGGCGGGGAGTAACACCTATACGGTGGTTGAAACCCCCATTGATCGGAACCTGGTCATTCCCGATCCTCAAGGTCTGGTAGCGGTCGGCCCGGCAGAACTTAGAGGCGAGGTCAAGAGCCAGGGTAATGTTCTGCTGACTCACCCTCACCTGGAACTCGGCTTGATCGAGGGTGTTTACTCTGTCACTACGCCTCTCCAACCGGGCGATGCTATCGTCGGCAGCCTGGGGTTACCCAAGGCTGCGGCGATCAATGATGATGGGGTGACATTTGAGTTGGTGTTCAAACCTACGGGCGGCCAGGACCAACTGCTTTTCTCCAAGCTGGTCAAATATGAAGATAGCCCGGTGCCTATCCGGCAAACCCTGGACACCCTTCAACCGGGCCAAACCGGCGCGTTTATCCTGCGGGTCAAGGGCGGCGATAGCCTCAGCTACGACTGGGCCACCTGGATCGAACTGCGCCTGGTGCGCCCGTAACGACCGCCGACCGCGGACGGACGACCGCACCCCTGCGGACTTGGGGTCCCATCCTTTGGACGCTGAACGTCCGGTTTTTGGCTCCAACGCAGAGCATTGGAGCCAGTTTGCAAACGGCGGTCAGTGGCCGGTGGTCTGCGGTCTGCGGTCTGTTTAGGTTGATTTCTCCCCCAAATTCGGGTACACTTGAGGTATGTCTAACACACCTTCCCTGCGCTCGAAACTGCTGCTTGCTATCTCTAGTATTCTATTTTTGCTCTGTGGGTTGGAAGGTTTTACCCGCTTTATCCTCGGCGTTTCCCCATCGGTTGAGCGCTTTCAACTCAGCCATGAACTGGGTTGGGAATGGACACCGGGTTACGATGCCATAGAAACCTATCATGGCGTGGCCTACCGCATGCTCATCAGCCACCAGGGGTTGCGCAACGAAGAAATCACGCTTCCCAAACCCCCCGGAACCTATCGCATCATTACTCTCGGCGACTCCATCACCGAAGGGCCAGGGGTAGAGTTGGACCAGACTTTTGTTAAGCTTCTGGAACAAACCCTGCAGGCGGATAGCCCGCCGGGGCAAGCCATCGAAGTTATCAACGCCGGCACAGGCGACTATGGCACGCAACAAGAAGTTATCTGGTTGCGGACTCGGGGGTTGAAATATGAACCTGATTTGGTCATTGTAGATGTTTATCTGAATGACTCTCGTTCTTTTACCACGCCGCCGGCGATGGTCGCCTTTTTTAATAACCTTTTTGCCTCCCGGAGTGCTTTTTATAACTTTTACCACAATGTTATTCGTACTCGTATGGTTGAACAGGCCGAAACTGCGCAGGATTTTCGCTTCCGCTTTGTTGATGACTGGCAGTCACGGGCATGGATTGACGACCCCCAGGTGCTGGCGGCGGTGATTCAGGCGGCCGATCAGGATTGGGGCCTGGCCTGGAATGATCAAGAGTTAGGCCGGATTGAAGCCGGGCTGACCGAGCTGATGCAACTGGCCCATGACCATCACTTCGGCTTGTTCATCGTACTTTTCCCCACCGATGTGCAGGTTTATGCCCAGGTTGACATTCCGGCGGGGTTAGGCCGGCCCCAGCAAAACTTGGTTGCTTTCGCTCGTAAGCACAATGTGCCGGTGCTTGATCTGCTGCCGCTGTTGCGCGCTCATCAAACCGAAGATTTGTTTTACGACCAGGCCCATCTAAAACCCAGCGGACATCGGTTGGTTGCCACCGCGCTGGCTCAAGCCCTGCGCCAGCCCCCCCTCGCTCCTTTGCCATGAGCCGACTCGCCCAAACCTCTCCCCAACTGAATAAACCCCTGTGGCTTATGCTTCTGATTACCGGCTTGGCGTTTGGGTTACGGGTGGTTGGTTTAGACCGGCAAAGTCTGTGGTATGACGAGGCCTTTAGTTTAGCGGTGGCGGGGACGGATTGGCCCACCTTCTGGGCGGCGCTGTTGTCTGATGCGGTACATCCGCCCGGTTACTATTTGCTGCTGCGAGGCGGACTCAGCCTCTTTGGCGACAGCGAGTTTGCCCTGCGTTTTCTTTCGGTGGTGGCTGGCGTCTTGGCCGTGCCGCTCATCTATCAATTGGGGCGTAGTTTGGGGGGGCGACGATGGGGTATCGTGGCCGGGCTGCTGCTGGCGGTGAACCCTTTTGCCTGGTGGTACGCCCAGGAGTCGCGGATGTACAGCCTGCTGCTCTGCCTGACCATCACCGGCAGCTATACTTTTTGGCAATTGGTCACTCGGCCCAGCCGCGGGACCTGGCTGGGACTAACCCTCGTATCTGCCGCCGGTTTTGTAATCCATTACTTTGTCTTTGTGGTCAGCCTGGTGCAGTTCGCCTACCTGGTTATTTATCTGCGCCAAACACCCCGCACTTTGCGGTGGTGGACCCTGGCCCAGGTAGTTGCTTTTATCCCTTTTTTGCCCTGGGCCGGCGTGGTTGCCTTCCGCGAGGGCCGTAATTTTGGCATCGGTTGGATTCATCCCCCCACCTTGCTGGATTTACCGTTGACGCTGTCTAATCTGGCTCTGCTTCTGAGCGACCCGGCTTCGCCGTGGACCTGGCTAGGGTTAACGTTGGTGATGGCGGCCGTTGGTAGTGGAACCGTCAGCCTTTGGCATAAGCTGGAATCAAAAAACTTAACCATAGATACTACTAACTCCTTGCGGTCAACAGTCGTTACTTTTTTGTGGCTGTGGCTGCTGCTGCCTATAGTCTTTATCTGGCTGATTTCCCTCCGCCTCCCCCTGTACGTAGATCGCCAGTTCATCATTGTTTTGCCGGCTTTGATACTTCTACTCAGTGCAGCCGCCTTGTCGCCACAAGGGTTGAGCCGCAGGGCTGGGGTAATCCTGACTCTGGCCTGCCTGATCGCCGGCGGACGTATTTGGCTTGACCCTGCCCTGACTAAGGAAGATTGGCGCTCTGCCGCGGCTATTGTTGAGCAGGGCGAGCTGCCTAACGATACGCTGTTGCTGCGCGACCTGCAAACGGGCATTCCGTTTGGTTACTATTATCGAGGCCAGGCGCAGCGGCAAACTCTGTCGATCAACCGCGATACCTCAGCGCCGGAGACCCTGATCGCCGGATATAAGCGAGCCTGGTTTGTCTACCGCCGCCCTTTTGAGCCAACCCACGAAGTGGCCGGAGCGCCGCCTTTTACCTGGCAAAACGAAACTGAACCGGTGGTGCGAGCATGGCTTTTAGCTCACCAGGCGGAATTGAAACAGGAGATAAGCCTGCCCGGGGTCTATATTTTGCTTTATGAAAATGACCGCTGACGGCGGACGGCTGACCGCCAAAACTACGGCTACAGTCCTATTTTTCGGGGGCCGGCGACCAGTGGTCGGTGGCCTCAGTGACCTTTGGCCCAATTGATTAGTGACTTTTGCCTCTTTTTCTGTCATCTCTCTTGTTGTATGCTATAGTTATGCAACCAGAATTTGACCAGAAATTATCAATCATCATCCCCGTATATAACGAGGAAGCCACACTTGAAGAGATTATTAACCGGGTGCGCGCCACCGGCCTGGCCGGGGAAATTATCGTGGTGGATGACGGTTCGTCCGATAGTTCCCCGGCAATTTTAGCCCGGCTGCAAAACGGCCTGGAACCACCCCTGCGCATCCTGCGACACCCGCACAATCGAGGCAAAGGCGCTGCCATCCGCACCGGGCTGGCTGCCGTTACGGGCAACTTGGTGTTGGTGCAGGACGCCGACCTGGAATATGACCCGGCAGATTATCCGGCCTTGCTGGCTCCGTTTGTCGATCCGGCGGTTGAAACGGTTTATGGTTCGCGCAACTTGCGCCGCAACCCTCGCTCAAACTTTGCTTTTTATTGGGGTGGGCGGCTGTTGAGCTGGGTTACGAATTGGCTGTATGGCTCGTCTATCACCGACGAGGCGACCGGTTACAAGATTATCAAAACCAATCTCCTCCGCCAGATTGGCCTGGAGACGGATGGTTTTGATTTTTGCCCGGAAGTCACCGGCAAACTCTTGCAGCGAGGCGTTGCCATCCACGAGGTGCCAATCTCGTATTATCCCCGCTCACGGGATGAGGGTAAAAAGATTCAGTGGTACGATGGCTTGATAGCTATTTGGACTCTAACCAAGTATCGGTTTCTTAATTTTGGTAATAGTAGTGATAAGTAAAAATTTTCTCCTTAGCAAACTTTTTCGCTCAAAATGGGGAGTTATTGGCATTATTCTATTGGCCACGTTGTTACGTTTGACTTTGCTGGAGTGGCAAAGTATCGCTTTTGATGAATCATTTAGTTTGGTTGTTGGTTCAGCAAATTGGTCATTACTTTTTCAAGCTATTCTCAGTGATGGAGTTCATCCACCCTTATTTTATGTTCTACATAAATTGGCCTTAGCTATATGGGGAAACACAGAATTTGGCCAGCGTTTTATGGTAGCCGTATTTAGCCTGTTAGGACTTCCTCTCATTTACCAATTGGGAAAGCGCCTTTTTAATGCTCCAACAGGTTTATTCGCTATGCTATTGCTCGCCCTTAATCCCCTGCATATCTGGTTCGCGCAAGAAGCACGTATGTATAGTTTGTTGAGTTTGTTAGCAACTCTCAGCGCGCTTTTTTTTTGGGAAGCCCTATATCGTAATACCGTAGGGTCCTGGCTAAAGTTAGCTCTGACCAATGGACTTATTTTTTTGACTCATTATTTTGGTTTACTGATACCAGTTGTTCAATTTGGGTATCTTATATTTACGTTTGGTCACAATTATAAACGTTTACGGCCATGGTTTCTCAGCCAATTAGGGGCTGGAATTTTGCTTATTCCATGGCTTATTGCTACTTGGCTCAGGCCGGTGCAGAGCTTTGGGATAGGCTTTTTGGTTCAGCCTACGCTTCTGGATTTGCCCCTTACATTTTGGAACTTAACTACTGGGATTAGCGTTTTTAGTGGATTGGCCGGATTAACCCTGGTTTGTTTTGGTTTAGCTTTGGGGGCTTTATTCTATTTTCGATCCCCTCTAACCCGTAGAACCCTCAGACGTCCCTACTTATTACTGTTATCTTGGAGCATCCTTCCCCCTCTTCTCATTTGGCTTTTATCACAGAAACGCCCTTTTTATGCTGATAGATATTTATCTTTCTGTATACCTGCTTTGCTTCTGTTGGTTTCAGTCGGGGTGACGCAAGTTCCTTACCGCCTTATAAGAAATATTGGGTCGGTTGGATTAATTTTAGTTACCTTATTTGGCTTAGTAAATGTACTTCAGTCAATGGCTTATCAAAAAGATAATTGGCGTGAAACGGCAGCCTATGTCACAAATCACCAACAGAGGGGAGACATAGTATTGCTTCGGTCGCTTCATATCAAATTTGCCTTTGATTATTACTATCAAGGCCATGCCGAAACTGTACCTGTTAGTGTTAATTTGAAAGAATTTGATATTGACTCATTAGTGGATGGGGCTTCAAGAGTATGGCTAATATTTCCTTATACCAGAAAACCAACCCATTACCCTATGCAACCGCTAACTGATGAAAGTGTTTGGGATTTGGAACTTGACCAACCAATTTTGCTCAAGCGCTGGTTTATAGCGCATGAAGCAAATATTTTGGACAATCAGCGCTTCTTGGGGGTTCAAGTTTGGCTGATCAATTTGAAATCCTAAATCACGTAAAGTCACCGGGAGAAGATAATATCTACACCTCACGCCCGGCCTCGGCAAAGATACGCAAACGGCAGTTCTGGCGGTACGGGTTGATCCTGGCCCTGCTGTTTACCCTGCTCTTTTCTCTTGATGCTTACGCCATGTATGTTGTCTTTGCCTCCCGTTTCCCCGGCGCGGCTGATTTTTTTCCGCGCTGGTATGGCGGGCGCGCCCTGCTGTTGGAAGGACGTAACCCCTACGATCGCCAGGTTGCCCTGGAGGGGCAACTGGGTCTGTTTGGCCGCTACACCGAACCCTGGGAAGACCAGGTTGCCTTTGCCTATCCGCTCTATACCCTTTTTACGTTCTTGCCCCTGGTTTACGTGCCCTATGCTGTCGCTCAGGCTGTCTGGATGGTCGTTTTGCAATTTGGCCTGATTTATGGGGCCAGCCTGTGTCTGAGATGGGTCAAATGGCAGCCCCCACCCTGGCTGCTGGTGCTGACCATGCTGTGGGCCGTGTTTTTTTACCCCGGCGCGCGCAGTATTATGCTGGGACAGTTCTCGGTAATCGTCTTTATATTTATGATTTCCGCCCTGTTTGCCTTTGAACAAAAGTGGGACACCCTGGGGGGCGCGAGCCTGGCTATGGCCACCATCAAACCCCAAATGGTCTTTATGCTTATCCCGTTCTTGCTGCTCTGGGCGCTGGCTCAACGCCGTTGGCGGATCATCATTGGCTTTGCCGGGGCGCTGTTTATTTTAACTCTGGCCGGCATGGTGTTCGTGCCTACCTGGCCGCAAGATTTTTACACCGGCCTGTCGGCCTACTCCGGTTATGTCGGCTTCTATTCGCCGCTTGAAAACTTGACCCGCACCTTTGCCGCGCCCATTGCCGTCCCCCTGGCTAACGGTTTGTCGGTGGTTTTGATCGGGTTTATGCTTTTTACCTGGTGGCAGGTCTGGCGCAGGCAAGCTGGCTGGTTTATCTGGGCCTTGATGCTGACTTTCATCATCGGCAACCTGGTAGCCTTTCGTTCGGCCACAACGAACCATGTCCTGCTTTATCTTCCCCTTATGCTCTGGTTTCGCCGGATCAGCGAACTAAACTCTCCGGCTCACCACCTGCTTCGTTTCACCTCATCCCATCTCTTGGTTTTTCTCACTCAAACAGGTCTCAACCTCTTGCTGTGGTTCGGCTTTCTAAAATTTATCATTGGGGTGAATTTTGAGCACCCCTTTATGCATGGCTTTTTGCCGCTGCTGTTGTTGATTCTCTACCTGGCCGATTGGCGCGGCTTGTTCCGGGTAGCTCAAAAAGTTGAGGCCGGCGGGTGAAAAAACACGCCCATCTTCTCCTGATCACTTTGTTTATCCTGTGGTTTTTTGCCGTTTTTGGGGGCTTTTACCTGGTACAAAAACCCTTTACCCCGGCGGCTGCCGGGGCACTGACCGGGGCATTTCTTGATCTGCTAACAGCCGGGTGGATAGGTCTCCTGGGGCTGGGCTTGGGCCATCGTTTGTTAAGATTTACGATTTACGATTTTGGATTTACGATTTTGGATTTACGATACCTAACCTCTCGCCCTCCAACCTCCAACCCTCCAGCCCTCCAATCTTCTAACTCTGACCATGATTTATCTACCGGTGAAATCCTTATCCTGGGCAGCGGTCTCGGCCTGGGGGCGTTAGGCTTGCTGACATTGGGGCTGGGGTTGGCCGGTCTGTTTTATCGCTGGTTGTTTATCCTGATAAGTGTGATCTTGACGCTGCTGCTCTGGGCTGATTGGCTGGCTTTGTGGCGTCGCCTGCGCCGTTGGCCGCCCAAAGAGGATCGCCCTGGCCGTTTGGTGGCCCTTTATCTGGTTACCCTGAGCTTTTTCGCCTTGACGATGGCTCTCCTCCCCCCCATTGACTGGGACGGCCTGTTTTATCATCTGACCGGCCCCAAAATCTTCATCCAGGCGCACCGCATCAGCCCCGGCATCAACATCCCCCACTTTAATTTTCCTTTTCTGGCCGAGATGTTGTTTACTTACGCCATGCTCCTGCGCGGTGATATTGCCGCCAAGTTAACCCACGCCCTGTTTGGTTTGTTGCTGGCCGGCCTGGTTTACTTGATGGCGCGCCGCCATCTCAACCGGGCGTCTGCCTGGCCGGCAGTGCTGGTTTTTCTTTCCATGCCGATGGTGGTCACACTGGCCGGCTGGGCCTACAACGACCTGACCCTGGCCTTTTACCAATTAGCCGCGCTGTACGCTTTGCTCAGAAGTCAGATGTCAGTAGCCAGTAGTCAGATGTCAGTAGCCAGTAGTCAGATGTCAGAAGTTGAAATCCCCAACCCCCAACCTTCAACCCGCTTCGCGAACCTTCAACCTTCAACCCCCAACCTCCAACCCGCTTCGCGAACCCCCAACCCCCGTTGGCTTGTTCTCAGCGGTGTTTTCGCCGGGTTGGCCATGGGCTTAAAATACACCAGTTTTGTTGGCCCGCTGACGCTTGGTTTAATCTTAATCTGGTGGCAGGTTACAGGTTACAGGTCACAGGTGGCAGGTCACAGGTCACAGGAAACGGCCATCTCACCTTCAATTCACAATTCACAATTCACAATTCACAATTCACAATTCCTCCCTTTGCTCTACTTCGCTCTCCCGGCCTTCCTCGTCGCTCTGCCCTGGTATCTCAAAAATTTCTTCTTTACCGGCAACCCTTTCTATCCATTTCTCTCCGGCATCTTTGACGGTTTCTTCTGGGACTCGTTTCGGGCCGAGGCGTACGCTCAGGCAGGAACCGGCATCGGCTTCGACCTGCCAACCTTGCTGAGCCTGCCTGTTCTGGCCACGTTGGGGGTGAAGGATGTCAATTATTTTGATGGGCGCACCGGGCCGCTGTTTTTGGCTTTTTTACCCCTCATTTTGCTCTATGGCCTGTTTCGTTATCCCGGCGGGGATCGCGCCCGCCGGCCCGAAAGACCGCCGGCCCTGGACCTATGGCTGATTTTTGCCCTGGCCCAATTTTCCTTTTGGACGCTAGGAGTCATCTGGTCGCGCTCGCTGTGGCAATCCCGGCTGTTATTAACGGGCTTGACCGCCCTGAGTCCGGTAATCGGCTGGCTGTGGCAAGATTTGGTTCACCTGGATCGCCCCGGTTTTTCGTTGCGGCGCTTCGCCAATTTGTTGATCAGCCTGGTTTTGGTCCTTAACCTGGTCGAATTAACTTTGAGTTTCGTTCAAGTTAACCCCCTGGCTTATCTCACCGGCCGGGAGACTCGCGCCGAGTACCTGACTCGCCGCCTGGGAGCTTACTACGCCACCATAGAACAACTGAACGAAACCCTGCCTTCGACCGCCGTTGTGCTTTTGCTGTGGGAGCCGCGCAGTTACTTTTGCCAGGTCGAATGCCGGCCCGACAGCATTTTAGACCAATTGGCCCACGACCAATACTTGTACCAAAAGGCCGCCCAAATTGTTCGGGCCTGGCACAAGGCAGGAATTACTCATGTATTACTTAATCGCCAGGGGCTGGATTTCATCAAAAATGAAGATACTGCGGGAAGCTACAAACCGGCGCTGGAGCAGCTAACGGTATTGCAGGCCCATTATTTCGAGCCGGTTTTTGATGTAGTTGGGGCGTATCAACTTTATGAATTGCGTGAATAGAGTTTGAAAGTGCTAAAAGTTTTCATGAAATCCCGCCGGCCTTACTTTGTACTCTTTCTGTTGGCCTTGCTTATTCGCCTGTTAGCGGCCTGGCCTCAACAGCAGCCTAACTATATGGATGCTGCCTATTCCTATGTCAACGCGCTTAACCTGGCGGCCGGGCGCGGTTTTGTGGAGGATTTTGTTTGGAATTACCTGGGCCGGCCCGGCCTGCCGCCTCAACCCAGCCACCTCTACTGGATGCCGCTGACCTCGATGCTGGCCTGGCTGGGGCTGGTTCTGGGTGGTGTGTCCTATCGGGCGGCTCAAATTCCCTTTGTCGTCCTATCCGCCCTGCTGGCCCCCCTCACTTACAAGATAACTTATGCCCTGTCGAGACAGCCCTGGCCCAGTTGGCTGGCCGGCTTGCTGGCGATTTTCAGCGGCTTCTACTTCCCTTATTGGACGGCGATTGACAACTTCACCCCCTTTGCCCTGGCCGGATCGCTGACCCTGTTAGCTGCCTGGCAGGGTATAGGGAGTAGAGAAAAAAGCGAGAATGGAACTAATCCCCAAGCCCTGGCCTGGTTTTTTGCCGCCGGCCTCTTGGCCGGCCTGTCCCACCTCGCCCGCGCCGACGGCCCCCTCCTGCTCGTTGCCATCGTCATCTTTTATATTGTTCGCCTCTTCGCCCGTTTCGTATCACCTTCTCATGTCATCTTCTCCTCGCCTCTTCACCTCACGCCTAACTCTTCATCCCGTTTCTCGATACTTCCTCTTTCATCCTTCATCCTTCATCCTTCATCCTTCCTTATCCCCCTTTTCCTGGGCTACTTGTTGATGATGACTCCCTGGTTCATCCGTAATTGGCAGGTGATGGGGGTTCCCCTGTCGCCGGTTGGTTCGCAGACTATGTGGCTGGCGAATTACGACGAGTTTTTCAGTTACAACCGTGAATTATCGGCCCGGACCTTTTTTGCCCAAGGGCTTGGGCCGGTGATGCAGGGCCGGTGGTGGGCTTTTATGACCAACTTGCAAACAGTTTTAGCGGTGTGGGGTATGATTTTTTTGGCCCCATTGGCTTTAGTTGGGGCCTGGTCACTGCGCCGCCAGCCCTTAATTCAGTTGGTCGTTTTATATGCCGGGCTGCTCTTTATCGGGATGACCCTGGTTTTTGCCTTTCCCGGCGCGCGGGGCGGACTTTTTCATTCCGGTGCGGCTTTGTTGCCGTTTATCTATGCTGCGGCAATGGTGGGCCTGGAGTGCGCCGTCGATTGGGTGGCGACGTATCGCCGGCGCTGGCATACCCGGTCGGCCAAACGAGTTTTTGGGACCGGGGTTGTCTTGATGGCGGTGGCCTTGAGCGGCTTTGTTTATTATGGGCGCGTGCTTAAAAACGAGGCCTGGAACCAGGCTGATGCTCTCTACCCGGCCATTGCCGCCTGGGTAAAGCAGGAAAATCCGGCGGCGACGGTCATGATTGGCAATCCACCGGCTTATCGGTATCATGGAGGGGGTCTGAGTGTGGTGGTTCCCAACGAAACTATTGCAGCCACCTTGCAGGCGGCCCACCGGTATCACGTAGATTATCTGATCCTGGATCAAAATCATCCCGCTCCCTTGACTGAAGTTTACACCAAAACCTTTACTCACCCTGACCTGACCCTGGTCCAAACCTTCGGCGATGACGCCGGCAACCCGGTTTATATTTTCAAAATGAACTAACGGTTTGGATTAATTTAGCCAAGTGAAAAATAAACACTTCATTCACAATTTACAATTCACAATTCACAATTCACAATTTTTCCCCCTCCTTCTCTGGCTAGCGGGCGCTTACCTCCTGGGCCTGTTCTACCTGGCCGTCTCAACCTGGGGGTTTGGTTTTTCCGGCTTTCCTCTTGACGATGCCTGGATTCACCAGACCTACGCCCGTAACCTGGCCCGCAGCGGGCAGTTGGCTTTTATCCCCGGCGTGCCTAGCGCCGGTTCGACCGCTCCGTTGTGGTCGTTGTTGCTCAGCCTGGGCTATCTGGTGGGTTTACCTTTCAAAATTTGGACCTATGGCTTGGGCCTGACCTTTTTGGGTTTAACGGGGTGGACCGCAGCCCGGTTGGGACAACACCTCTTTCCTGAAGAGCCACGAATTGGCCGGTGGGCCGGACTGTTTTGCCTGTTCGAATGGCATCTTATCTGGGCCGCCGTATCCGGCATGGAGACAATTCTGTTTGTCTGGCTCTCCTTGTTTTTGGTGGAACGTTATCTCCACGCTTCGTATTCACCCTCCCCCCCCCAATCCCCAAGCCCTAATTTTAGCCTGGGGCTCCTGGGGGGTCTCCTCATTTTAACCCGTCCGGAAGGTCTGGGTTTGGTTGGATTGATCGGGCTGGATATGGCTTACCGGTGGTGGAGATGCCAAAGGGGGCTTGAAGGAACTAAGGGAACTGCCGGGGATTTAACCGGCTTTACAGGTCCTAAGAGTTCCCGGCCGTTCTCTCTTTTTCGTCGTTGGCTATGGCTGGCTGCCGGGATCTGTCTGTTGTTAACCCCCTACGTGGCCTTTCATCTTTGGAACACCGGCTTGCCATTTCCAAATACTTTTTACGCCAAACAGGCCGAGTATCGAATTATCCTGGAGAAAATTCCGCTGTGGTGGCGGCTGTTTGGCAGCTTTGGCGATTCTATGGAAACGGTTCAGGGCGTCTTTCGGGTCATTTTAATTGGGGCGCAAATTCTTTTACTGCCCGGCCTGTTTTTTGCCGCCTGGCTGACCGTGGCCGAGCGCCGCCCGAATTTAGGGCTGGTTTGGGGTTGGTGGGTGGGTTTTTTGATATTGTACGGCTTGCGGTTACCCGTGACCTACCAGCACGGGCGCTATCAAATTCCCGCTATTCCCTGGCTGATTCTGTTGGGCGTGTGGGGGACGGTCCGCTTGTTAGATAAGATACCCCGCCGCAATGTGGCGCTGCGGGCCACCCGGCAGGCCCTGGTGTTAGCGCTGCCGGCGTTAACCCTGGCTTTTACTATCATTGGAGCGCAGGCGTATGGCCGCGATGTACGTTTTATCGAGAGCGAAATGGTCGCTGTCGCCCACTGGCTCGAGGCCCATGTTGCCCCTGATGCCTTGATTGCCGCCCACGATATCGGCGCTGTTGGCTATTTCACCCAACGGCCCCTCCTTGACTTGGCCGGCCTGATTACCCCGGAGGTTATTCCCCTGATCAGAGATGAAACCGCCTTGTTCGATTTTCTCATTACGCGCCAGGCCGATTATCTGGTAACCTTTCCTTCCTGGTATCCTCAACTGACCCAGGACCCCAGGTTGGCTCCCCTCTATCGTACCCAGGCCCCCTGGACGCTTCAGGCCGGCGGCGACAATATGGTGGTGTATCGGATAGGGAGTAGGGAGTAAGGAGTAGGGAGTAGGGGGTAAGCTGCAAATCTTATCACCTTACCCCTTACTCCCTACTTCCTACTTCCTACTCCTTACTTCCTCCTACTCTTTAAATTTTTCTGGACAGGTATGGCCTGGTTATGGTATACTACTAGAGCTTATAGTTGCGGTGGAGAAAATCGCATGAGTGATGAAACCGCCAACCTCGAAGATTTCTTGGCCAGCCTTGACACGGCTTTACAAGAAACGGAACAAACACTGCGCACTTTGGCCCAGCAAGCCTTGTTGAAGTACGAACAGTCGCTGCCGGATTCAACCAATGGCCGCCCGCCGGAAAAAAGCGAACAGGCGGTGCGCCTGCAGCGAATTGGCGAGCAGCTTACCCGTTTGTCTGAACAAAGCCAAACTATCCAACTTTATCTGCATCAAAATTTTGAGGCCCCTCCGGTTGACAGCGAACAGTGGCCGCTGGTAAGGATTTTGCAGAGCCAGGAAGAGACGCGGGCCCAGTTAGCCCATGAACTCGAAAGCAGGGTGGGTCAATTATTGGCCAACGCCGTTTTTGAATTGGCTTCCTGTCGCACCCTGCTGGGGCACGATCAAAAAGCTGTGGCCGCCGGTCTGGAATCCTTACAAGTGGAATTAGAAGGTGGTCTGGCCGATATCCGTCAATTTATTGTGGACCTGGAGCCGGCCACGATCCTGGGGAGTTTTGGCCTGGGCGCCGGTATCCGGCGGTATCTGGAACAATTTGAAGCCCGGACCGGCCTACCTACAAAATTGTTGGTCAATACGAACATCGGGCGTTTACCCAGTATTATCGAGGTAACCATTTTTCGGATTATTCAGGAATCGCTGCTTAATGCTTATCGCCATGCCCAGGCTACTCAAATCGAAGTGATCATTGAGGAAAAAGATGGTTCGCTACAATTCAGTGTGATTGATGACGGCGTTGGTTTGAATATGGAGCGCGTTGGTAAATCCAAAAAAAATCTGGGCCTGGCCAGAATGGTTGATTATGCCGAGTTACTGAACGGCAAACTGAGAATTCTCAGCGACCCCCAGGGCGGCACCAAGGTCATTTTGTCGATCCCTTATCCTGAATTATAAAAAGGTAGCAGGCGAGGAGAAAATACAATGGCTAAAACAAGTATCATGCTGGTTGACGACCATCCTCTCTTTCGACAGGGACTGCGCCGGGTCCTGGAGGCTGAGGAGGATTTGGAAGTAATCATGGAAGTAGCCGATGGCGAGGAGGCTTTACGCCTGGCCAAGCAACTCTTACCCAAGGTTGCCATCATGGATATCAATTTGCCCCGTATGAACGGGTTGCAGGTGACCCGGGAGTTAAAGCAGGTGGCTCCCGAAGTTGCGGTGATTATGCTCACCGCCTACCATGATGATGAACAAATCTTCCACTCCGTTCGGGCCGGCGCGGCGGCTTATTTCCCTAAAGATATTACTCCTCGCCGCTTGATCGAAGCCGTCCGGCAGGTCAGCAAGGGGAATTATGTCATCGACGATGAGGTGCTGAATAAGCCCGAAGTTGCTTCCTGGCTGCTCCAACAGTTTGATAAAGTGGCCTATGTTGACGGCATGCCCAACGAAATGTTTGCGCCTCTTTCTCCGCGAGAAATGGAAATTTTACAGCACATTGCCCGCGGGCAGAGCAATAAAGAAGTCGCCTATGCCCTGGGAATTAGCCGCCAAACGGTCAAAAACCATATGACCAGCATTCTACGCAAACTGGCGGTCAATGACCGGACCCAGGCGGCTCTTTATGCCGTTAGACGGGGCTGGATTCGTTTGCATGACGACGAGGAAGGTTAAAGAGCTATATGACCTTACAACGTTTACAAGGCCTGAGTAGAGATAAACCACCCGCGCCTGAGGTGCCCGTTGCCGCTGCTACGCCAACCCAGGTGATGGAACAAACCGGCCAGGAATTTGAGCAAATCCAAAAAGAGTTGAAAGAGATTGACATCCTGGTTAAGCAAAGTTCCGCCGAAGTGGAAAAACTGGCTCAGCGTAACGCCCAATTGACCAACAAGGTGCGGACGATGGAAGCCAACATTGATACCGTGCCGCGTCAGGATATTAAAGAAATCTACAATGCGGCCCAAGAGGCCCAGATGCGCCTGTTTATGATGCGCGGCCAGGTTGAACAGTTGCAGAGCCGCCAGGAAAATCTCAGGCGTTATGCCGAAAGCCTGCGCCGTATTTTGGATGTGTCCGGATCGCTCATCTCGGCCGGCGAGACCAGTAGCCCCAAACAACTTGGCGGCGACGGCGGCGAAGCCAGCGGCATCATCAAAATCATCAACGCCCAGGAAAGTGAACGGCAGCGCCTGGCCAACCAGTTACACGACGGCCCGGCCCAATCCTTGACCAACCTGATCTTACAGGCTGAAATTTGCGAGCGCCTGTTTGATACCGACCCGATGAGAGCCAGAACGGAATTAAGCGAACTTAAGAATGCCGTGACCAACACTTTCCAAAAGGTGCGCGAATTTATTTTTGACCTGCGCCCGATGATGCTGGATGACCTGGGACTGCCGCCGACCTTGAAGAAAAGTATTGAGGACTTTGAGCAGAAAACTGGGATTGCTTGCAACATTACCATCAGCGGTCGAGATAACCGCCTGCCGCCGCACACCGAGGTCACCATCTTCCGGGTGATTCAAAACCTGCTCAAAAATGTCCGGGATCACGCCAATGCTACCCATGTCCAGATTTCGTTGAATGTGGCCGAAGACCGGGCCGTTGCCATCGTGGAAGATGACGGCAGCGGCTTTGACGTGGCCGAAGCCCTGGCCGCAGCCCGCCAGCGTAAAACCATTGGGTTGAGTTCCACCCAGGAGCAGGTTGAAATGTTGGGTGGTGAAATCCAAATTGATAGCGGCCTCGGCCGGGGCACCCGGATCGAATTCTGGGTTCCGGTGGTCTGAGTCAGGTTCCTGTCCCCAAGTTTCCCTCCAGACCCCAGGGTAACAGACCCTAAAGGTTTTCAAAACCTTTAGGGTCTCCCGTCTCCTCTCCTCGAGTTTCCCTCCAGCCCCCAGGGGTTTGCGTAGCGCCCCTGGGGGTCTTTTACTATCTTAGCCTAACAGACCTGACAGGTTTTCAAAACCTGTCAGGTCTCCTCTTAGCCTTTTGGTCACCTTGACACCTTCCGAACTGATTTTTATAATTTAAGTGTAAAGGAGAAACAAACGCCGGGCCGGCTGGTACTAATGGACTAAGCTTAAACTTTAACAATTTACCGGCCTGCCCGTATCCTTTTTCTGGGATGTTAGACTCTATCATAGACAAACCTTATTGAGAAATATAGACGCCAAGTCGTCTAGGGAGTTTTGCCGTGTTAAAAAACAAGCAAAGAGGTCAAGGTCTGGTAGAGTTTGCATTGATTTTGCCGTTTCTGTTAATGGCGCTCCTCGGTATCATTGAAGCCGCCCGGATCATTTGGGCTTATACCTCCGTCCAAACGGCGGCCAGGGAAGCGGCCCGTTATGCCGTTACCGGCAAACCCTATATTACCTCTAACCCTAATACCTATTGTAATAGACCCGAAGGGGAGCCTAGCGCTTCTAACCCCTGGCTTTGTAATGATGAGCAGTATGTAGCTAAGAGATTAGAGGCGATCAGGGAGGTGGCTCGACGCCGCCTCGATACCATGCTCGTTTCGGATACGCTGAAAGAGTGCGATACTACCCAAGAGATCTTAAACCAGGCTGCCTGCACGGATAGTGGGGGCAATTACGGCATCGCGATTATTGGCCAGGCCATCACCGAAACCACCTCAATTACGGGAGCCAAGATATTTACAACCGTTGAGAGAGCGGAGTACCCCGGCGACCAGGGCTTGAATGTCCAGGTGTCAATCTTTTACAACGTCGAAATGTTCGACCCCCTCTATGATGCTCTGTCCGATTCGCTGATGGGGCGGCCGGACAGCTACATCCGGGTGGGGGGTGAATTAGTCATGCAGAATGAGGGGATTAACCCCTCGCTGGGCAATGTGCCGCCTCCGAGTATAGGCTCGAATACCCTTATCACCGATACGACCTCGACCGGAACCGGCCCCAACGGGGAGCGGATCTGGTCGGTCAGCGGCTACACGATCAAGCAAAATCAGGAGTTGACGGTTCACCTGGAGAATCATCAGAACCAGGGCGGCCCCTATGATATTTTTCTGGGCGACTACGAAATCTGCACCGACAAAAACACCAGCACCCAGCATAACGGCGATTATGACTGTCTGGTTAGCCTCGATATTCCGGCCGGCGAGTATGATCTTTATTCCACCCGGGATAACCAGTACCCCAACCGGCTGGCGACTGCCCCCCAGAAGGTGAAAGTAGAAATAAGCGCGACCGCTCTCCTGGTCGTGACCGATCCCGATACGGGTGAGCAAAAGGACCGGTGGGCCGCCAATTCCTATATCCGGATTCAACTGGTGGCGCACGATTCGGTCAAACAGCCCTTTAACGTTTATTTTAACTACGGCCTGGCCTCCCAACAACTGCTGACCCCCTCGCCGGTAAATGCCGATGTCACGCTCCCTGATTGGAAAGTGCCGGCTGTGGGCAGCCTCTGCCCGGTGGGCGGCACTCCCTGCACCCTCCAAAGCCGCCGGGCCAGTGACAACTCCCTGATGGCTACCGCCGAACTGTTTATTACCCAGCCGCTGATTGTCATCAGCGGCGGCGGAACCGAGTTCGCCCAGGGTGAAATAGTCTACATTTTGCTCAAAGGCCACACCCCCGGCAAAAAGTACGACCTGAAAATTAGTAATGGCTCTTATACCGCCTTCCTGGGAACCAGCCAAACGACCAATGCCCAGGGTGATACCAGCACCCCCATTGTCTGGACAGTGCTTGACACCTGGCCCAACGGGAGCTATAACATTACTTCTCACCCGGCCGCCAGCCCGCCCAACATGACCGGCTCCACCCAGATTGCGACCAAGCAAATTACTTTAAACACGCCCTCCGGGCCTTATATCACCGTTGACGGGGGGTATACCTGGCCCATTAATTCCACGATTACCATCCGGGTGCATAAACATCTCCCGGCCAACAATCCCTACTACCTCAAGTTTGGTTCCTTCACGGTGCCGGTCAGCGGCTCCAGCGGGCCGGATTATCCCTTTGACGTGGGCACAACCACTCAATCGGCCGCCCAGAATTACATCATTCCAACGGTGGCGGCCTCCGGCCCGGCGACCAATCACACCATTGCTTCTTATCGGGATTCTAATGATCAGTTGGTGGCCCAACACGATTTTACGGTGACCTCGATGCCGCTGATCACCGTGCTGGAAGGAGAGCGGGCGCTGCCGGATGCGACCATCACCATCAGCCTGACCTACCACGTGCCTGATTCCGCTTATCAAATTGTCTACGCCGGCGTGCCCCTGGTGGAAAGTTCGGGCCAGCCCTTCACCATTCAAACGGACGGCAACGGCCAGGGCCAGCGCACCTATAGTTTGTTCGACCTGCCGGCCAGTTGCCCGGCGGCCAGTTCGGCTAATTACGGTATTGCTTTTCCGCTAAATTCCCAACAAACCATCTCGCCCAATGCCCTGGTTGCTACCACCACCCTGGCCATTGACACGGCCGACTTGAAGATTACCCAGGTCCAACTGCCGGCCAGCGCCAACATCAACACCAACATCCCGCTGACGGTGACGATTCAAAATACCAAGCCCGTCACCATTGCGCGCTTCTTTGATGTTGATCTTTATGCCGACCCATCGCCGCTGGTGCCGGCCTACAAGGCCAACCAGTTCAACTTCCCCGGCGATGTTAAACTGTGGAAACCGCCCATCGTGGCCCCGTATGGCCAGCCCGGCGATACGTTTAACATGACCCAGCCTTTCTCGCTGACCACTTACGGCACGCACACCTTCTACGGTTACGCCGATACCTCCAACTTCGTCTTTAACGAAAACAGCGAGGTTAATAACATCCTGAGCAATACCGTTACCGTCGGCTGCGCCTATCCCTACATCACCGACGGCTTGAGCAGCCTGTCTGCCTGGACGACGAAAATTTATAACACCACCGACACTCAAAACCAATCCGGCTACCCTAGAATCTCTGGGAACCGCCTCCAGATGAGCAACGACGGCGAAGGCAACAACGGCACCGACGATAACGCCAGCAATCGCGGTTATGTGCTCCTGTATCGAACCCAGCCGATCACCACCGAGCCGGGCCTGGACGTGAGGGTGCAGGTTTTTGCCGCCCCGGTTTCCGCCAATTATGCCAATGCGGGCCTGGAAGTACGGGTTGACCCGGCCAATAGCAAAAGCGCCAAGATTGATTTTGGTTTAATCCGGGATACGAGCACCAACCCCGACCGGCACCGGATCCAGATGAACTATCGGACTGCCTCCGGCACAACCGGCCAGCAAAGCCCTTTCGGCACCCTGTCTCCCTCGAATAGTAACCCCATCTGGCTGCGCCTTAATCGCCAGCCCGGCAGCGATACTTTTACCTTCTACTATGCTCAACAATCGGCTGAACCTACCGACGCGCAGTGGACGGTTTATACCACTCGAACTATCGCCATTAGTTCGACGAAGGTCTACATCGGCCTGTACAATGTGTCTTGGCAGGATTGGACCAATGGCCAGGCCGAATTCGATAACTTTAAGTTCTCCAATACCTCGGTTTGCCCCCAGGAGCAGCCCGAAACGGAATCGACGATTCCGCCCGGTTTAACCATCTGTACCGACCCGCTCCTAAACAAAAGTTTTGAAACGCTCAGCGCCTGGGTGCTGGCCGGCGACCAGGGGGTAGTTACCGGCCCCGGCGGCTATACCGGCAACCGCCGGCTCCTGGCCCACTCGTTCGGCAGCACCTACTACAGACCCTACTTTTACCAGCCGTTCCAGATGCCGGCCGCTCTGCTGGCGAACACGACCCTAAAACTCAGCTTTGTCTACAATCTCAACAACTTGGATGGGGATGAGATTGAAGATCAGTATTACGCCGTCGTGGCCACCACCCCCGGCCTGACCGGAACCATGATCAGCACGCCGACCCTGATTCTCACCGGCGATGTGCCGCCCGACAACGTCGCGGCTGCGCCGAATACCCAAACCGGCTGGGTCGAGAAGAGCGTGGCCCTGCCGCTGGCCGGCGGTATTAACCTGGCCGATTATGCCGGGCAGAACTTATATCTCTACATCTACAACACCAGCAACACAACCACTCCCAGTTGCCCTTATCCCGGCTGCAATGCCAGTGAGTTTTACTTTGACGATATTAATTTAGGTATTTGTACGGGCGAACCGGAGCCGGCCACGGCCAGCACCAAGATCACCGGCGATGTGGTGCTGCACCAATTGGGTGCGGCCGTTCAAAAAATAGCCGGGGTCACCGTTTGGGCTTATGCCGAAAATGGAACCCTGTATAAAACCTTCACCATCCAGAATGGCAAGTTTAACTTCTATGACTTGCCGGCCACGGCCAGCGGGACCAAGTACTTTATCTATGCCGAATATAACATCACCGACCCGAACGATCCGACTCAGATTGATACCCTGGCCGCTAACGTGACGGTGAACCTGCAGACAACCCATACGCTGCAGAACCCGCTGGTCACCCGGCTTGACCTGTTCCCGACGAACTAAAACGTTTACCCAAAAACCTGTCAGGTCTGCCAGACCTGACAGGTTTGACCCAAGGAGATCATTCGATGAACAAACTGAACCTGTGGAAGATGTTAAGTTCAGCCCTCCTGGCCTCCTTAGCCCTGTTTCTCTGGCTGTTCCCGGCCGGGGCCATCGGCGGGACCGACATTAAGCTCAAGTCGTCCGATGGCGGGGCCGGGCCGGATATCGAAATCAGCGCCGATGGGGCCTACCTGGCCGTAGCTTACTACAAACAAAACAGCGCCATACCGGGGGCCGGGGCGGTCTACCTGAAATCGGCCTCGGCCGATCCCAACGGCTGGGTCAGTTCGACCTTCCTGGGGCTGGGCAGCAGTCCCCAGGCGGCCTTCAACCGGAGCGTTAACAATGTCGTTTACGTGGTGTGGGTGAACAGCAGCAACACTGCTATTCAATCAGCTCGCTGTAGCCTGCACTCGACCACCCAACCCACCTGTACCACCGGGAATAGCGTGCGCACCACCGGAACCGGCACCCTGAACTATCCGGACCTGGTGGTGGATGGCAATAATGTCCTGCACGTGGCCTGGCTGAATGGCAACATCATCGAAATGGCCCGGGCGACGGCCGCCGACAGCGTCACGGCCTGGCCGGCGTATGTAACACCGGGTCTATGTGCGGGCAGCAAGGCCGAAGCGCCCGTGTTGGGCTGGACGAGCACGAAGAGGATCCACCTGGCTTTTTTGTGCGGGTCTGCCTCCTTTCCCGCCACCTCGGTTGAATATCGCCGGTCGGTGGATGACAGCCCATTTTCGGCTGACACGTCCAAATCCTTCGCCATCATCGGCTATGGCGCTACTGCGGACGATCAGGCCATTTCCTCGGACCATAGCAAGCTGAACAACCTGGCTATGGCTGCCGGCAGCGCCCAGGTTTCCCTGGTTTGGGATGGCCTTCTGAAGACCAGTAGTACGGATTTTCGTCTTATGTCTATTACTTCCACGGATGAGGGGGAGAATTGGCCGAAGAACGGGACAAGGTGGTATGCAAGGTATGTACCATCCGGAGATGACGCCTATAGTTCTAATGCGGGTGAAAACAAGACATCTACCACCTCGACCGTGCCGCCGCAGGAGTATGGCCTCCGGCCCAGCCTGGTCATCAGCGGCACGGCCGGCAACGCGGCCGTCGTCTGGCAGCAAAGGCGGGGTGATACTTGCGGTTTCGGCGAGAGCAGCAGTTCTGATATTTATTTTGCTTATCCGCAAACAAGCGCGATTTCGGACACGCTGGAGCATACTGCTCAAGAAGACTACTCGATTGACCCGGACCTGGCCACGGTGCATTTTGTCTTTATGAAAGACGATCACGCCGATGAATGTGTCGGCGGCGACAAAGCGGATTACGCCATTAACTACCGGGGGCCGTTTACCTATCAGACAAATGATAAGGGCGAAATCGGCGATGGGAGAGTCTATTTGCCCATTATTAAGAAGTAGAAGGGCAGGCCCCCAGGGGTCTAAAGAGGGACGAAAACCAGTGATAGGAGCTTGAGGATTCACCTTGCCAACCAAACAAGGCCTTCCAGCCCGTAGATCAACCCGGACCACCCGGCCGTTCTGGCGCACCTTCCAACGGATTCGCCGGCGCGACCTGATCTTGTTAGCCGGAATGATGTCGTTAGCTTGTATCAGCATGCTGGCCGTGATGATGTGGGTGTTGCAGTCTCAACCCTCAACCCGGCCGGGACCGGCCCCGGCCGGCCTGCCCCAGGTTCAGCCAACGCATACGGTCGAGTTTGTCCAGGTAACCGGGTTGAACCAGTACCGGCCGGCCCGGACGGCGGCCCAGGCCTGGGCCGGCGATGCCCAGTTGGTTTCGGCCAACGCCGATTGGCCCAAAGTGGTGGGCCAGGCCCAGGTGGGCGAGCCAACTTTATGGACCTATCGGTTTTACTCGCCGGCCAAAGCGCGCCTGCTGTTTGTCACCGTCGCGCCGGAGGGGCAGGTGGAGGCGATTGAACATGCGGTCCCGGTCACTTTGCCGCCGCGAACCATCGCCGCCGACGGTTGGGTGATTGATAGTTCGGCGGCGTTGGCCACCTGGCTGGATTACGGCGGGGCCAAAGTGCTGGGCAGTAATCCCGGCCTGGAACTGCTGGTCCAATTACGCGGGGTCAGCCATAGCCCTCAGCCCGTTTGGCTGGTCATTGGCTTAAATAATCAGACCCAGGAAACCCACACGGTGGTCATTGACGCTCAGGCAGGCGTGGTGACCAGGGTGCAATCGGGGAGTTAAACTAACAACCTTTAATTTTCGACTTCCAACGTTTAACGTTCTATAAGGTGTAGTTTGGAGGATGTATGTTGAAGCAATTTTTATTACGGTTAAAAGCTAAACATGTCGAGGCCCTACGCGAGCAGAAAGGGCAAAGTATTATCATCTTTACCGCTGCCTTTTTGGGCCTGATCGCCTTTTTGGGCCTGGCCCTGGATTTGGGCCTGGTTTATATCGAGAAGGTCAAGGTGGGCCGGACTACCGACGCGGCCACCCTGGCCGGCGTGCCGGAATTAACCAACAACAATGAGGCGGCTACGATAGACCGGGCCATTGAATATATCCGCCTGAACGGCTACGACGTGGGGGGGGATACCGAAATACGGGTAAGAGGGTGCGTGCCCTCTACGGTGGTTTCGTCAACCTTGACCATAGGGCCGGGTAATGTTTATGAAGGCGGCGTATACACCACCACCGGCACAACGCCCATGACCAAAACGACGGCGGTCACCGGCGCGCTCTACGTCCGGGCGACCAAATCGCCCCTGCGGGCCACTTTTATGATTGACACCGGCTCGTATCAGTCCGTCCCCGCCAATTGCAACCCGGCCGGCAGCAGTTTTGGCGGCAATGCGCAGAAAGTGCAAGTGGCCGGCAAGGTCAATGTCCACATGAGTTTTATGCAATTTTTCGGGTTTAGAGAGCTGCCGGTGGCGGATGAAGCCGTGGCCGAGAACCTGACCACCCTGGATGTGGTGGTTGTGTTCGACATCTCCGGCTCGATGGAAGACCAGACCATCTGTCACGACTGCTGGGTCCGCACCACGTACGGCATCACTGCTACCCCTTATCCCGGCAACGGCTACTTTAACCCCATTCCCTTTAATCGTAACCTCCTGGCCGACCCTATCAACACGACCAATGTGTCTGTGCCGCCCTCCCAGTTGTGCACCAATCCGCCCACGCCCCACTTGCAGCAGAATGGTTCGATCACCTACAGTTACTTGACGGTGGAAGCCGAGTTATACTCGGCCAACGTGGGCAACTGGAACCTGAACGCCCGCGTAGCCGGGCAGGGCTTCTGGTCCATCCAGCGCGGTTCGCGCGGCTCAACCGTTCCTTCCGGTATTTCCTCCGACGAAGTTAGCGAAGCGCAGGGCAACCGGGCCGGCTCCCCGACCTACCAATCCTCCAATCTCTGCCACCCGGCCCTGACCAACGCGATCAACTGCACCATTAAAACACCTAACGCCAATAATGACGACGTGTGCCGAGATGATAGTGGTATAAACAACAGCGTCGACGTTAGGCAAGATTGCAGCAGCTACATCAGCGCCCGGCCCTTCATCTCATACGGCCAGCAGCCGGGCAACATTCCCAACCCGACCGGGGCTACCTACAACCTATCTTGTTTCTTGGAGGGCACCGGCCCCTTCACGCCTACGGCTACGGTTTTAAGCGGCCGCTGCTGGACGAACGACCGGGTCGACGAGGGCGATTTTAATAACCCCTTCTATGACCCCATTAACGGCCCTCTCAAAGAACCCGGCCCCAGCAATGTGCCCTGGGTGGAGTATGATTTCACCCCCACCTGGGCGAACAGCACGACCTATATCTGGATCCGGGCCGCCGGCGGCGGCGACGAGGCCTTCACCTATGCCGGCCCCAGCCCGGATAACCTCAGCCCGGACTCTAACGGCGGTGGGACGAGCAACAATCTCTCCCTGTGGGACGATTCTATCTTCTGGCAGATCAACCAGGGCGAGGTGCATTGGCAAGAGGGGGGAGTGGAAATCTGGGATAACTGGCAGGACAGCCGGGCCGAGCCAAGTGATTGGCGCTGGGTCAGGCTTGGCTCCACCTCCACCGTGTCGGGCACCCAATACACCCTGAGATTGTACCAGGGCAGCCCCGGTTACAAAGTGGACAAGATCGTCTTTACCAACGATTCCAACAGCGCCGTCCCGCCGGCGATGCGGCGCAGGTTGACGACGGCCGAGGGTGGTTCCGGCGGGACGGCCAGCAGTGATGGCCGGGAAGCCGTTGGCCCGCCGGCCAGCTATGGCTCAGCTACCCGCGAAGCCTGCAATGTGTGTAATCCCGTCTACGGGAATACGGTCAATACAGCCGACTGTAGTTGTCTGAAGAATGCGACCGAAGCGACAAAACGTTATAAATCGGGTTCAGCCGGTTATGACCCGACTTTTTACGGCACCGGCAGCGGCTGTAGTATCGCTGCCCCCGGCGGCAGCATAAGCATGCTGGCCAATGTCGTTACTATGACGGTTTCCGCGCCGGAGGTGCAGCCGCCCCAAACCCAGACGCGTACGGTGGTCAACGACCTCTATTCCGGCAACCAACCCATCCGCAGCGCCCAGGAGGCGGTCAAGAACTTTGTCCTCGGCCTGGGGGTGGAAGAGCAGTACCGGCTCAAGCCCGGTTTTGACCAGGTGGGCTTTGTCTCTTTTACCACTAACGTCATCGATACCGACGCTAGCCGGTCCAAGCTGCAGTGTTTGCGCACCAAAAATCCGCCCCCAGCCGATGCGCTGACCTGTTATGCCGATGTGCTGACTGCGGTAGAACGGCAGTGGCCCAATAATAGCACCAACATTGCCGAGGGCCTGCGCGAGGGCCTGGAAGAGTTGGGGATTTCGGTGGGCAGTAACACGGTTGACAGCACCTGTACCGGGGCGGAGAACAGCGGGCACTCCTGCGACCGGGGGGGCGCGGCCAAGCGGGTGCTGATCCTGATGACCGATGGTTCGCCCAATGCCTATCCCAGCGGTTGTACCGGCCAGACAGGTTATGCTGATTACTGGGAGGGATTGATCGGCAACGAAAAAACCGCTTTTGAGTGCGCCATGTGGTACGCCCAGCAGGCGGCGGCCAAAGGCGTCATCGTTTACACCATCGGTATCGGCGGTGGGGCTAACGCCGATTACCTGCAGACGATGGCCACCGGCACCGACCCCCGCAGCGGCGGTACCCCGGTGCCTATGTTCCCCGGAGTGGGCGGCCAATATTTCCCGGCGGCTACCCCGGCTGACCTGGACGGTATTTTCCGTATCATCTTGACCAGTATTTCAGTCCGTATTGTTGGTTAGTTGTAAAGTGTAGAGGTCAAGCCTTGACCAAAGGAGTAAAAGATGAAAAAACTACAATCAATCCGCAACCTGGGCCGGAACCAGGCTCAAGGCCAGAGCCTGGTGGAAACGGCCATCATCGCCCCCATCCTGATTTTCATGCTGATTGGTGTGTTTGAGGTGGGCTGGGCGCTGCGCGGCTACCTGGTTTTGGCCAACGTCAGCCGGGAGGCGACCCGTTTTTCCGTCCGGTCGGGTTATATGAATTTCAGTGATTGGCCGCCCTCGGGCCTAACTACGGCGCAGCAGCAGGCGTGGTTTGCCCAAAATGTGGGTTATAACAGCGTGGTTAACCAGATGCTCAACTCCCTGTCGGGTCAAGTGGATACAACCGGCGACGCCATTACCCCGGCGATGATTGTTTCCCATTTTGCCGTTGATACCGGCTGGCCGTGCGACCCGGTGACGACCCCGGCCAACAAACACCCGAACAATATCAGCAGCGCCGGTTGTGACTGCAGTAAATTCGATCGAAAAAGCGCTAACTATACCCCTAACTTTGGTTTTACCGAGGACGATATCATTCTTCACCCCGGCCTGCCGGCCTATAAAGATTTCTACGCCTTTACCTATGACCCGGTTCCGACCGATACCATTACCTACACCACCACCTACAGTTACTACGCCGAGGCCGACCTGCTGAAGGATGAGAACAACCTGCTCAATTGCCAGTTGCTCAAACGCACCACCAGCGCCACCCCGGGGGCGAACTACGTGGTGCTGACGGAGATGTTCTACCGGCAGCCGCAGCTTTTTGGCTTTCCTCTGATCTCAAACCCGGTTACGGATCCGGTGCCCATGTTTGCCCACACCATGATGCGGATACCCCCCGCGCGCGGCGGCAATGACCGGCCGGTGTGCAGCGCTTACCCTTTTATTGTCAGGTATAACCATATCCCGGCTGAAGGGACCTCGTTCGATATCTTGGATGGCAACGGCCCGAATGATTTTGGCTTTTTAGCCTGGAATCCGGTTGAAGCCAATACTTCCACCTATCTTAGCGAGGAATTAAAATATCCCCAGATGTCCATGAATGATTTTTACAACAACCACGACGCCGACGACACCACCTTGAGTGTGGGGGATTGGGTGGCCTCTCTGCCGGGGGTTGACGCCACGATAGAGTCGAATGAAGGTTTGCTCACCAGCCTGATCGGCCAAAAAATTCGTATTCCGGTGTGGGATACCTTTCATAGTAAGGACAATACCGAACCTCTGTTTAAACAAACCGGTCATTACCATATCGTCGGTTTTGTCTGGATCCGGATTGAGAGCGCGGCCGGTTTCAATAATTGGACAGGCGGCGGCAACGATAAACAGATCTATGCCACCTACCTGGGCGATGCTTCGGATAGTTGTCCGAAATATTAGATGGGTTAGAGAGACCCTAAAGGTTTTCAAAACCTTTAGGGTCTCCTCCTCGCTTATGTCAAATCTGTTTTTTCCATGCCTTGACTTTTTTCAATAAAATGGTATCATGCTCATGCTAGCGTCCTTTTCGTTCATTCTGTCGAAAAGGAGAGTTTAATATGCAACGTGGCAGACTGCTGATCATACTCGGTATTGTGCTGGGCCTGGCAACGGTTGGAGCGGTCGCCTTTCTCTTTCTCAGCGGGGGGACGCCGACACCTACGCCAACTCCAACAGTGGTGGGCTTGGCTCCAGACGAAGGAGAAGGCATTCCGACCACCCAGGTTATCGTGGCTTTGCAGCCGATTGGGCGCGGCTCCGAGTTTGTGGCCGGCTCCATTGGCCGCCGTGATTGGCCGGCCAATAACGTGCCGCCCGATATTATTGCCGACGAAGCTGAGACCATTGGAAAGGTGGCCAAAACCGATATTGTCCAGGGCCAGGTGATTGTCCGCAGTATGCTGGTCGACGTTTTTGGTGCAGGCGAAGCCTCGTTCCAAATTCCGGCTGGGCGGGTCGCGGTCGCTTACCCGATTAGCCGCCAAAAAAGTGTCGCCTACGCCATCCAACCGGGCGATTACGTTGATATCCTGGTCTCAGCCTTCTTTGTGGATGTGGACGAGGAATTCCAAACCACCCTGCCCAATAAGCTCAGTTTTCTGGTGCCTGAGCTGGATGCCGAGGGCAACGCAACCGGCAAATTTACTTTGAGTGAAAAGATTGATGAGGGTCGTTTTGTGGCGGCGGCGGGTGATATTCCGGCCATTGTTTTTGCCCGGGAAGAGCAGCTTCCTCGCCGGGTGGCCCAGTTAACCGTCCAGGCGGCCAAAGTAATCCGGGTCGGCCCCTGGATTGAGCTGGCGAAAGCAGCGGCTCCTGCTCCGGCCGAGGGCGAGGATGTCCCTCCCACGCCTACCCCGGCCCCGCCCGACGTGGTCACCCTGGCGGTGACGCCTCAAGACGCCCTGGTTTTAATGTGGTTGCGCCAGAACTTTATCTATAGCGAAATGGCTTTGCGGGCAGCGGGTGAAGAAAATGCCGATCACCTGACCGAGGCAGTGACTTTGCAATACATGCTGACCCGCTTCAATATTGCCGTGCCGCCCAAGATTGAATTTGTCATGTCGCCGTCGAAACGTGAACAAGAAATTGAACAGCAGTTACAGATTACACCCACGCCAACGCCTGCTCCTAGCCAGTAAGCGGCCGTTTCTGGCTGGCGCAGCGGATTTTTATAATAAAGCGAAATTCTCATAAGGTTAGCTCTAACCTGTAGAGAATTTTTGCTTTATTCCCACGACCGTAAAAGGAGGTGCGGCGCACTTTGAGGCGGTTTTATCTACGCTTCGCCAAAGTGCGGCGCACCTGGGCAATTAAAAAATTTACTTGTTGGTAATCATCCCAATTTCTACGTCAGGATAAACAAATTTATGTCAGGATCCATCAAGCCAGGGGCAAGTACATCAGGGGAAAAAGAAAAAATTCGCCTGCTCATCGTGGATGATATTCCCGAAACGCGGGAAAATCTCCGCAAACTCCTTTTCTTCGAGTCGGATATCGACGTGGTGGGGGCAGCTACCAACGGGGAAGAGGGGATTCAAATGGCGCTCGAAATGCAGCCGGATATTGTCCTCATGGACATCAACATGCCCGGCGTGGATGGAATTACAGCCAGCGAGCGCATTTCGCAGCAGGTTCCCTTCTGCCAGATTATCATGATGTCGGTGCAAGGCGAGGCCGATTATCTCCGCCGGTCGATGCTGGCCGGGGCCAGAGAGTTTTTAATTAAACCTTTTTCCAGTGATGAATTGGTGAGCAGCATCCGCCGGGTTTACCAATTAGGGGCCAGCCGTCGCCAGGCTATGCCCACGATGACTCAGGCGCCTGCCGGCCCCACCGCTATGGCGACTACACCCCAAGAACGGGGCAAGGTGGTGACAATCTTTAGCGCCAAGGGTGGGGTTGGCTGTAGCACCATTGCGGTTAACACGGCCATCGCTTTGCAGCAAAACGCGGCCAGCAAGGTTGTTTTAGTTGACACCAGCCTCCAATTTGGCGATGTTGGCGTTCTGCTTAACCTTTACGCCAGCCGTACCCTGGCCGATCTGGCCGCTCATATCGAGGAGCTGGATAATGAATTGATTGACGACATCCTGATTGCTCACAGCTCTGGGGTCAAAACTCTGCTTGCTCCGCCCCGCCCCGAAATGGCAGATACGGTCACGGCGGCGCTGGTAACCGACGTGCTGGAGCGACTGCGCCACATGTTCGACATCATTATTGTTGACACGAGCAGCGTTCTTGACGACCTGGTTTTGAGTGTTTTGGATGTATCTGATAAAATAATAGTAGTAACTACTCCGGAGATACCGGCCATTAAGAATGCCAAGCTCTTTTTTGAGGTAACTGAAGCTCTGGAATATGAGCGCGAGCGGACGATATTTATCCTGAACAAGGTAGATAAACGGATCAATATTCGCGCCGAGGATATTGAGGCTAATATTAAATACAAGATCGAAGCGCAGTTACCCCTGGATGAACGTTCGGTAACAACGGCGGTGAATCAAGGGGTCCCCTACGTTTTAGGAGATAAAAACAGCTTGCTAACCCAGGCTACGGTTGCCCTGGCCAACCACCTGGTCAAATCCTTCAGCCCGGCGGCGCAAAAAGTGGAAGCGCCTGTCCGGTCCGGCTTTTTTGGTCGATAACTGGCTCTAACCTTCCCCGAAGTTTCAAGCTTCCGGGAAGATTAGCACCCCATAAATTTTAAGGGAACAGTGTATGTCTTTATTAAAACGAATCGAGCGAAGTCAACAATCTGGCGAAGGTGAAGCGAAACCGGGTGGGTTGCCCAGCCCGGTCAGGCCAAAGCCGGCGGAACAGCAGGCGCGCCGCGCTCCTGCCGCCGCCCACATCCGTGATGCCTTTAAAGATCTGAAAGAACGTATTCAGGACAAGCTGGTAGCCGAACTGGACCCGACGATGGATGTGTCTCGCACCGACGAAGTGCGCCGAACCATCCAGGATATGTTTGAGCAGATTCTGGCTCAAGAAAATATCATTCTCAGCCGGTCGGAGCGCGAACGTTTGTTTGAGGGTATTGTAGCCGAAATTCTTGGTTTTGGCCCCCTGGAAGTTTTGTTGGCCGATGAGACTGTCAGCGAAATTATGGTCAATGGGCCGGAGAAGGTGTTTGTCGAGCGTAAAGGAAAGTTACAGAAAACAAATATCCTCTTTGAGAGCAATGAACACGTTTTGAAAGTGATTGACCGGATTGTCTCTCCCCTGGGCCGGCGTATTGACGAAAGTTCACCCTACGTAGACGCACGTTTGCCGGATGGCTCCCGCGTGAATGCCATCATTCCTCCGCTGGCGCTGAACGGGCCAACCCTGACCATCCGTAAATTTGAAAAAGACCCGCTGACAATTGACGACCTTATTCGTTTTGGTTCCATATCGTCGGAAACCGCCGAGTTTTTAAAAGCCTGTGTCAAAGCCCGGCTCAATGTTGTTGTGTCGGGTGGTACGGGTTCGGGCAAAACAACGCTGCTCAATGTGCTCTCGTCTTTTATCCCCAACGACGAGCGGATTATCACCGTAGAAAATGCGGCTGAACTGCAACTGCGCCAGGAGCACGTGGTTACGCTGGAGTCTCGCCCCCCTAATATTGAAGGTAAAGGTGAAGTGACCATCCGGGACCTGGTCATTAACACGCTGCGTATGCGCCCCGACCGGGTGGTGGTAGGCGAGTGTCGCGGCGGCGAAACCCTGGACATGCTCCAGGCTATGAATACCGGTCACGATGGCAGTTTGACCACCGCCCACGCCAACTCACCGCGCGATATGTTGTCCCGTCTGGAGACAATGTGCTTGATGGCCGGGATGGATTTGCCCGTTCGGGCTATTCGGGAGCAGGTAGCCGCGGCGGTTGATTTAATTATCCAGCAGTCTCGTATGAGAGATGGGAGCCGGAAAATTATCAACGTGACCGAAGTGCAGGGTATGGAAGGCGATGTCATCGTCATGTCTGACATTTTTGTTTTTGAGCAGCAGGGGATTGAAAACGGCAAAATTGTCGGCCGGCTCAAACCGACGGGGATTCGGCCCAAGTTTTACGAACGGATCGAGGCCGCCGGTATTATCCTGCCGGCCAATATTTTCGGGGTTAGCCGATATTAAAGGGAGGGGTTAGCCGGTTTTTGAGAATGGGTGTTTTTAGCGGAGGTGGAGTATGTCACCTGTTATGATAGTTGTTATTATTGTTGGCCTATTACTGACCATTGGCGTCGTCGTCGCCGGGGTGGTTATCTCCAGGCGTGGGGATACTGCTACTAAGGAGCGCCTGGGGCAGTTTGTGGGCGGTACGGAAAAGGAGGGCGAAGAAGGCGAGGAGCGTAAGGGCAAGGCCGCGGGGCCATCGCTGCTCACGCAGAATTTGGACCAGGCTATTGAAGAGCGCGGTTTAGGTAAAAATTTGGCTACGGACTTGGCCCGGGCCGATTTAAAGGTGACCGTGGCCGAATTTTGGGCTTTAACGTTGATTTCGATTATCGGTATTACTGCGGTGGCCTGGTTAATTTACGGGGGCTTTGTGATGCCGCTGATTGGGGCCGTGGCCGGTTATTTCTTGCCAAAGTTTTACGTCAAAATGCGCCAGAGTGGGCGGCTGAAAAAGTTTAACGGTCAGCTTGGGGATGGCATTAGCCTTATGGCCAATGGCCTGCGGTCTGGTTACTCGCTGCTCCAGGCTATGGATGCGGTGGGCCGCGAAATGCCGGAACCGATGGCGATGGAGTTCAAGCGGGTTGTGCGCGAGGTTGGCCTGGGGGTTGAGACGGAACGGGCTTTCAATAATTTGCTGCGCCGCGTGCCCAGCGACGACCTGGACCTGATGATTACAGCTATTAATGTCCAACATGAAGTAGGTGGTAATCTGGCCGAAATCCTGGAAATTATTGGCTTTACCATCAGGGAACGGGTGCGGATTAAAGGTGAAATTGGCGTCTTGACCGCTCAGGGGCAAATGTCGGGCTATATTATTTCGTTCCTGCCGATTGCTCTGGGCTTGCTTTTGTATGCCATGAATCAGGAGTATATTGGTAAAATGGTTTTCTCCTGCGAATCAATGGGCATACCGGACGAAAAATGCACCCAGCCGTGTGGGTGGATTATGATTGGCGCCGGCGTTTTGATGATTGCCGCCGGGTTCTATGCGATTCAGAGAATTATTGCCATTGAAGTGTAACTTTGACCGGTGCGGGTAAAGATTTGTAGCTGGTCGGGAGATTGAAGCTTATGAGTCCCATAATCATCGGTGTCATTGTGCTGGTTGGCATAGGGCTGACTGCTGCCCTGGTTGTCTTTGGCTTGAGGGCCTCGACCGCCTCGGGTGGTGAGGGTTCTACGGACATCCAGGTTCGCCTGGAAGAGTTTGCCGGTCGAACCTCAACCCTGACTTTGGAAGAGATTGAGCTGTCGCAGCCTTTTTCCCAGCGGATTATTCGGCCGCTGTTGGTCAAGTTGGGCAATTCGTTGAGCCGGATGTCGCCCTCAAAATCGAAGGCAGAGGCGGAGCGTATGCTCGAATTGGCCGGGAGACCCTATGGCTGGGGTTCGACCGAATTTTTGGGCCTGCGACTGTTTATCGCCCTGCTATTTGGCGTTTTGACTTTTCTGATCACCTCCTTATCCCCTTCAGTCCAGGGTATGGCCAAATGGATCGCGCCGCTCTTTATGACCGCGATGGGGTATTTCTTGCCCATACTCTGGATACGCTCCAAAATCGGTAAGCGCAAGAAGGAGATTATTAAAGCCTTACCCGATGCGATGGATTTGCTGACCATCACCGTAGAAGCCGGGATGGGCTTTGATGGGGCGCTGCAAAAAGTGGCCGAAAAGTGGGATAATGAACTCAGCAAGGCTTTCTCCAAAGTTGTGCAAGAAATGCGCCTGGGGATATTACGCCGGGAAGCGCTGCGGAATATGAGCTACAATATGGATGTACCCGATGTGACCAGCTTTGTGGCAGCCATCATTCAGGCAGACCAATTGGGGGTAAGTATTGCTAAAATTTTGCGGATTCAGTCGGAGCAGATGCGCACCAAGCGGCGGCAACGGGCCGAAGAGGCGGCCAACAAGGCCCCCATTAAAATGCTTTTCCCCATGGTATTTTTGATCTTCCCGGCCCTGTTTGTGGTACTGTTAGGCCCGGCGGTGCTCATTATAATGGAAACGTTCTGGTTGCAGAAGTAGAAATATAGATGCGCGTCTTCAACCAGACTCGTAACCAGGTTCTAGTTAAGCAGGGGCGCCTGGCGAATACCTTTTGGCTAAGACTGCGTGGACTGCTAGGCGCCGCCTCACTTGAATCGGGTGAAGGGCTAATCTTAGTGGGCGAAAAGAGCATCCACACGCTTTTTATGAAATTTCCAATTGATGTGGTCTATGTGGATCAGGCTTATAAAGTTATTCGCATTGACGGCAATATGACTCCCTATCGGCTAGGTCCATTAGTTTTTCAATCCGCTTATGTGGTGGAAGTGCCTGTGGGTACAATTGTAAATACAGCGACCGAGGTGGGTGACCAACTAAGATTCGAAGATTAACACCGCCAGCTACTTCTTAAAATTAATAAGTCAGGTGTGTATGTAGGTCCTGTGTTAACCCAAGTCCTGCTTGACCTGCTGTATCCTCCCAATTGCATCGTCTGTAAAGCATCGAACAGTTGGTTTTGCCCAAGCTGTTTGAGCAAAATTTTGCTTATTACCCCCCCTGTGTGTGGGCGCTGTGGCATGCCTGTGGTTGCCAACGCTTTGGTTTGCCGGCAGTGCCAAAAGAACCCTTTGGCCCATATTGATGGCATCCGGTCGGCCTCGTATTTTGAAGATAACCCGGTTCGAGCAGCGGTTCATTTCCTCAAATACCGTAATCGTAAAGCTGTCGCGGCGATATTGGCCGGCCTCTTGGCCGATGCTTATGGCCGTTACCAACTGGTTGCGGATACTATTGTGCCCGTACCCCTGCACCCCACCCGATTTCGGGAACGGGGTTATAACCAAAGTGAGCTGTTAGCCAGAGAGTTAAGTAAACTACTGGGTTTAGCGCTTAACACCAAAACGCTCCGGCGTACCCGCGCGACCCAATCCCAAATGACCCTGAATCAAGCTGAACGCCACCAGAATGTAGCCGACGCTTTTGCCTGCGGCGGTCTGAATCTGGCCGGGCAAAGAGTTCTGCTTATTGACGATGTGTGTACGACTGGCTCAACGCTGCAAGCCTGTGCTGATGCGTTAAAGCAGAGCGGCGTTGTCGCTGTTTGGGGACTAACTCTAGCCAGGGCGAGTTAGTTCTTAAAATCTAAATTTAGAAAGGATCATAAAAAATGCAACTGCTTCTCAAAGGTAAAAATTTTGTAATATCAGACCGCATCCGAGATTACGTGGAAAAGAAAATGGAAAAGCTCGACCGTTATCTGCCGGAAATTGATGAAGCTCGGATTGAAATTACCCAGGAAAAGACTAAAAGCAGCAAAGATAGAAACATTGTGCAGATAACTCTGCGAACCAATAGCACCATTTTACGCGCGGAGGAGCGGTCTGAAGCCATCTACGCCTCGATTGATGCCGTGATCGATAAGATTTACCGGCAGATTGTACGTTATAAAGGCAAGCGCATTGATCGTTGGCAGGGGCATATTGGCAGCAAGCGCCCAGAGGAGGAGCTGCCGGCGCTTGAACAGGAAGTTCTCACCGCCCTGGCCGAGGAGCAAGAGCGGAAGATTGTCCGCACCAAGAAGTTCCAGATGGTGCCGATGACCGAAGATGAGGCAGTAGAACAAATGGAGTTGCTAGGACATGACTTTTTTATCTTCTACAATGCCAATTTAGGCCGGATTAATGTAATCTATCGCCGCGCCGATAACAACTATGGCTTGTTAGACCCTGAATTGGCCTAAAACTTTAATTTCTCCTAAAGGGGGCGAGCCAGGTGGGGTGCTCGCCCCCTTTTGTTTACTATATTTCACGGGCTTGGTATAACTTCCGCAAGCGCCAATAAGTAATAAACATGTACCAGCTCATCAGGCTGCATACCTGCAAACCAACCCAGCCATCCTTGTATCCCCCCAATGAAATATAACGGCGGCGAAACTCGCGTAAGGGCATCGTCAGGTAAGTCCACGGCTTGGCCCGGATGCCTTTGTCCCTCAAAATCTTGGCCTCAAAATCAATGTAGCGACTTTGCTTAAAGTTGAACTGAGCCAGGGAATCATAGTTGTAATGAATCAAATGCTCCTTGAGATAATCGGCCGGCCCCTCCAGAATCACCGTTTCGTGAACCTGGCGCTCCGGGTCGTAGCAGGCCGCATCAAGCCGCATCAGCCGCAGTTGGTAATCGGGATACCAGCCGCCGCCACGCATAATGTGTCCCCACATGATGTTGTGGCGGGGGACCCACCAGCCGGCTGTTTTGTTTGATGTGGTTACTCGTCGAATTTCTTCGGCCAATTCTGGCGTAACCCGTTCGTCGGCATCGACAAAGAGAATCCATTCCCCGCCCAGGCTGCGGGCATTTTTGAGAGCCGTCTCCCTTGCTCTGGCAAAATTAATAAACTGACTCTGAAAGATCCGGGCGTCCAAAGCGGCGGCTATCTGGACCGTACCGTCGTCGCTAAAAGAGTCCTCCAGGATGACGGTATCGGCCCACCGGACACTCTTGATACAATCGCCAATGTGACGGGCTTCATTTTTGGTGAGGATGGCAGCGATAATTTTACTCATGCCCTTTACCTTGCCAGATGTTAATCACTTGCTCGTAGCCATTTAGCCGTTGGATCAACTCAGCCTGATCCAACTCGCCTCGCTGCCCGGCCTGCCGGTCCAGCTTGGTTTGGCGCTGCATCCCCAGGCGCACAATTTGCGCCGCCAACCAGACTTTGAGGGGATTGTAGTGTTTACAATAAAATTGATAACGGCTGGTCCACAGATTAATCAAGCTGTTTACTTGGACTTGTCCGGTGCTCTGTCCCCCCAGGTGAGTAATGACAGCCGCCGGCACGCAATATGCCTCCCACCCGGCGGCGACGATGCGCTTGCTCCAATCAATTTCCTCAACATACATACGGTACTGTTCGTCCAGTAATCCTACTTGCCGGATAGCCTCCCGGCGGACGCACATAGCCGCGCCCAGGGGATGATCTACCCGAAAAGGCCGGCCGGCCTCGTAAGCCGAGCGAGGATAACGTCCGTTGAGCCGGGATTCGACCAGGCGGCCCGGTAGGGGCAGCAACTCGATGGCCAGTTGCCACAGCCCCGGAAAAGCAAAAACGCTGTGCTGGAACGCACCATCCCCATAAATCAGCCGCGCCCCGGCCAGGCCGGCCCTGGGCGTGTTTTTGAGGAATTCGTACATCGTCCGCAGCGCGCCGGGATGAACTTCGGTATCGGGGTTGAGCAGCAGCACGGTTTCTGGTAAATACCCCCCTCCTCTTAAAGGGGGAGAGTTGGGGTCAAAACCAATGGCCCGTAGGGCCGCATTATTCCCCCCGGCAAAACCCAAATTTTTATCGCTGGCAATGAGTTGAACCTGGGGAAAATCGCGGCGCAGCATAGCTACGGAGTCGTCGGTGGAGGCATTATCAACCACCCAAATCTGGGCGGCCAATTGGCCGGCGGCTAAATCGGCCTCGATGCTGCGCAGGCAGGCCGCCAGCAGGTCTTGGACATTCCAGTTGACGATGATAATGGCTACCGCAACCGGGGACGGGGGACCGGCGGCTGGCGTGTACTCAATGTGGGTATCCATCTGCTGACTCGCCGTCTTGGTCATCAATTCAAAAACCGATTCTAATAGGAGTCGGGCTGACGTAGTCGTTGAAAGTATCGATGGCTACTTTTTCGTGGATGAGGCCGGCCCAAAAATTGACGGTATCATTGTTTCCCGGAGCAGCCAGAATTTGAATGGAGCCGGTTACAATAGCTCGCCGGCCGGGCAAGAGGTAATATTGGGTGTTGTTGTTGATGACTCGTTTCTCCAATTCGTCCAGGTTGCCGATAGCCCAGCGATAGGGGTAAGCGTAGCTGGGGTTGCCCTCATAGTCTATACCCACCCGCCACACGCCCGCCGACTCGAAAAAATTCTTGGTGTTGAAATTTTCGTCACTCCGGTAGAGTTCGCCGGAAGTGGGGCCGGTGGTGCGGATAGGCACTTTGCCAAAATTTTCGACGGTTAAGGTAAAAGCCAGGGTTGCGCCAAGGGGCACAACTTGATCGCCTGTAGCCGGGTTATAAAAATCCACATCTGCGGAGACAATGTCGGCGCGGGGCACGCCGCCTTCACGGATGGTCAAGGTCTCGGTAATGACGGTGTGATTGCCAACCCGGTCAACTGCCTCGGCGTGAACCGTGTAAAGGCCGTCGGGTGGCGGGTCTGCACCCAGGTCAACCCCACCTTCGTAATCATAGGTGTGAAAGCCGGGTTCGCCTGGCTCAACCTCGCGCTCCTTTTCGGCGATGGGGTAACGAGTTTCGCCGTCGGCGGCAATCAGGTAAACGCTCACCTGGGCCTCTTTGGTCAGGTAGTAATTGACCGTCACCCGGTCGGCGATACCATCCTGGTTGGGTGTAAAAACCTGGGGGTAAACGCTAAAGCCCTGGAGTTCCGGTTTGGTCGTATCGGCGTTTTCGATGACCAACTGGCCTTGCTGGGTCGTCGTTTGGCCGTCGTCGGCTACCGCTTCGACGGTCCAGGTGTAAGGGCCGTCGGGCAGCATGGTCCCGTCAACAACCCCGCTAAAATCCACCTGATAATCTCCCACTGAGCGCCGTCGACTTTGCCTGAAGTAATGTCGCCGGCCCTCTTGATCCACCAGGTAAATGGATAAATTGGCTGAACGGTTGAGACTATAGCTGATGCGGGTCACATCGGTCAGGCCATCGGCATTAGGCGAAATTGTCTGCGGGTTGATGCTGACATTTGATAGCAGGGGGCCGGCAGCGCAGGCGGTCAGGAGATGGATGACAAAAAGTAGAGCAAGGAGCAAGTAAATACTTGGAGCCAGGTTAAGATTTTTTACCATAAACATTCTTGATTGAGAAGCATTGAAACTAAGCCTACCACAAAGAGAAAAACGCGTCAAACTATGGCCGGACCTCAAGCTGAACCAGGGGGTATTGTTCCTGGTCGTGACCGTGTAGGCCCACGACCAATTGATACACCCCCGGCGGCGTGACCGGGTTCAGGTTAACATCCAAATCGTGGCGGATAACGTGGGATACAGACCAGCGTGAGGTTGGATACAGCTTTAAGGCATCCGTAGCTCGCTCCAGGCTGGCTCCCCACACCCCTTCCGGTCCAACCAGATTGACAAAAGGGGCGGCGTCTTCGGCAATGGGCCGGGTGGCCGTCCAGTAGAGGGTGACGTGCGCCCAGCCTGATGGTGGGTGAAAAAGAGGGTCGGTGGCCGAAACTGCCCGGTCGGCCTGATAGCCCATTAATCGTAAACCGTTCGCAAACTGCAGGTTAGCCGGTGTAGCTTCCGGCGGCAGGGCGTCGAGTTGGTAGCCGGGAGCGTAACCTTTAAGGGTAATACCAGGCGGATAAAGCTCTGTCACCAGGGGATAGCGCGTGGTAAACCACTGTTCGACACGGTGATTGGGGTCAGGGCCATCCAGATGGGATTGAATCAACCAGATGACCGGATGAGTAGCCACCACTCCCAACAAGGGATCGTCCAGGGGCGTTTCAGGCGTGATCGTGCTGAAAGCGGCGTAGGTTTGGCCGGGGCCGCGAAAATAGAACTGGAAGGGGTAGCGGACCCAGTCGGGATGGATAAGGATAGCGTCGCCGGTGGTGGCGTGTTCGGCCAGGTAAGCCACGCTCTGCCGCCAGGCTTCTTTGGCCGCCGGGGCGCTCCACTGGCCGGGGAGAGGCAGAGCGGTGAGGAGAAGAAGAATAGTGAACAGTGAATAGTGAACAGTGAATAGTGAATTTTTGTTTTGCCAATTGTTGTGAGCTTTAGTTATTTGAAGGTTTAGCCATTCACTTAGTCGTTCTGTGCCGAGGGCCACGAGTAACAGCAGCCAGGGAACCATTACGATGAAGTAACGTTCTCCAAAAAAGGCCAGGTAATTGCGCAGGAGCAGCAGGTTGGCAATGGCAAAGGGCGAAATGAGGAGGAGGGTGAGGAGGAGAAGGGAAGCGGGAAGCGGGAAGCGGGGAGCGGGGAGCGGGGAGCGGGGAGCGGGGAGCGAAGCGGGCGAAGAGAAGTGAGGCGCATGAGAGGGGGGCAGGAAAGCGGCGAGGGTTAACAAGGTGTAGAAAAAGGGAATGGCGATTTGCAGGAGGGCGGGCAGGGGGGCTTTCCAAAGGGTAAAGGCTTGCAGCAGCCACCAGGCTCGTTGGCCGAGGCCGGAAAGAGGATCGCCGGGGGTAGCTTCGCCGGAGAAACGCCAGGTGGCAATAGCCAGAGGCGCGAAGGCCAGGGCAATTATCAGCGCGCAAAAGGCAAAGATGAGCCAGAGCCGCCAGGCGCGAGGGCAGCTAATGATAAGCCATAAGCCCAACGCCGGCAGCAAAAAGCCGGTGTAAAGATGGCTGTACAGGCCGGCCACGGCAAAGAGAATGAAGAGGAGGGGGTAGAGCGGGAAGCGGGAAGCGTGATCTACCCTGCTACCTGCTACCATCTTCAAGAAAGCCCACACGGTTAAGGCGCTGAAAAGAACGGCCTGGGCATACATCCGAGCTTCTTGGGAGTACCAGATCAGAAACGGGTTGAGCGCGATTAAAAAAGCCGTCACCAGGGCCACGCGCCGATTAAATAGGGTAGCGGTGATCGAGGCCATCACGGGCACGAGCAGCACGCCCAAAAAGACGGAGAGGCTGCGCACGCCCACCTCGCCGAAGCCAAACAGACTCGTCCAGCCTTTGAGGAGCAAATAGTACAGCGGCGGCAGCCGGTCTTCGACTAGGGTCAAGCCGACTTCCAGGATACGGGGCACACTTTGCCTGGCCCAATGAACGCTGATGGCCTCGTCAAACCACAGGCTGTGGTAGGTAAGGTTGTAGAGACGCAAAGCCAGGGCGATTAAGATGATAAGTAACAGCCAGGTGGAATACTTTTTTATCATGGGGTAAAGGCTACCGTTTAATTATACATGAAACCTTCTATCACTCCACCTTGAGTGGTTGCGGCAAAATCACCTGCATTTCGCCGCTAGCGAGCGGCAAGCGTGGAAAATCAGGGATAGCGGCATTGTATAAGCCAACTTCAATCGGGTAATCGCCGGGGGATTGGTTGGCCGGTACGGTTAGGGTGACGGTATCGGCGATGATTTCGCCGCTGACCCAGCCCTGGGTGGGCTTGGGGGGGGTATGATCGGCGTTGGCGACGACGGTTTCAGCCGGGCCGAGGAGATGGGTAAAAACGGTGTAATTGGCGTCAAGACGGCTTTCAGCGCGCCAGTAGAAAGTGAGTGTGACCGATTGACCGGGCCTGGCGCGACACTCAGAATTTGTGGTAGGGCCAGGCGCTGCGACTCCAGTAGGGGGGGGCGTCGTAGGGGCGTCTGTTGGACGGGTTGCAGGACGGCAATCTGCGCCAATCAAGGTGACCTGGCCGGAGAAATCGGCTTCAAGCGGTATATCAACTGAAGCGGGGGGTGTAAAGTTACGTTCGGTGGGCCGAATCCCCAATTTTTCGAAGGGAAAAAGTTCATCGTAACGAGAACCATGCTCATTAATCAGGCGCACTTGCAGGGTAGCCGGGCCGGGGGCAGTCTCAGGGGGGATATCGAGCCAATACTGGCCCTTGACCACGTTGCCGGGCTGCCAGTGGGGCAGGTTGAAGTTGCGGCTGGGCGTCGGCGAGGAGCCGACCCGGAAGCTGTGGCCCTGGGCGTCGAGAAGATCAAAAGCTACGGAAATATCGTCGAGATTAAATTCGCCGGCCTGCCACAGCAGGGCCAACAAAAGACGATCACCCGGCTCGGCGGTAGTTGGCGATAACTGACTCTGGCGGAGCATAATGATCGGTCGAAAGTCAACCAGTGGGGTTTCCGGCCAGGCAAGCGGGCTATGAATGGGCTGCACCAGGCGGCTCAGATTGACAAAGTCTATGAGGGCGGTGGGCCGGAGAGGCCGGCCTTGCTCGTCAAGAACATCCCAGCCGTTAAAGTTATGGCCGGATAAGTTGTCAGACGAAACGTCTCCTATGGGCTGCCCCAGGCCGATTTCGGCCAGGTAAAGCCCCGGCGGCGTGCCGGTTTGCCAGGCTAGGGGCTGGCGGGTCATCACAATTTCGCCCACCGGCCAGCGGGACGGCGGATAAAGATAAGCGCCGGGCCGCCCGACAAAGGCAACCTGATCCCATTTAAAACCGTCCTGGTCAGACAAACCCAGGGTCAGGAGTAGATTGTCAGGGAGCAGGCGGCGGGGACGCCAGAACAGCGCCAATTCCGTGTCATTAAGCTGGGTCATGCCCAATAGGTCAACTTGGTCAGCAAAATTATAGTAACTTGAGGTTATAGCCGGAGTCTCTGAATTGGTCGCAGGAACGGCGGGGCGCTCAATCGGGCTTTTGTAGAGCAACCCCATTTTGCTGCGGTCAAGCCGCCAGTGTTCCAGGCGCACTCCTTGAAAATCGCCGGCATCGTGGGGACGCCGGCCGATTACATCTAACCAGAAGGGCACAACGCCGTTGGGATCGATGACTTCATCCTGCCAACCGACCAGCCAAACGCCGCCTTTACCCTGGAGAGCCGAGGCTATATCTTGGGAAATACCGAGATCGGTGACACGGTTGATGTCGAGCCGTTCCAGGCGAGGTAGAGGCGTCCAGCCTTGCCAGCCGTAATAGTAAGCCCACACCGGGAACATGTGACCGGAGCTGAGGAGGACGGTTTCATCCGGGCCAATCCGCTCGCGCACAAATTGGGCCAGGGCCTGGAAATCGTCTTTGGCGAAGCGGGGATCGGTAAACCAGTTGTAGAGGCTGAAGGCCGAGGCGGCGAGGATGAAGAACCGCCCCAACCCCGGGGTCCGCGGTACTCTCCCTGGCGCCGGCGGCCGCGGGGGGGGGGGGGGGGGGGGGGGGGGGGGGCTGGGGGGGCTACTTGTCTTATGGCGGTGGTTGGGAGCAAGCGGACTCTCTCGTAGTTTGGTGACGCTGGCGGCGAGGATGAGGGCGAAGGCGGGCCAGGACAGCAGGGTGTAACGGGGGTTGAATTTGGGCGATTGGTAAGAGAAGGCCAGAATCAGGGTGATGGGCAGGAGTAGCCAGAGGGCTAAAAATAAGGATGAAGATTTAGTACCTAAACAACGAGATGCTTGTTTTTTGAGTAAGAAATTTTTAACATAGAGGTCACGGAAAAATTTCACGGAGCACACAAAGAGTCTCTGCGCGCTTCGCGTCTGTGTCTTCTTTGTGCTCTCTGTGGTTAAGTTTTTTGATTCCGGCTTAAGAGTATTCGGATTTGCTGTTGGTTGTCTTATTGACTGGCTGAGACGCCCGTAGGCGGCACAAATGAGTAGTAACAGCAGATAGCCGAGGGTGAGGTGGAAGCCGGTTTGCTCGAAGACGGTTTCGCCGACGGTGAAGTTGATGAAAACTTTACGCAGTGTCTCGTGCAGCTTGAGCGCGCCGGGCCAATAACTGGGATCATCGCCCCAGCGAGCGAAAAGAACAGATACCCAGGGGGCAAAAAGCAGAATGATAATGCCGGAGATTTGCAGCGCCTGAAAACCCAGGCTTTTGGGAAAGTTTCGCTGCCAGAAAATAAACAGAAAGTAAAGTCCGTGGGCCGCGAGTAAAAAAACGGCAAAGTAATGCGTGTACAGGGCCGCCGTGATGGTTAGGGCGTAGTAAAAAGGCGCGGGCTGAAGGGTAAAAAGCGCAGACAGATTTGGCTTCTCGGATAAGGGGGGCTGAAGAACTTTCAGCAGCAGGTAGCCGGCCAGCGTGGCCTCGAAAACGAGCAAAGTATACATCCGAGCTTCTTGGCCGTAATAAACCATCACCGGCGAAATGGCTAACAGGCCGGCCGCGAGAATGGAGGTAAGACGGGGAGGTGAGGCGGCGGGAAAAAGGCGAGAGGCCAAAATATAAATAAGGGGGATGGTCAAGACGCCGCAAATTGCCGCCGGAAAACGTAAAGCCCACTCGCTCTGCCCAAAGAGATGAGATGCGGCCCATTCCAGTAAATAGTAAAGCGGAGGCTGGATGTCGGCGGCAGTCCAGCGAATCAGCTCAAAGGGCGACATTTGAGAGAGCAGCCAGGTTACGCCCTCGTCGTACCAAAGGCTCTGCTCGCCCAGCCAGGCCAGGCGCAGGGCTAGGGCGATGAGGATGATGACGAACAACCACAGACTCAAGCCTTTTGTCAAAAATCGTCCTCCTTCACGTTATCTGATTTCAATCTGAGCGAGCCTAAAAGTGTCGTCGCCATTAGGCAGCCGGAGGCGTTCCAGAGTTTGGACATTGTAGAGGCCCAGTTGCAGCGTATAAATACCTGCGGGTAAGTTGGTAGGGAGATGGAGGCGATGGCTGTCCAGCACGGGCTGACGAAGCGGCCATTGCGAGGTGGGCTGGGGTGTGAGCCAGGTGGGATAAGCATCATTCTGGGCTACGCGGCGACCGTCGGAGGCCAGGAGATGAATGAAGACAGTGAAATCTGCCGGGGGCGACTGTTCGGCCGTCCATTGTAAAATGAGGGTCAGAGTGTCGCCGGGATGGTGATTGTTTTCCTCGAGGTTAAAACCGGTTAGCCGGATAGCAGAGCCAAAGCTGACCTCGACGGACGTAAGAGGCCGTAGGCTGGGTATGGCGGGCAAATGGGCCAAGGACGGCCCTCTGCGTCGAAAAGTAGCTAACTGCGCCCACCGGCCGGGCTGGGGCCGGATCATTTCATCCGGCCGGGTGGCCACAGGGAAGCGCTGAGCGGGATCGGCGAAACTATCCTCCGGCCCGACTGCTAACCCCAGGTGAAAGATATCAGGTAAGAGTTGAGGTAAGGTTTCGGTAACAATCGTTTCGCCAGGCTGCCAGGCCGCCGGGGGATACCAGAGGGTGGCAATCAGCGGCGTCTGGGTGGGATCGCTCAACAGTTGGCCCAGATCATCATAAACCAGCGGCCACAAGCGCAGCTTTTCAGGCAGCTTATCCGAAGTTTGCCAGTAGAAGCGAAAGGTGACGCCGTTATCCGGGTCATCATGGACATCGTAACCCACGAGTCGCAGCCGCCCATCGCCAAAAGTCAGGTTAGTGGTGTAGGTGGGTGAAGCGGTGGTGCGGGCAAAGTCGAAGAAGGAGCAGGGGAGTGGGGCGGCAGGGGAGCAGGGGAGCAGGGGAGCAGGGGAGCGGGGGAGCAGGGGAGCAGGGGAGCGGGGGAGCAGGGGAGCAGGGGGAGTAGAGGGAGATTTTTGGGCCAGGATGAGGCCATGGTCGGCTCGAAGCAGATGCCAGCCGGTATTAAGTAGATCGAGGATTTTGGTTTTGGCGTCGTTGGGATGAACTCCTGGGATGTCGGCGACGTCGACGAGGAGGTAATCGGCTTCTTGAACGGTGGGGAACACGTAGATGACCCGCCGGTGGGCTAGGTGAGGATGGATAGCCGCGCTGGCCGAGACGATCGCCTCGGGGGGAATAAGCGCGGTGAAATCGGCCAGCCGGGCTGCGGTGGGGGATGGCGGGTAGGCTTCTGTGCGGGTAGATAAAGGAGTCCAGCCATACACTGCCTGGCAGCCCAGCACCCAACCCAGCAGCCAAAGCGTCATGGTAATGAGCGTAGTTGCCTGGTAAGTTTGTCCATTTTTTTGGCGCAGTGAGGCTTTGGCGGTGAGGCGGCGGGCGCCATAAACGGCAGCGACGATGAAGGCCGCTGCCAGCGGCACGGAATAGTGCTGCTCGCCGGAATATTGGCCGGGGAAGTTGCTAAGTAGATTGGCAATCAGCACCGGCAGACCCAGCAGGAGCAGGTCGGGAGCTAGGAGTGGCAGGAAGCCGGCGGCGGCCAGCAACCCCACCAGGTATTGCCAGCGGGCGGGGTCTTGGAGGATTGGCCCCAAGTTAGTCACACCCCCCTCGAAGAGGTAACGACTGGCGAAATAAATGGGGCCGGTCGTGCCGAAATATTGCCGGGCCAGGGGCGCGACGATGAGGAAGGTGGCGGTGAAAAACCAGAGCGTGCTGACGAGGATGAGAGCCAAACCGTGGACAACCGCCGCCCGCCGACGGCTGACCGCACCCCCACCCTTCCCTCCCCCTCTAAGGGGGAGGGTTAGGGAGGGGGTAGCGGTCGTTATGAGCCACAAGCCGAGCATAGCGGCCAGCGGCGGCAGGGTTTCTTTGGTTGACATAACCACGACGGCCCAGAACCACATCCAGCCCCAGCGCCGCTGGGTGGCGTACCAAAAGGCAAACAGCAGCGGGGCGACGACAAACGGATCGGCGTGGAAATCGGCCACGTTAGCCGCCTGCAAAGGGGGAAAGAGCAGGTAGGCGGCGGCGAAAACGAGGGCAGCCCAAGCAGCGAGATTTGAATTGACCATTGACCATTGACCATTGACCATTGACCATTGTTTTTTGGCAATCCAGAAAACGGGGATGGCGCCAAGGGCCAGGGCGATGGATTGGGCGATGAGGAGGATACGCACGTCGTCCCACAGGAAAAAGAGCAGAGATAGAGGAACAAGAATCGGCTCAAAATGTTCGGCCAGGCGGGGCTGCTGGTGGTCGCCCCAGGTCAGCTCCATAAAGCCGCCGGGACCGAGGGCGGTGTTCCACATGGGCTGGTCAATCAGCGACAAATCGGCGGCGTAGGAGTGGAGGGTGTTGTGGCGGTTGATGCTGTACCAGGAAAAGTAGAGGCTATAGGCCAGGATGAGGAGGGCGAGGAGGAAACGTGGGGCGTAGTGCAGGCGGGAGA
>CAZUNT010000007.1:0-47480 GCA_964622215.1 uncultured Caldilineaceae bacterium
AAAGAACTGATCAAGGCCCAGAGAGAGGCCGGCCAGACGGTTTTTCTGACCACCCACGATATGACCGTCGCCGACGAGTTGTGCGACCGGGTCGCCTTCATCGTGGATGGGCAGATCAAGTTGATTGACCGGCCTCGTGAATTGAAACTGCGGTATGGCCAGGCTAAAGTCCGAGTGGAGTACCAGGGCGTCAATGGCACGGAAAGCCGGGAGTTCCCGGTGGCCGGGCTGGGAGAAAACGCCGAATTTTTGAGCCTGCTGCGAGATCATCAGGTGCAAACTCTCCATACTTTGGAAGCCAGCCTGGAGGAAGTGTTTATCCGGGTAACCGGACGGGAGCTGTTATGAAGCGTCTCACGTCAACCATCATCTGTGATGTCCGGCTTCAGGTTCGCAATGGCTTCTACTATGCGGCCGGCTTTGTGGCCCTCTTTTGGGTGTTGGGCTTAAGCCAGGTTCCGCTGAAAAATCTGGGCTGGTTTATGCCCGTTTTTGTTCTCTCTAACCTGTTGATTAACACCTTTTACTTCATCGCCGGGCTGGTTCTGTTGGAAAAGGGCGAAGGCACACTGATGGCTCAGGTCGTCACCCCCTTGCGGACCTGGGAATACCTGGCCGCCAAAGTTATCACCCTCACCGGCCTTTCGCTGCTTGAGAACCTGCTGATCGTCGGCCTGGGCTATGGTTTGAATTTTGACCTGCTGCCACTGCTGGTTGGGATGAGCTTGGCCGCTGCTCTCTATACCCTGGCCGGGTTTGTCGCCGTTTCTCGCTATGACTCCATCAACGAGTACCTGTTCCCTTCTTTTCTGTACACCCTGCTCTTCATCCCGCCTTTCCTGCCTTACCTGGGTCTGGGGGAAAGCTGGTTGTATTATTTGCATCCCCTACAAGCCCCTTTGCTCCTGACCCAAGCCGCCTTTCAGCCGGTGGCGACGTGGCAGTGGTTTTATGGCGTACTCTACTCCGGCTTGTGGATGGGTTTGCTTTTTTGGTGGAGCCGGTGGACTTTCGCCCAGTTCGTTGTTGCAACCGAAGGAGCCGGATGAGATGAAGACATTGCAGGTGCTACAGGCGCTCGGTCCCATCGATGCCAGGAGTGTCAGCCGCGATCCTCTGCTGCGGTGGATGGTTTTCTATCCCCTCCTGCTGGCCGGACTCATTCGCTGGGGCGTCCCCTGGCTCGCCGCCCGCTTGCTGGCCCAATATCAATTCGACCTGACCCCTTACTATCCGTTGTTGATGAGCGTTGTGTTATTGATGACGCCGATGCTGGCCGGGATAGTCATCGGCTTTCTGCTGCTCGACCAACGCGATGATCAAACATTGACGGCTCTACAAGTCACACCGCTGACCTTAAACGGTTACCTGGTCTATCGCATCAGCCTGCCCATGGCCCTGAGCCTGGCTATAACCCTCCTCATCTTTCCTCTGGCCGGTCTGGTCGAGATTGGCTGGGGATCGCTGCTCCTGGCGGCCTTAAGCGCCGCGCCCCTGGCTCCCTTTTACGCCCTGGTGCTGGCCACCTTTGCCGCCAACAAAGTGCAGGGTTTCGCCCTGGCCAAGGCGCAGGGCGTCCTTTTGGTTCCCCCATTGTTGGCTTATTTTGTCTCCCCTCCCTGGCAGTGGGTTTTTGGCCTGATTCCGCTCTACTGGCCGGTCAAGTTATTTTGGATGCTGCACGCTGCTGAACCAGGTTATTTGTTCTATCTGATGATTGGGCTGTTTTATCAGTTTTTGCTGCTGATCGTTCTGCTGCATCGTTTTAATAAGACGATGCACCTGTAAAGATGTTAAAGCGATCACGACTGTGCCGATCTACGCCCTGATTGGACTACTTGGCAGCATCGTAGGCTGGAGTGCGGCCAAATTTTACATCCGCAACGGTGTGTAGTCTGACTGAAGACCGTCTAGTAAACCAGCCTACAATTCTTCCCGGTGTTTATTCACGGTTGGCCTCATTCCTCTGGAAAAATTGTGATATAAGGTCAGAATGAACAGAAACGAGTTTTTAAAAACCCTTGACAAACTATACCTTTTTCCCTTATAATATAGGTAAATAATTTATGTAAAGCTCATACCCAAGGACTCTATATTGCCTTGGGCTTTTTTATCTAAAACCTAAAAAGTTAGATGCAAGGGCAGTTTCGCCGGCGAAACTGCCCTTTTTTCATGGATTTTTCATGTAACTCAGGCTTTTTTCTATGCGTTTTTCACCGGTTTTATTGTACACTGGGATCGACTCGTGAGGAGAGAAAGGCCATGACGCTACGGCCAGAAACCTCCTCCAGTCGCTATCTCTTATAGTTACACTCAACTATTAACTGAACATCTTAGTGGAGGTTAACAATGACACTCACCTTATCGCAGCTTGAAATTACCGGAACGCTGTCGACCGGTCTGGTGACCCATCTGGACAACATCGCCAAAAGAATCTGCCACCAGGCCCTGGTGCAGACCTATAATAAGCTGGTCCCGGTGGAGCAGGAGTTGAACCTGGAACACTTGCTCCAACGCCGACCACTCTTCCAGAGTTTCAAATATAGCTTAGCCAAGGGCGTAGCCGAGACTCTAGCGGCCAACGACAAACGGGTGTGGAGGATCTACCTGTTGGAGCCATCCGCCAATCCTGATGCGGAAGCAGAAGCAGATTTACCTCTGGAGGCCACCATCCACCTGGTGGTCGTGGTGGAAAATACGTCGGCGGCCCTCGAGTCCCTGATCGCGTCTCTGGATCGCGGGCTGGCTGAATGTGTGCGAGAGCTACCCTCGCCCCTGTTGGCCGACTGCCGCTCCATTTTAGATGTAAACCTGGTAACGGAGGAAGCGGTGAAGCAAAAGACCGGCTATGCCAATCTGCTCTCCTCCATTTTTGCCCCGCCCCTCAAGCTGTGGGAAGGCCAGGCTTGAGTGGTTCAATATTCGATAGACGAGGACCATGATGAAACACCGTGACATTTACATTACCGATCTAGATCTGAAACGCTTGAGCGAACTACTTGAGGCAGCCTGGCGCTTTAATCAGTACGGCTTGGCTGACCTGGCTGAGTTAGCCGCTGAGTTGGCCCGGGCGCAAGTAGTTCCTTCCGCTCAAGTTCCGGCCGAGGTCATTACCATGAATTCCACCGTTTGCCTGGAAGACCTGGAAACTGGGGAAGAGATGACCTTCACCCTGGTTTTTCCAAATGAGGCCGATATTGACCAGAATAAAATCTCGGTGCTGGCTCCCATTGGCACGGCTATGTTGGGCTACCGGGTCGGCGACACCCTGGAATGGCCCGTGCCGGGCGGGATCAGCCGCCTACAAGTCAAACAAATCCTGTATCAGCCTGAAGCCAATGGCATCACGGAGGCCGAGATCGTCGATTTTTCTCCCGCCGACCAAAGCCGCTGGCGAGAGACACTGGCGAAATTATCGCGATTTCAAGAGGTCGTTGATGATTACTCTTATACCTGAACCCACCGTTTGATCGAATTGCACGGGGGGCGACTTGAGGTGGAAAGTTCGATTGCGGATGGAACCACCTTTTGGTTCACCGTGCCGCTGGTCAACATTAGAAACGTAAAGGAGACGTGAACAATGGCCTCACCTGTTTTTATAAATCCTCTCACCTGGGTAAAGAATCCCAATGCTCGCACAACCACAAGGAGCACAGCAGTAGATAGGATTTTTCCTGCCGGAATTTTTGAGCAGGTGCGCAATTTTCATCGCCAGATTCCAGGCTATCGAATTAGCCCATTGAAGAATCTATCCAACCTGGCAGCAATGATTGGCGTTGGTGGGCTTTGGGTTAAGGATGAGTCGGCCCGGCTGGACTTACGTTCATTTAAAGTTTTAGGGGGATCTTTTGCCATTTATCGCTTTATCAAGTCCAGATTAGGGCTGGACGACGTCGAACTATCATTTACTGAATTGATGTCTCAACCTGTACGGGCCCAAGTGAGATCGATGACCTTTGCTGCTGCTACGGACGGTAACCATGGGCGAGGTGTGGCCTGGGCGGCGAACCAATTAGGTTGCCAGGCCGTCATTTATGTACACAAAGAAACATCCCAGGCCCGTATCAAGGCTATTGAAAGCAACGGGGCAAAAGTTGTGGTTGTTGATGGCACTTATGATGATGCAGTCAGGCAGATTAATATCGATGCTCAGGAAAATGGATGGCAGGTTATCTCGGATACTTCTTGGGAAGGGTACGAGGATATTCCAACCTGGGTCATGCAGGGCTACACTACCCTGTTGTCCGAGACCCAGGAACAACTGGCTGCCCAGGGAATTATCAAACCTACCCATATTTTTGTTCAAGCCGGTGTCGGTGCTTTGGCCGCTGCCACCATCGGGTTCTACCATAAGTTGTTTGGCTCCGATCAACCTATTTCCGTTGTCGTTGAGCCGACGAATGCTGCTTGCCTGTTTGAATCGGCCCAAAGGGGTGATGGTCAGCCCCACAATGTGGGCGGCGACCTGCAAACCATCATGGCCGGCCTGGCCTGTGGCGAACCAAGCGCCATTGCCTGGAAAATCTTGTGGGATTGCACCGATATGTTCCTGGCCTGTCCTGACTATGTAGCGGCCAAAGGGATGCGAGTTTACGCCGTACCCCTCAAAGGCGATCCCTTTATCGTGTCAGGCGAGTCAGGTGCGGTTACCTTGGGCGCGCTGATGTACGCCGCAGAATTCCCGGAATTTGCACCCTTGAAGGAGATACTCCAACTTGATCGTCACTCTCAGGTGCTCTTAATTAACTCTGAGGGCAACACCGATCCTGACCACTTCCGTCGCATCGTCTGGGAAGGGGTTCAGCCGGTGCCCGAGATATATAGATAGTTTTCCCAGTATAGACTTAACGTCATAGGAGTATTCACGCCGGGTAGAGCAATCCAAATAATCCCATGTTTTAAGAAGGGATTTGCCCCAGGAGGATAATAACGTGATAGATTTCGATCCGATTGAATTTGCAGAGATCATAGAGGAAAATGGAGCAGGCACTTCTGTCATAGCGGCCCTGGAAGAGATTCAGGGCCGTTATCGTTACCTGCCCCAGGAAGCGCTAATCCTGGTCAGTGAGCGGCTGGGGGTGCCGTTAAGTCAAGTCTATAGCGTTGCCACATTCTACAATGCCTTCAGCCTGACACCACGCGGTCAGCACACGATTAGCGTCTGCACCGGTACTGCCTGTCATGTTCGAGGGGCTGTGCAAGTGCTGAACCGCCTGGAAAATAGGTTGGGCATTGAACCGGGAGGCACGACTCGCAATCGGCAATTCACCCTGGAAACGGTCAATTGCCTGGGCTGCTGCGCCCTGGGGCCTGTCGTGATCTTGGACAGCGAATACGAAGGACAAATGACGACCAAGAAAGTAGATAAACTATTAAAGCAGGCCGCAGGAAAAAACAATGACTGAGTTGCGCAGCCCCCATGCCCTGGCCGACTACCGCCGGCAGATACAGGCCGCCGCCAACCCTCAGCAGCGTTGTATTCGGGTTTGTGATGGTACAGGCTGCCGCGCCCTGGGGAGCCGCAACGTGTTGGCCTGTTTGCAGGAAACGCTGCGAGAGGCAGGATTGGCCGGCCAGGTTGAGGTAGTACCCACCGGCTGCCCTGGTTTCTGTGAACTAGGGCCGCTCATCACTATTGACCCCGAGCGAATCGCTTATAACAGGGTTTCTGTGGGCAACGTGCCGGCCATCGTGGCCAAGACAATCGCCCAGGGCGAAATCATTGACGACCTGGTCTTCGTGGACCCGGTCACAGGGCAGGCCATTATCCACGACGACGAGTTGCCCTTTTACACCAAGCAGATGCGGCGGGTGCTGGAATTAAACGGCCAGATTAATCCCGCTCGCATCGAGGATTATATTGCTCACGACGGCTATGCTGCCCTCGGCAAAATGCTATACGAGATGACGCCGGAGCGAGTTATCGCCGAGGTCAAGCAGTCTGGTCTGCGCGGCCGGGGTGGGGCCGGTTTTTCCACCGGCACGAAATGGCAACTCTGCCGCCAGTCGCCAGGCGACGTTAAATACGTTATTTGCAACGCCGACGAGGGCGACCCTGGCGCCTTTATGGATCGCAGCATTGTGGAAGGCAACCCTCACAGTGTCATAGAAGGGATGACTATCGGCGCGTATGCTATGGGCGCTACCCAGGGGTATGTCTACATCCGCAACGAGTATCCCCTGGCCGTCCATAACTTAAAAATCGCCCTGCGGCAGGCACGCAAACATAGCCTGCTGGGGAAAAACATCCTGGGTTCCGGCTTCAGCTTTGATATCGAAATCCGGGTCGGCAGCGGAGCGTTTGTGTGTGGTGAAGAGACGGCCCTGATGGCCTCGATAGAAGGCAAAATTGGAGAACCCCGGCCGCGCCCCCCTTATCCGGCTCAGAGCGGCTTATGGGGCAAGCCGACCAATATTAACAACGCCAAAACCTGGTCGAATATTCCCCATATCGTCAGAAATGGCGCCGCTTGGTTCGCCAGTGTCGGCGCCGAAAAGAGCAAGGGCACAATCATTTTCTCCCTGGTAGGCAAGATTCGTAACACCGGCCTGGTTGAAGTGCCTATGGGCATCAGCTTAAGGGAGTTGATCTACGATGTCGGCGGCGGCGTTCCCGGCGGTAAGGAGTTCAAGGCTGCCCAGATTGGCGGCCCATCCGGCGGCTGTATTCCCAAAGAACATCTGGACGTGCCTATTGATTACGAATCGTTGACCGCCCTGGGGGCCATTGTCGGTTCCGGCGGGTTAGTCGTCACCGACGAGGACACCTGTATGGTGGACCTGGCTCGCTATTTCCTCAAATTCACCCAAGAAGAGTCCTGCGGCAAATGTATTCCCTGCCGGGTCGGCACGCGAGCGATGCTGGAGACGCTGGAACGCATCTGCGCCGGTCAGGGGCATGATGGGGATATCGAATATCTGATCGAGATAGGCCAGGAAGTTAAACGCTCGTCATTGTGCGCCCTGGGCGGGACGGCCCCCAACCCGGTGCTTACCACCATCCGCTACTTCCGTGACGAATACGAGGCGCACATTTACAATAAGAAATGCCCGGCTAAGATCTGCAAGGGGCTTATTACCTATGAGATTGCCACTGACCGATGCACGGGTTGTATGGTCTGCGCCCGCAGTTGCCCGGTTGGCGCTATCACCGGTGAAAAGAAACAGCCGCACGTCATTAATTCAGAGATTTGCAGCCGGTGTGGGGCCTGTCATGCACTCTGCAACTTCGACGCCATCATGGTGCATTAGGGGTTGGACATGCTTCACTTAACCATAGACGGCCAAAAAATAGAAACCGAGATTGGCTGCACCATTCTCGAAGCGGCCCGCGAACAGGGTATCCATATTCCCACCCTTTGCTATCACGAAGCTATGACCCCATTCGCCGCCTGCCGTTTGTGTATAGTCGAGGTGGAGACCGGCCGGGGCCGGCAACTGGCGGCCTCCTGCGCCTATCCTTGCGCCGACGGCCTGGTTGTCCACACCAACTCGGAGGCGGTACTACGGTCACGCCGGATCACTGTGGAGTTGCTGCTGGCCTCGTCAGCCCATATTCCTATCGTTCGCCAACTGGCCGACGAATTGGGTGTTGGCGAGCCGCGCTTTGTGACGGAGAGGAACGACTGTATCCTTTGTGGCCTGTGTGTGCGAGCCTGCCAGGAGATTGTCGGGGTTGGCGCCATCAGCGTCATCAACCGGGGGATTAAAAAGGAGGTCAGCCCGCCCTTCCACATCGCCTCCAATGCCTGTATTGGCTGTGGCACCTGTGTTCTGGTCTGCCCCACCGGGGCCATTACCTTAGCCGACATCAACGGCGGCGGTCAGACAATACATACCCAGGAGTCAAAATTTGAGGCTGTAAGCTGCCGGGTTTGTGGTCAGCACCACCTGGCCCCCCGATTCGCCGATTATGCGGTCTTGTTAGCCAAATCGGAAGCGGCCATGAGCGTCGTGGCAGGGCCTGCCCTGAGTCTAGCCGAAGGGGAGGACGTGCCATGAGCGAGGTCAAGTTGGGTGTTTTTATCTGTGATTGTGGCGACCAGATTGCTTCCGTCTTGGCTATGAACACCCTGGAGCGAGAAGTCCGTAGCCTGCCAGGCGTAGCTGCGGCCCGGCGACTGCGTTATGCCTGCTCGCCCGATGGGTTAGCAACAATCCAGGCCGCTATCACCGCAGAGGGTTTAAACCGGGTGCTCGTCGCCGGCTGCACGCCCCGCTTGCTGGAGCCTCGTTTTCGGCGCGCCTGCGAAGAGGCTGGCCTGGACGGAGACCTGTTTGAACTGGTAGACATCCGCGAAGGCTGCGCCTGGGTACACCAGGTTGAGCCGGAGACAGCCACCGCCAAGGCGGTAGACCTGATCCGGATGGGTATTGCCAGGCATACACTGCGCCAAGCTTATCCAGCGGTCAGCGCCAAAGTTACGCCCGCCGCGCTGGTTATTGGCGGAGGGCTGGCCGGTATGACCGCCGCGCTGACGCTGGCCAACGCCGGCCTGCCGGTTAAATTGGTCGAGCGCCAGGCGGCGTTGGGCGGGCTGCTGCTTGGGGCGCACTCCCTTTACCCCGACCGGCGCAGCGCAGCCGAGTTTGTGGCCGAGAAGGTCGAAGCGGTGGCCCATCACCCCCACATCGAGCTTTTTCTGGGAACCCAGGTGACGGGGATCACGGGGGCGGCAGGATGTTATACAATCAGCCTCAATGGGGCCGGTCAATGCTTTGACGTGGGCGCCATCATCGTCGCCACGGGCGCCCAATCACTGCGGCCCAATGGCCTGTTTCGCTACGATGGCCGGCGCGTCGTCACGCAGAGTGAATTCGAACGGGAACTACGGGATAATATAGGGGCCTCACCTGCCAACCTCCCAGCCAGCGTGGTGATGATCCTCTGCGCCGGGCAGCGCAACGAGGCCGTACCTTACTGCTCCGGGGTGTGCTGTATGGGGGCGCTCAAGCAGGCCATGGAGATCAAAGCGGCCAAACCGCAGGCCGCCGTGACCGTCCTCTTTCGCGACCTGTATCTGCTGGGGGAGGACACTTATGAGGAAGAACTGCTCAAGGCGCGGCGGGCCGGCGTGGAATTTATCCGGTACTCGCCGTCGTCGCCTCCGCTGGTGACAGATGAGGTGGTTGAGGTTCACGATGAACTGGCGGGAACTGGACGCCGCCTGCCCTACGACCGGGCCGTCCTGGCCGTTCCCCTCATACCACAACCCGACGCCGGCGTAGTGGCTCACCTGCTGAACATTACTCAAGATGAGCACGGTTTTTTCCCTGAGGTACGCTACCGCCTGCGGCCCCAGAACTACGCCGAGCGGGGTATTTATGTCTGCGGCGCGGCCCACTACCCGGTCGATTGGGCCGGGGCTGAGTTTCAGGCCACCAGCGCCGCCTTCAAAGCAAGGCGCTACATTCAGAACGGAACGGTTACCAACCAGGCGACTGCCGCCGTTGTGGACGAAAGACTCTGCACCGGCTGTGGCAACTGCGCGGCAACCTGCCCCTTTAGGGCCATCTCGATGGTTAAACGAGATGGGACCCTGGACCTGTCCCGGGTTGACTCTCTGTTGTGTAACGGCTGCGGTAATTGCGTTGTCGCCTGCCCGGTTAAGGCCATCAACCAGCCGCTTGATAACGACGCGCAGATGCTGGCCCAGATCGAGGCGGCGCTGGCAACCGCATCGTCGAACGGCCGGCCGCGTCTCCTGGTTTTTGGCTGCGAGTGGAGCGGCTACGCCGCGGCCGAACTGGCCGGAGCCAAAAAATTAAGTTACCCGGCCGAGGTGTACCCCATCCGGGTGAGATGTTCGGCCCGTTTCGATCCGACTCACGCCCTGTGGGCCTTCTTCAGCGGCGCGGATGGGGTCTTCCTGGGGACCTGCCCGCCGGGCGACTGCCACTATGTCAACGGCAACCGTTACGCCCAACAACGTATGAACGATCTCAAAGACATGCTGGCCGCCAGCGGCTTCGACTCGCGTCGCCTGCGCCTGGACTGGATCACCCCTGACAACCCGCACGACTTTGTGAGCAAAATTACAGATTTTACCAACCTGATCCGGGCATTGGGGCCAAATCCGGTCCGACGCGAGCAAGTTTTGTGAGAGAAGTCGTCACGAGCTAACGCACATCACCGATAATAAAAATCTGGAGTGCAGAATTAATTCTGCACTCCAGAAAGGCTATTTACGAGGAGAACAACGTATGTCGACAAGATTGCAGCGAGAAGTATGGGCGCTGGACCGCTGCTCCGGCTGCGGAGCATGCGTGGCGGCCTGTTCTAAAGGAGTGCTCTACTGGGACAAAGAGCAGCATCCCCTGCGTGAAGAACGGGAGAAGAAGCTGGGTCTTTCACGCCTCAAACTGCGCACCTGCGAGGTGTGCGAAAAGTTCTGCGAGTTGAGCTGTCCCCGTCTGGTAGAGTGGACGCCGTTGGAGCCTCACACTATGGTTTCGGCGCGGTCGGCCGGCGTTGTCCAGAGCGGCGCGCCCAACGATGTTATTCAGTCGCTATTGGTGGCCGCTCACTCAGCCAACCTGATTGACGGCGCGGTGATACTGGATATGGACCCCTGGACGTTGCAGCCGGTCGCCCGCGTGGTCACGATGGTAGACGAGATCGTCAAGGGTGTGGGCATGCAGTACCTCTGGGCGCCGGTGTTGGGTGCGCTCAACGAGGCCATCTTCGAGTTTGGGTTGACCCGGCTGGCTATCGTCGGTTCCCCCTGCGTAGCCGAGGGGGCGCGCCGGCTGATGAACACCGAAAACGAACGTTTGTGGCCCTACCGGCAAGCGATTCGCCTGACCATTGCCTCTTTCTGCACCGGCATCTACTTGCCAGATATGGTCACCGAGTTGCTTGAACGGGGCAAGGGCATCTTACGGCAGCAAATCCGGAGCCTGACTACCTCGATAACGTCTGGCGCCCTGGTGGTGACCATGTGGGACGGCGCAGAGCGCTCGATCCCGCTGACCGAGGTGGAACCCTTCACCCGGCATGGCTGCGGCAGTTGCGATGACTACCTGGGCGAGTCAGCGGACATCGCCGTAGGCGCTGTCGGCGCGCTGCCGGGTTACGCCACGCTCATTACCCGCACCGCGACGGGCGAGATTTTTGTTCAAAATGCCCGCAGCTTTGGCCTGTTGGAAACCATCGCTCACGTGGACGAAGCGGCGCTGAACACCGCCAAAACAGAGAAAGACCGCCGCACCCGCGCCCAGGCCTTCGATGAATTCCGCATCCTGATGCTGGATGCCTTGAGCGACCCCAGGAAACGAGCGCAGGTCAGGAAGCAGTTGGTCAGTCTATACGGCGCTCCGCAAGCAGGCGCCTCGAAAAAGGAGATATGCAATGTCGGTTGTGGTGGATGCTAGGGGACGTGATTTGCGTTCCATCAGCGCGGAACTGAAGAAGGCCGTCGTCAAAGGTCCGGCGCTCATTCCAGAAGCGGCCCATCTGCATGGGCTGCTAGCCGGTTTCAAGAGCGGCGAGGTGACCATTGAGGGCGATAGCGGGGACTACCTGGGGGTGCTGAATGACGGGGCGACCATCCGGGTCAAGAAGAACGCCGGCCGTTATCTGGCCGATAATATGACCCGGGGCATGGTGGTCGTCGAGGGTGATGCCGGCGACGGCGTAGGAGCGTATTGTTACGGCGGTACGATTATGGTTAAAGGAAACGCCGGCGACTTTACCGCCGTGATGAACAAGGGGGCTACTATCATCATTGGGGGAAATGTAGGTGATGAAGTTGCAACCTATATGCTGGCCGGTGACCTGGTTATCATCGGCGACGCCGGCGAGAATCTGGGCAACTATCTTATCCGTGGCAACATCTACATCGGCGGGACATGGCAAAGCCTGGGGCACAATACGCTGCTGGCGGAGATGACCCGGGCCGACCTGGTTAAGTTGTGGGGTTACTTTGACGACTATGGCATCGAGGCCGACCCGGCAACTTTCAAAAAGATTGTCCGCCTGTCAGAGAAACCCTTTTACAAGTAACTGCCTCACGATTTTACCAAAGGAGAACTATTATGCCGCCAGTGAATGGGACGTTTTGTGTCACGGTTATGAAAGACCGGTGTATCAATTTCAAAATGCCCGGCAAATGCGCCACCTGTGTTGAGGTCTGTCCTTACCAGGTTTATACCCTTGATCACACCGGGTCCGTGCATATTCAAAACTACAACGCCTGTGTGGGCTGCCGCATCTGTTCCGAGTTCTGCCCGGAGGATGCCATCCGCATCAACCCGGCCGAATCGGAGTTTCTGGTCCGCTCGCCGTGGACTTTTCCCCAGGTGGAGGAGATTCACTATAAGGCGCAGACCGGCCAGTACATGCTGCGCGGTTTTGGCACGATGGGCGGCTACTCGCCCAGCTTCGACAATATCACCGTCGTGCCTTCTCAGATTGCTTCACCCGCGCCGCGCGACAAGTACCGGGAAGAATGTGACATGGAGGTGGTCATCGGCGAGGGTATGTGTGAGAATCCCATCCGCCTTCACTATCCTTTCCTCTTCCCGGGCATGTCCTTTGGCGCGCTGTCCAGGGAGGCCAGGATGGCCCTGTCCATCGGCGCGGCCCAGACGGGCATCGCCAACGATACCGGCGAAGGTGGTTTGCTGCGGGACGAGACTTGGTTGATCAAAGGGTATGAAAACGAAGAACGGACCTTAAAACGCTGGGGGCCGGGCGGTTATCTGATTGTCCAGTGGTCCACCGGCCGTTGGGGGGTTTCGGCCGACTATCTCCGCGCCGCCGATGCGGTTGAGATCAAAATCGGCCAGGGGGCCAAGCCGGGTATGGGCGGCCACTTGCTGGGGGCTAAAGTCACCGCAGAGATTGCCGCCATCCGGGGTGTTCCGGTTGGCAGCGATACGCTGTCTCCCTGCCGTTACTACGACGTGCGGGATTTGGACGATATGAAGCGAATGGTCGCTTTCATACGCGACGTAACCGACTATAAAGTGCCTATCTTGTTCAAACTTGGCCCCAGCCGGCCTTATGAAGATGTGCGGGCCTGCGTGGAAGCCGGGGCCGATGCGATTTCCATTGACGGCCTGGTCGGTGGCACCGGCGCTTCCCCGGCTATTGTCACTCAGGGGGTGGGCATTCCGACCGTGGCCCTCATTCCGCCGTCTGTCCAAGCCCTGAAGGATATGGGCGTCCACCGCCAGGTTAAACTCTTCGTCCTGGGGGGTATGCGTAACGGCTTGGATGCCTATAAGGCCATGGCCATGGGCGCCGACGGCGTTGGTTTTGGCGCAGCCGCCGAGATTGCCATGGGCTGCCGGGCTTGTATGGCTTGCCATACCGGCCGCTGTGCCTACGGCATTACCTCTCAAGATCCCGAACTCCGCGCCCGGCTCGATCCTGAAGAAGCCGGCAACCGCCTGGCTAACTTTATTAAGGCCACGGCCGAAGAGGTCAAGATTCTGACTATGCTTTCCGGCCACGACAATATCAGGGATTTGAGCGAAGAGGACCTGCGGGCCATGGAGCCTAACATTGCCGCCATCACCGGCCTTAAACTGATTGGTTATGAGAGAAAATTACCCTGGTGGGAGAATGGACGCAGTTAATCGCCGCGCTCCTGGCGCTCTTGTTTGCCCAGGGCGCGCACGCCGTCGATGATTTGCTCCACTTTGATCCGGGTGTAGCCCCGGGTTGTCTTGGGGTCCTGGTGGCCAAGGCTTCCTGAACCAGGGCGATGTTACCGGTCAACTCTAGCAACCCATTGGCGAAATAGTGGCGTAAGGAGTGAGGGGACAGGTTAAAACGGCCGGATAAGTTGGCTTGCTCGGATAACTCTTCAATAATCCGCTGGATCGCCCGGGTAGACAGAGGGGGACGGGCCTCGGCTTTGGCTTTGCGGTCGTGCCGGCAGAAGAGAGGAAAACGCTCCACCTGCGCTGGTAAGATTTCGTCACTTCTTTCATTTAAACAGGCCTGGATGGCCGCCCAGGCTTCGTCGTCGAAAGCGATGAAGCGGGTTTTGCGCCTTTTGCCGGTGACCCAGGCCCCCTGGCGGTTGTAGTCTAGGTCACCACGGGTCAGGCTGACCAGTTCGCCGACCCGCAAGCCCGCCGATTTCAGGGCCAGGAGGATGGCCAGGCAAGGTTAACTATGCTTTAGCTACCGCCGAGGAGGTTTGGCGAGCTAGGGGCAATCTCTTTGAGCCACAGGTCAAGGGCTAGGTCTTCCTTTTTTACGCCCCGCGGCCAGACACGATCAACGAGCACGCGGAAGCTATCTTCATCCGGGGGGTCGTAGGCACGTTTGAGCTTAATCATCTTGCCTCCGTCAAATTGGGATGCAGATTTCACTCACGCTGCTTGCTGGCCAATTCATCCATCACTTCGATGGCGATGGCAGCATGGGCGTAAGCGCCGCCGGCCCGCATTTCTGCGGCGACCCATATTGCCTCCATCACCTCTTCCGGGGTGGCGCCATGTCTCAAGGCTTGCCTGGTGTGGCCCCGGATACTATCACTTATCTTCCAGGGTGGGGTGAGGCCCGGTGCTACGAGGTACAGGGTGGCGGTTTATATGAAGAATGTTGGATGCAGATCATCAGGGATCATCTTGGGTTAGGGCGGATGCTAAAGCCGGCCTGGAGCGGCAGCGAAAAGTTTTACACTCATGCTTATTTTATGATCCATCCCGGTCCGGATGGCTCTTCCTGGTCATTACGGCAAGGGGATGCGCCCAGTGAGAATGGGTTTTGAGGGTAGTTTGTCCATACGGTAGGGCCAAAGCGAGGCGAAACCTGCTGGGGCAATTGAGCCAGAATATTCAGCCCACCGTAGTCAATATCGGTTCACACGTATAAGGGAATGGCTGGAGACAAATCTTGCATCAAGCGCTGCCGCAGCTCGTTTCGTAACCAATCGTTGTGCGAATAAAAGTAACGGCCACGATTCAGCCGCAAAACCATTCGCTAAAAAAGGCACGCGGGTTCGGTGTCGGCTGGAACCGTAGGTTACCAGTTGCTAAAAAACTATTATCAACTCTGCCGTACATTATTCTCAGCGCGCTCTTTTATCCCTAACATACACTTCCACATCATAATTATATCTCCAAAATCATACAGCAAATAATAGATGACCCAGGGAAAACTAAAATCATATTTCGTCCGCAATCTGGTTATTAATCTCGTTTGACCATTTCCCTGTTGCCCTAAATACCAACCCCACATCCCATTGCCTTTTTTATCCCACCATAAAATATATTCATACTCCTGGTATTCTTTGATCCACATCCCATTCTTTTGATCCGGCGTAAAAGGAATAAAATAGTCCGCTTCGATTTTCTGAAATGCAGGTAGTATCTCTCTGACGCTGGGGACTCCGCCATTATCTATCCAATCAAGGCTATACCAGCCAGCCCGCGCAGAACCTATTTGAATTATCCATTTCCACACTTCAGAGGCTGGAGCCTTAATTGTGATGGCGCGTGTGGCAATAAAGTGTGGTTTCTGCACAAGATCATCCCCTGGTAAGGATTGTCTGACTTCGTCTTGCGTTGCTCCCCAAGTCAGTATTCGAGGTCGAATACCCAAAAAGTAGGTTGCTGCTATCAACAAAAGCAATAAGAACACAACGAGATATACCATAATTATTCTCCTGTAAGTTTTGTATAGTCAGTATTTTTTCAAATCAAATCAATGCCCACCCGAGTAGGCAACCTCAATAGATTCTTCATCGTTTCCCTCCGCTCAAGACAAACGATTTGCTCACGCTCGTCGGATCCAGCAAATCGGACGGCATTGGCATCACATCGGCAGGGCGCGGCTTGATCGCCAGACCGGGAATTACCGGCACGTCATGCGAATAATCAGTCACCCTCACCTTGATTGGCTCTGCCGACTTGACCGCGAGTTTGAGCGGAATACCTTCGCGCGGCAACGCAATATAAACAACCTGCAAGCGATGGGGTTGTGTGATGGGCAATACCGCTGGATCAATCGCCATCCCGTCAACCGACGCCGCGACAATTTGCCCGTCTACCAGGATTTCGACGCGAAGATCCGGTGCGGCGCGCGGCGATGTGATTTGCAGCGTCATTTCGCGCACATCCTCGCGTTGTGAATCGTCAATGACGGCAATATTCGGCGCCGGGAGCGAGAGCGCGGGGGAGGGACCTTCGAATCCCTGCCAGCGCGTGTCAGTCATCGTCGTAAGCATAAAGGGAACCTGACCGGCGCTGACGCCCTGGACGAAAAACTGCGATGTCCATGGATCAAGTTGCCGATTCACGCTTTGCCACACGGCTGTGTCCGTGTCAGCATCAAGGTGATACGCGATATGCGTGGGACGCGGTTGGGTCGCGCTAAAACCGGACGCGACCGTGCCGGCGACGAATAGAAATACGCTGATGACAATCGCGCCAAGCGACACCAACCAGCGGCGCTCGTTTGCCAATTCAGCCAGGTGCGGAAACAGCGCGGTTGGCGCGAGCGCAGCGAAAAAGAGCGGTACGACCATCACCGGCGCAGGCATCAGTTCAAACTTCGCCATTATCGCGAAGAGGAAAACGACCGCTGGGGTGAAGAGTACAACGACTGGAATCGCGCTGACCAGCAGACCGATGGCGCGCCAGGTCTCTGAAGCGCCCATCATCATTTCTCCTTCGCGTTTGACCAACATCACCGCCGCCAACCCAGCCAACAGCGGCAACGCGAAAAGGTAACTGAAACCCGGCATTGCTAAACTCGTCAACCACATCAGCGCGATCCACCACACCAGCGAACCCAGCGCTAGCGCGCGGACGGGCACGCGATGCGTAACGGCAAAGGTTGCGGCGACAACGGCGACGGCAAGCATAACTAACGCGGCGTGGTAAAATTCCGCGCCGTAGAATCTCCCCACAAGGAAGACATTCCCATTTTGATTCAACGCCTTCACGCCTTCATACGCCAGGAGGCTCAGCAGGGGCGCGACGATCACCCCCGCCAGTCCCACAACCGCGCCGACGAGCAAGTCTCCAACGCTGACCCATTTGCGGCGTACGTTCAGCACGACCACGAACGCGAATAACCCCGTCACGACAACGGCTAGCGGCAATGCCCAACCCGCCGGATAGCGCAGAACAATGTCCGGTAACACGTTAAACGCCACCCAGTTGGTTCCATTACCGCGCAATGCCGGGAGCGACTGATCGCCAAAGTAGCGTGTTAAGGTGAGCAAGTATGAGCCGTCGTGCTGAACTGTCCCCAGATTCAAATTCTCCGGCGTGTCGAGCATCGTATGATAGACCTGCGGACGGTTCAAGTTGACCAGGTCCATCCCCATGCTCCCCGCGCCAACAAATGAGCTGATATCGGGGAGGCCGGTTTGGGCGAGGAGATCGGTTATGAAAGAATAGATGCGTGGGTGCGGAACAACCTTGAGCGCGTGATCCAATAGTTGCGATTGATTCGGCGAGACGTATGCCAATAGCGTCGCTCCTGTGTTGCCGATCGCGTTGAACTCGAAAGCCAGCGCCACGTCTTTCATCCAGGGATGATATTGCGCGAACGCGGCGGAGCCGAACAGCGCGTTGACCTCCGAATCATGGAACAGCACGATGACATCGTTTTGCAATGGCGGTCCCACCATCAACGCGCGTACGGTTTCCAGCGCGGTGATCGCGCCAAGTCCGGCGTCGCTCGCCGAAGGCGTCGTCGGCGCGGTGTCGTAGCGTGCGGAAAGCAAGATCGCGCCAGTCTTGTTTGTTCCACGAATACGCGCCACAATATTTTCGACATGCGCGACTTTTGCCAAATCGGTGATGCCGTTTTCCTGGATCAACATGGTCATGCTTTGGATTTCCGGTTCCAGGCCGAGCGCGCGCAACTGGGTGACGATGTACTGCTGGGCCTCCTGGTGCGCCGCCGTGCCCATCGGGTGCGGTTGGCGATTGATCGCGCGGCTATGTTGCATCGCGCGCTCGGCGGAGAACTCGTTAGCTGGTGCGGATGCCGGAACGACGGCAGGGGTTACGAACAGCGGTGACAGCCCTACGGCGAACGACGCGACCAACGTAATCAGTAGGGCAATCGGAACCCATAGTTGGGTACCTTTTTTCTTCATCACTCACCTCACAGGCGGGATTGATTTTAGAGACGTACCTCATTTCTGATGGCTTGCATCAAGCCATTGTTGGACACGCTACGCGTTTGGCCGCTCTGTTATGCCCTCGCCTCAGACTGCCGTTCGCCACGCTTCAGACTCGTGAGCAGGGCAATGGAGGCGATCAGACAAAGGATGCCGATCGATCCCCAAAGACCAATCTCCGAGGGGTCTGGCACTGTGCCAGCTTGATAGGCCGTCCAAGTCGCCGCGCTCAGGCCCAGCATGTAAACGGCGCCTTTAACGTTTACCATCGTGGCCAGAACGTAGCCCCACGGCTTGTGTTGCCACAACCAGATGGCGCCCACCACAAAGAGCGGGATCACGAAAGACAGGTCCAGCGCCAGAACGACGTTGGTCGGCTGGTCAGTTTTGACAACTAGCGTCGGCACTTGCCCGCTGGTGACAAAGTTCAGCCAAGTGACAGTATATACCGTACCCAGCCCCAACCCCACCAACAACATATAAACGCTGACCGCCTGAGCGGGAGTCCTCGCTCCGAACTTGCGACTGAGCGTGGTGACGTCGAGGTTGACGAGGCCGATAAAGAGCGTCCAGATCGAGAGAGCGAACAGCGCGGCGTAGACCATAAACAGCTTATTGAAGGCGGAGCCGAACAAATAGAACCCAAAGTTATACAACGTGGATTCCACCAGGCCCAACCAGACGAGATACGCTCGCGGTGACCCGCGCCTCGCCAAGATTGTGGCTGCGATAAGCAGCGGAACAGCGACGGCGAGGGTCACGATGTCGTTGCCTAGCCAGGTCGAGGTGACGAAGGCATTGTCCCGGTACAAGCCGTTGATTAGCAACCCGCCCGCGGAAGCGAGGATCGTCAGCACAATGATGACGATTGAGAGAACCAATGTGGATTTCGAAAGCGTGAGATTCATTTCTAATTCCTTTCTCTGCCGACCTCCCGGCGCCGTTCAACAATTGCTAGACCGCAATTAACCTGGAAAAAGTTGATAAACTCTACTCCTTTTCAATGTCTTTGAGAAAATCTGCTACAGCAGGCCAGATGTCATTTCCTCGTCCCAGTAAAAGGTGGCCACCGGTGGGGAACTCAATCAGTTTGGCGTTAGGGATGATACGAACTGCATGCTGGGCAACGGCGAGTGTCTTGTAGAGATCATCGGCTGCGCTTATGAAAAGTGTAGGAGTGGTCACATGGTCCAGCGGATACTGGATTTGTGTCCCCTGTGTATTACCTTCGTTTAGAACCCCGAGTCGCCGTGGACTCACAGGTAGCATATTTAACCTCTTCGCTGACTTCGCAAAAGAATTATCATTGTCGGGAGACACAGCACGCACAGGATAATCCAGAGGGGAAGAAGTGTCCACGCATCGGGAAGGTTAGCTTTCAAGGCAAACGGCGTATAGGCTATCAAGATAAAACAATAAAATCCACTTGCCATGGCCATCATAGTTAATATAACATATCCCCTGGCTTGTCCTTTTAAAAGCCAGATTACTGAAAGAACTACCGGAGTAACTATAAGTAACAAATCAAAAGTAGTAATCATCCCCTGTGGTGCCAGCTTTATCTCTCCGGTAAAAATGTAGTAAATTGATAAACCGATCCACATTGTTGAAAGTATCAATGAAAAAACCAACATCAAAACTGACGCAGTTATGCTACTTCGCTTTTCTGGAATATAGTGTTCATATTTTGAAAAATCTATTCGCGTAATGCCGAATAAAAATGAATAAAGCGATATTCCGAGAATCGCTACATATAAAAGAAAGTATCTGTCATAAGCAACGCCGAGAGGATAATAGATATAGTCGTAGGTTATAAGAGCCTGAATTCCGAGCCAAAAAAGCTTCCCTTTGTCGGACCCGCGTCTTATGAAAACTAGAGCGATGAACAGAAGTGGTGCAAAAAGAAAAAGATTGACAAAATCGTTTCCCTGCCAAGTTGCTTTCCCCGCCGCACCATCTTTTATATACGTGCCTGGTACAAATAGCCCGATGATCGCTTGAATAATCATTAACAGAAGACAGAGCCCGGAAAGGATTAAGGCGGGTTTCAAAGATGTCACTGTTTTTTGTTCGACTGCGAAATTATCATTAAGCATAAGACCTCCTTTTCTCAGAGTTTATCTCAAAATGGTTCATTCTACGCCTGTCTATGGTCAAGTTGGGAACTGGCCTGGAGTCAGGTTTAACACCTAGCCACTCGGACAGGTCAAAACTTGCCCCAGGGTAGGGGAACTTTTGGGGCTTTTAGGCGTACAATAGATAAAGCCTTTTTAAGGAGAAAAAAATGAATAAAACCCATCAATACAGACCAATAATTTATTTCGTTTTAGCGTTCGTCATTACATGGATAAATGGCGTCATGCTAATAATGCAAAGCTATCAGGGGGGCGATAAAAATATCGTCAATTTGTTCTTGGCTTATATGGGACCGTTCATTGCTGCCCTCATAATGATGTATATATTTGCTGATAAAACTTTTAGAGCCGATTTTGGAAAAAGAATCTATAACCTGAGACTGATAAACATAAAGTACTTGCCTTTTGTTTTATTCTTCTTACCGCTGGCTATGGTTATCTCTATCCTTATCTCGATAGCTTTTGGGCAGCCAGTAGAACAATTACGTTTTGCCGAAGAGTTTAAAATCTTCAGCGGCGAAGTCGTTTTAAGCATGATAATTTTGGTCTTGGTGCCGGTGTTGGAGGAACTGGGCTGGCGCGGTTATGGCGTTGACAGTTTAGCCAGCAAATTTAACCTGTTCAAAACTAGCCTGATTTTTGGAGCTTTGTGGGGTATTTGGCACTTACCAGTTTTCTTTATCAAGGATTCATACCAAAGCTCATTATGGGGCCAGCATCCCTTATTTGCCATTAACTTTTTCGCTGGGATTTTTCCCCTGGCAATTATCATGAATTACTTGTTTTATAAGAATCGGCGCAGTATCTTTCTACTCGCGCTATTTCATGTGCTGGTGAATTATTCCTCTGAACTTTTTGAAGCCAATCAGATTAGTAAATGTATCTTGACCCTGGTTTTAACCGGTATCGCCGTGATTATCATCATCAGAGATGAAGGGTTCTTTTTTAAGGATAAAATGAATCTGGATATAATTGATGCGACGAACCAGGAGAACTCAACCCATGAATAACCAACCCGCAGAAAAAAATTCTATGCTAAATGTTTTATCTATCCGCGATTTCCGGCTGTTGTTTGCCGGAGTTTCCACCTCATTACTGGGCGACCAATTTAGCCTGATTGCCACCCCCTGGCTGGTCTTGCAGCTAACCGGCAACCCCTTAGCCTTGGGCCTTGTGCTGGCGCTGCAAGGTATTCCCCGCGCGCTGTTTATGCTTTTTGGCGGCGCCATTACCGACCGTTTTTCGCCACGCCTTATTATGCTGGCTTCAGATATCGTCCGTTTTGTGTTGGTCGCCCTGATGGCATCCGTTGTTTTTACCGGCATTGTCCAAATGTGGATGCTCTATGCCTTTAGCCTGGGCTTTGGGCTGGTCGCCGGCTTTGCCGTACCCGCCGGAAATAGCATTGTGCCTATGCTGGTTAAAGAAAAAGATTTGCAGGCCGGCAATTCAATTATCATGGGCGTTGGTCAATTGGTGGGCTTTGTCGGGCCGATGGTGGCGGGCATATTGATTGGCAATTTCTCCGAATCACTTTTGGGGATCGGATTAGCCTTTGGTATTGACGCCGTCACCTTTGCTGTCTCGACCATAACCCTGTGGTTGATGCGCGGCGGCGGAAAGTCGTCCTCGGCCACGGACGCCTCAGATAAAGAAAGTATCTGGGCGGCCATTATGGCCGGTTTGAAACTGGTGTGGGATGACCAACCGTTACGGTTGATCTTTCTGGTCATCGCCGCCGTTAACTTTTTGTTTGTTGGGCCGATTTTGGTCGGCGTGCCGGTTTTAGCCAATCAACGGTTAGCCGAAGGGGCGGTAGCCTTTGGATTGCTGATGTCCGGCTTTGCCGGGGGTAATTTAGGCGGCTTTCTGTTGGCTGGGGCGCTTCGCCGGCCAACCGGCCAGGTCATGCACCTGGTGCTGATTGCTTTGTTGGCTGCTTTTGGGATAGCGCTGGGGGCAATGGGCTTTATCAATTTAACCTGGATAGATTTTGGCTTAATGCTGCTGCTGGGTTTGGGCAACGGTTATATCACCATCATCCTCTTCACCTGGATCCAAACCCGCACACCCAAAACCATGCTGGGCCGGATTATGAGTTTATTGCTGTTGTCCAGCGCCGGCCTGGTGCCTGTCTCGCAAGCCATCTCAGGAGCAGTCGGCGCCTGGAATTTGACCTTGCTGTTTGTGGCGGCCGGCGTGTTGATTGTGGTCATGACAAGCTGGACAGCCTGGCAGCCAGCCCTGGTGACCTTTAGCGAAAGCCTGTCAGGGGAGAATTGATTTTTTAAACCAATTTTTGTTCCAGCGCCAGCTTCACCGCTGCCACCCGGCTATCCACGCCGAGTTTTTGGAAGATATTGGAAATATGAAACTTAACCGTGCCCAGGCTGATGACCAGTTTGGCGGCGATTTCGCTGTTGTTCAAGCCTTCCACCAGCCCCGCCAGCACTTCACGCTCGCGGTCAGTCAATTTATCTTCCGGCAGGTGGGGCTGGATGGCCGATTGCGCCAGAATTTGCGTCGCTTCGTGGGATAATGTCATTCGCCCGGCATAAGCCGAGCGAATGGCGGCGGCCAGTTCGACGCCGGTGACATTTTTCTGCAAGTAGCCAATGGCCCCGGCTTGCAGCGCGCCCTGCACCAGATTTTGCTCGGCAAAGCTGGTCAACACAATCACCTTTACCTGCGGGCATTGTTGCAATATGTGACGGGTGGCAGCCACCCCGTCCATACCGGGCATCTTTAAGTCTATCAACACCACATCGGGGCAAGGGTGACTGGCGCAGAATTGCACCGCTTCTTCCCCGCTTTCAGCCTCGCCGGCCAACTCCAAATCGGGGTAAACTAACAAAAATCTACTCAACCCGCTGCGGACTACGGCGTGGTCGTCAACAATCAATATTTTGATGACAGGCTGCTCGTTCATTTGGCCTCACTTTCGGGGTCGTACCAGGTGACGGTGATAATCGTACCGTGTCCGGCTTCGCTGTGGATACCCAGCCTGGCCCGGATAGCCTCGGCCCGTTCGCGCATAATTTTCAGGCCCAGGTGGGTCGGTTTGACCGCGGTGGGGTCAAAGCCAACGCCGTTATCGCTGATAACCAGCCGGGCCGAGTCGGGTTGCAGGCGCAGGTCAAGCCTCACCTGCCCGGCCCGGGCATATTTGACCACGTTGTTCAAGGCTTCCTGGGCAATGCGGTAAAAGGTGACTCTGACCTCCACCGGCAGTGGCCGCTGACCCTCGACCGCAAACTCTACCGGCAAGCGCACCCGGCCCACAATCGCCTCGGTCAGTTGGCGTAACAAATCCTCCAGCCTGGCTCCGGTGAGGGCCGAGGGGCGCAGCTCCAGCAGCAGTGTCCGCATTTCGGCCAGCGCGCCGCGCGTTAGCTGGCGTAATTCTTCGGTGCTTTTTTGGGCTTCGGTGGGGTTTATGGCCCATAGGTCGGGCAGCACCTCGGCCGTTAAGCTGGCCGAAAACAAGGTTTGGGTGACGGCGTCGTGCAGTTCGTGGGCCAGGCGGGTGCGTTCCGCGACTACGGCTTCGTCGGCGGCCTGGCGGGCCAGGGCTTCTTCGGCGCGCTGGCGCTGCTCCATCTCGGCGACCAGGCGGGTGTTGGCTTCAGCCAGTTCGCGCGTACGCTCGTCAACGTGCTGTTCCAGAGTGCGGCGATACTCGGCTTCCTGCGCCGCCAGTTTTTCGCCGCTGCGTTTTTGCTCATCAATATCAACCACCATGCCCACAATATAACGCGGCTCGCCGGTAGAGCTGCGCACCACCGACATGTGGATATGCGCCCAAAATACCTCGCCGTTTTTGCGGACATAACGCCGTTCCACCGCATAGTGGGTGAGGCGACCCGCCACCAGGTCGGCGGTATAGTGGGCCGCTTCCTTTCGCTCATCGGGGTGAACCACCAACGCCGAGGTTTGCCCCACCAGTTCATCTAACGACCGGCCATACATGCGGCATAAGGCCGGGTTGGCGGTAATCAACTTACCATCCAGCCCCATAGTGCCCACGCCGACCGCCGCGCTGTCAAAAACCGCTTGAAAGCGCGCTTCCGCCACAGCCAACTCTTCATCGGCGTGCCGGGCCAATTCTTCTTGAGCCAGGCGCAGTTCGGCCGTGCGCTGCGCCACTTTCTGCTCCAGCCGCCTGTTTTGCGCTTTGACACTGAACATCCGCCACGAACTCCCGACCGCCAGCAGTGCCAGCAGCGCCAGCGCGCTGCGGAACCACCATGTTTGCCAAAAAGGTAGAATGATAGGCAAGGGAGTGGCCGCACCGGTTTCATTACAAAGACAAAGCGGGGTTGGCGGTGGGGAGTCAGGAGGGGATTGGGCCTTAAGCCGGGCCGCCGGCAGCCAGAGTATGACGACCAAAATCAAGGCCGTCATACCGATGACTCGCCGGAGATGAGCAGGGGGTATTGTCGAAGTAAGAAGAACATGGCCGCTGTTCAATTCGTAGCCTCAACAAGAAGTATAAGTTTAAGAACGTATTTCAGGACTGCTGATTGGAGGTTTATAGGGAATGCTCGAATTCAATGATACCACATCTAGCCGGGAGTCGCCAGTTGTGTCGGCGTCTGTTCAGGATTTTGGCAAAAAATCCCCGAGGTACGCTTCGCGAAAACCTCGGAGGTCTGCTTAAGATTTGGGACGTGTAATCGTATACACCTGAAAGAAATAGATGGGAATGGTAAATTCTGTCACCTCTTGGCTCAGATCGTTTGAATTGTTCAAGCATATAATCATACGCCAGTTTTTCAGATTTGAGCTGGTTCGACACCTGCGCCACGCCAATGTAGGCGTAATACAACTCCAGTCATTTTGCTAAACTCTGTTTGATAACCGCCAGCACTTGTTCTGGCGCCAAGGATTTGTGGATAAAACCAACGACGCCGGCAGCCAGCGCTGGCGGGCTATCCTCAGTACGGATGCTGAGGGCAATCACCGGTATAGGCAGGGTTGGGCAATAGGCCGCCAGGCCGCCTACCTGGGTCAATCCTGGCAAGTGGCAATCCAGCAAGATGACATCCGGTAGCCATTCGTCCAAACAACTTTGCAAGTGAGCCAAGTCGGCGACCTCTTTAATCTCAGACACGTCCAATTTTTTTTGTAGAATCAAGCTAAAGGCGGTGCGCAGCGCCGCATCGGCATCAGCGATGAGAATGCGAGACATACTATCACTCTTTCTCCCCTCAGTTTACCTCAGATTATTGCGCCTGACGCCTGTCTATGGTTAGGTTTTGTACTGGCCTGGAGTCGAGTTTAGGCCCTAGCCATTCGGCTAGGGCCTAAAAAACAGGCCGGAGGATGACCTTCACGGCCCGTTTTTTATAACCAAGTTGTCGAGGTTATTGAATAATTTAGGCTTCGATTGGGATTGATTAACAGAATACCTTTTCATTTGCCTGTTTTAGCAGGCTTTGTTTACCACAACTCTGGCGGAATATATGATTTTGAGGAGCGAATTTACATAAAATTAACAAGAATATGTCCATTGTTTTTGAGCCAACCAGTTTAAGGGTGAGAACAGAACGCAAGCCGGGAAGTAGAAAATGGATAGGTATATTAGAAGATTACAGACTTACAAAGGCGATGAAAGATATATCTTTTGCTAATGATTTTCTAACACATTTGGAGTATAATTCAGTCAATATTATTTCTGGTTTCAGTCAGAAGGAGACAGCTTGAATGTTTTTCTACGATCCAGTTTTTTTATGCTTTATGATCCCGGCGCTTATTTTGGGTATGCTTGCCCAGGCAGCGGTCAAGAGTAAATTTAGCCAGTATTCTCAAGTGAGAACAATACGCGGCCTGACCGGCGCTCAAGTGGCCCGCCAGATTCTCGATACGAATGGTTTGAATGATATCAGAATTGAGGAGACGCAGGGTTTTCTAAGTGACCATTACGACCCACGCAGCCGGACCCTACGCCTTTCATCCGAGGTAGCCCGCGTACCGTCGGTGGCGGCGGTGGGTGTGGCGGCTCACGAGGCCGGGCACGCCCTCCAGCATGCTACGGGTTACTTACCGCTGCAATTGCGCAGCGCCCTGGTTCCGGCGGTTCAGTTTGGAAGCTGGCTGGGGCCTATTATCATCATTAGCGGTATCTTCCTGGAAGTTCTCTTCCGGGCCAGTACGGTGGGTATGGCCGTGGCCTGGTTTGGGGTGGGCTTGTATGCCCTGGTGGCCATTTTTGCCATCGTCACTTTGCCGGTAGAGTTAGATGCCAGCGCCAGGGCCAAGAAACTTCTGTATCAATATAATATTGTGGACCAACGCGAGTTATCGGGGGTGAGCAGTGTTCTTGGCGCAGCAGCCTGGACGTATGTGGTTGCTGCTATTGCGGCCCTGCTGGAATTGGCCCGTTGGATTTTTATCCTGATGGGCCGGCGCAGAGATTAGTTACGGTTTCGGGATTTCCTTCAAAACGGCGGATCTCCTGGCCCGTTGGCGCCTCCCACAAAATCAACTCATCGTCAGGAGATTTGTACTAAACTGAGCGTAGTTTTTCGGTCAAAATCATGTTATAATAATAAAAAACTCGCTTCGATCCCGATTTGGTTCGCCCCTCCAACTTGTCCTTTGCCTTCGAGCCTCCGTTCTTCCCCGTCGACGTCTAAAGGAAGTCCCCAAGTTCCAAGTAACCGCTAGCTCCGAACGCAGGCCAACAGCCTGAGGAGGACGCTATGTCAAGACGCCTGGCCTTACTGATTGGCAATACAAAGTTTGAAGACTCAAAAAGTTTTCGCCCCTTGCGAACACCGGTTAATGATGTACAGGATTTCGCGGTTGCCCTTCAAAAATATGGCGCTTTTGAAATCCTCGATACACTGATCGATGCTACGTTTGAGACCATCAATCAAAAGATCGAGAATCTGTTCAGCAAGGCTGAGCGTGATGATTTGATCCTATTTTACTATTCCGGTCACGGCTGCCGGGGGCTAGATGGCCGACATTATTTGGTTGCGACGAACACCCGGCCCGATCTCTTGCGGTCAACCGGCGTTTCCGAGGCATTTATTCATGATATTATGAGCAATAGCCGCTCCCAGCAGCGTATCGTGATTCTGGATTGTTGCTTCAGCGGCGCATTTATTGATGGACAGAAAAGTGGGGTTGGCGAGCCGCTGCTGTTCGATGAATTAAGAGGAACTGCGACGGCCATTTTGGCCTCGTCAGGTACCATTCAATATTCGTTTGAAGAGAGGGGGCGCAATTCACTCTTTACCCAATTTTTGTTGGGTGGTATCGAGACGGGCGAGGCCGACCAGGACGAGGATGATAATATTTCAATTGGTGAACTGTTTAATTATGCGGAACCGCGAGTTAGAGCGATGCGTCCAGAGCAGAAACCGGTCAAAAATGCGGGCGCCAACGAGGACCAGATTCTTATTGCCAAGAGTCCTGATGGCGCGGCCGTAAAACATTATGATTTACACAATATTCGGGCCTTACTCACCGAGGGTTTCAATGGTGACGAACTGCGCCGCTTTGTTTATGATGAGCTTGCTTTCAGACCGGTCTACGATGAAACCAGCGAGGAAACCGGCAAAGCCGACCTGATCGACGAATTGATTGAATACGCCGACCGGAAAGTTTTATTTGACCCTGTCCTTGCCTGGGCCAAAAGGTTCAATGAGGCCCAATATAATAAGCATAAGCCCTACTATCACAAGGAGACTCTGCCGCGTGACCAGGTACTTCTGCCCAAGCCCGAAGGCAAAGCTGAAGAGAAGCGGGCGTTCTACTTTAATCCTATCTTCTATACTCTGGTTGGGTTGGTTGTGCTGGTGGTGATTGCCGCCGCTTTCTGGCTAAGGCCGCCGAATCCTCTGGACAACCTCACCTCTACGCCCGCAATAAGGGGTGGCCCCGGTATTGGCGGCGTAACCCCACTTCCCCCCCCAGCCATTACCGTCGAGAAGTTGGAGGAGGATATTAACAGAGAAGCCGATGACCCCCTCCAGCCACGCCGGGGGGATTTTATTGCCGTACCTTCCCGTGTACATACCGTTGGGCGGACTGAATTTGTGTACAGCTACCAGAGATATTTGTGGCTCTTTGTCTGCAAGCGGGTTCAGGGTGATATTTTTTGCCAGGCTCAAGAATTAAGACTAACCGCTTCAGGTCGTTGGGATGATTTTGTTGATATTGGCACTCCCGATGATGATTGCGGCGTGTTTGAGATCAGTTTTGTTGTACTGAATAAACAGGCCCACGACCTGTTCATTCAAATTACCAATGGGCCGGTAGCTGCGGCTAATCTTCCCAGTGGCGAAGAACGAGTGCGGTTCGAAGCCAAGCGCGAGTTGGATAGCCTCAGCCGCCCGATAGCGTGCGAGGCCATGGCCCGTGCCGCTTCGGTATCGGACCCTGTTGTCAATTGAGAGGAGGTAATTTATGAAATCAGTGGCCTCTCGCTACTTACTCCTGGTAGTTGCAATTCTGTCAGGTTTAACGCTAATTGCCGCAGATTCAAACGCGCCTGCGACGACCAGAGACTCATTCAGGTTTAATCTTAGTTCGGACTACGGCGACTCAGATACCTCTGCTGATTTTACCGTCACGCAAGCTGGCTGTATTCTGGCTCAGATCCCCTCGTGGACCGCTTCCGGCAGTACCCAGAAGGCTGAAGAACTATCTCTGGTCCTTTATGGACCCGATCCATCTGGCTATTACACTCGCAGTGATGGCAGCGCTTCCAGTATCGTTCCGTTGTGGACCAGCTACGCTGTGAAATCCTCAGAGGTTGGGTTGAGAAATAAATGGAGGATTTCGGTATTTAACTTTTCTAAGATTGGAACGGCTCAAGGAACGGCCTCCCTCGAATACCCACCTACCCAGATGCCGTGCGAATTCAGAGCGGCCATACCCCGCGACCGCACCTCAGGCAAAGTCGTCTTGAGCTGGCGCTACACTGGCATGTCCTTCCGTGATAAGTTTCTGGTTGAGCGTTCAACCAACGGTAGACAGTGGGGTGTGGTCAGGTCTTGCACCAAGGAATTCTCGAGCCAATCCGATGATTATGTCTGCGCCGACAACGGTTTGACCAGTGGCGCCACGTATTACTATCGCGCCTGCACCACTCCGAACACAAACTGCACTGGCATTAACGCCACCACCACGCCGTCGGTTTCGATCCGGGCGCCGTGAGTTGCGGACAACATAAACACCCCTGTTATTCACTACCACACTAAAACAAAAGCGCGGAAAATCTTCCCGCGCTTTTACTACAATACGGTGACTATTCGTATTCAGGCTTAATAGAGACGACAACCACCGTCACGATAGGAGCTACTCCGAGAAAAATCTCCCCGGTTTCCGCTTCGGTCGCTAGATTTCCCGCCACTTCTAAAAGATGCCTCGCTTTGACGCGCTTCACTGACCGTAAGCGCGCGCTTGTTGACGGTAGAGTTATTAAACCGCTTAATCGCCTTTTGGGCGGCCTTCGTTGTCTCCATCTCGACAAAACCGAAGCCTTTTGATTGGCCGGTCTGCCGATCTCTAATCAGGATAACTGAAATAACTGGACCTACCTCGGCAAACAGCCTCCGCAGTTCGCCTTCAGTCATCGTATAACTCAGGTTACTTACATAAAGTTTCTTATTCATAGGGTTTTGCCAAATCAGACATAATAAATAGGGTTATTCCTTACTTTAAGTATTGAAAAAACAGGGATAGGTCAAAGAGGTTCAGCCTCAGACAAAAAAAGAACCGCCCAAAAACCTGGCGGCTACTATAAAACCGAACAGATAATTTCTTCTTCCTAACTGTTTTAATTATACCAGCTTACCGATTCTTGACAAATTTATTCTCTATTTTAGCTAACCCGCAAACTGGGATAATGAGTCGAATGGAGGCAGTTGGTCAATCGGCAACAAGATCGAGGTTTTTTATTTTTGCCCCCAGTTGGGTCACTGCTTTTTCCATATCAGTGGGCAAAAATGGCTTAGACAGCCAGGGTGAGCCGGATTGCTCCAGGAAGAGGCGGGTATCAGGATCAACAATATTGCCGGTGATAAAGATGAAATGATCGGCCAGGTAAGGGAATTTTTCGACAACTTCCCGGTAAAGCTGCGGGCCGAGGATATCGGGCATGAGTATATCGCAAATCACCATATCGTAACTTTGGGCCTCCAATTTTTGTTGGGCTGTTTTGCCATCGGAGGCGGTTTCGACGGTATGCCCTTTGGATTTCAGAATCCGGCATAACAAACCCAACAATGCCGGTTCGTCATCGACGACTAAAATTCTTAGAGTCACCGGTGTATCCGTTAGCGTTGGTGGGGCCAGGATTGGTTTGGGTGGGGCCGACGACTGCTCGATCGGTAATTGGATATAGAAGATGGCTCCACCTTCTGGGCTATTTTCTGCCCAAATTCGACCTTTGTGTTGGCTGATAATCCCAAAACAGATGGACAGCCCCAGGCCGGTCCCCTGACCAACCTGTTTGGTGCTGAAGAAGGGATCGAAGATACGGCTGAGAGCGTTGCTGGGAATACCTGGCCCATTATCGGCGAAGCTCAACAGAATGTGCCCGTCAACCTGTTTGGATTCGATGATTAGACGGCGCGGTTCGGGCACGGTCATCAGGGCTTGCGAAGCATTGGTCATGAGGTTGACAAAAACCTGTTCCAGTTGGTGAGGGTCGGCCAGGGTTGGCGGGAGGCTAGAGTCCAGGGCTGTTTTGATTTGGATACCGTTGGCCTGCAACTGGGATTTCATTAAGGACAGACTGCCGTTGACCACCGCATTAATATCAACCTCTTTGGTTTCCAAATCAAACCGCCGGGCGAACGTCAGCAAATCTCTCACAATCAGCCTGGCCCGCTGAGCCTGCCGGAAGATTACCTCCAGGTCTGCCTGGCTGTCGCTGGGCAGGTCGCTTTGTTGGAGCAAGGTAGAGTAGCCAATAATCGTGGTCAAGGGGTTGTTCAGTTCGTGAGCAACGCCGGCCACCAATTTGCCAATGGCCGATAACTTTTCGGTCTGTTGAAGTTGTCGTTCCAACTCGCGCCGGTGGGTAATATCTCTGGCGATACAATGGATGCTGACCGGCCTGTTTCCAACCCGCCGGATCCGCAAGGTCAACTCCACCAGGGTTTCCTGATCATTTTTGCCGAAGACGGGTATCTCAAGAGTTGACGGGGATTCGGGCGAAGCCAGCCCCGTTTTGAGGAAGGTGAGGAGGTGGGGGATTTGTTGGGGGTTGATGAACCGGGTGACGTGAACGCCGATGAGTTCGTCGAGTTGGTAGCCGGTAGATTTTAGAACGGCCTTGTTGGCGCTGCTGACTCTAAGATTACTGTCCAGGGTAAAGATAAAATCGTTGGCGTTGTCAAAGAGGTCGCGATAGTTGGCTTCGGCGGTGCGAATTTCGGTGAACAGGCGGGCATTTTCCAGGGCGACAGCTAATTCAGCCGCAATGGCGTTGAAGAGGCGCAAGTCATCGCGGCTAAAGGCATTGGGCTGTGATCTCTCCGCTTTGAGGACTGCCGCAACCTGGTCATTGAGGGCCACCGGTACGCAGATTTGAGCCGGCTGTGTCTCAGCCGTCAAGCCATAGTCACCGGCCTCGTGAATATTGGACAATAACAACGACTTACCCTGGCGAATAACCCAACCGACGGCGCTGCCATCCATCGGTAGGGCCAAGGTGTCGTTAGAACTGAAGCCGATGGTAGCAGGGTGAACCACGACGGCGTCGCCTGTAGCGGTTGGCAAGAAAAAGCCCAGCCGTTCCACCCCCAGGGTGCGGTGTAAGGCGCTAATCGTGCCGCTCAAAACTCGGTCAAAATCAAGACTCGACGCCGCCGCCACCATCACCTCTTGTAGAACTTTGGCCTCGGCCAACCGCCGGGTGGCCTCATTGTATAAGCGAGCGTGTTCGATGGCTACAGCGGCCTGAGCCGTCATCGTTTCCAGAAGTCGTAGCTCGTTTTGGGTCAGTGGCTCGGTATTGGAAATCCGGCCAAGTTCCACCAGGCCAATGGCCTGGCGATGGTATATCAGCGGCACCAGGAAGAGAGCTTGCACATTCAGTTCGGCTAACCAGGCTGCTTGCTCGGGCAGAATATCACGCCGATCTTCGACCAGGCCGGGTTTTTGCGAGAGCAGGATAGAGTAAGGAAACGAGGCCTGACCGAGCGAACGAGTGGCTTTATTCATCCGCTTGAGTCCTGGCCCGGCGTAGCTTTGCATGGTGTGGAGTTGATTTTCGTATCTATCCCAGCTAGAGATAATACATAAATCGGCTTTGAGGGTCTCAACCATTTGCCGGCTAACCGCATCTAACACGGTTTCCAGCCCCAGGTCAGAGGTGAGAATGGCCATAGCCTCAAAAAGCATGGCCTGTTCCTCGGAGTGACGGCGGGTTTCTTCCAGGAGGCGAGCATTTTCAATGGCTAGAGCGGCGTGGTCGGCGATGACGCTGAGGATTTTTAGCCCGTTGTCGCTCACTAAATCCGGGCGCATATTCATCAGTTCAATCACGCCAATCGTATGGCTATTCGCTCGTAGAGGTACGCAGATGATGGAACGAGTATGAAAGCCACTTTGTTCGTCAAAGGAGCCATAGAAACGGCTGTCCTGGCGAACATCGGGGATCAAAGCGGGTTGTTCATTGGCTACCACCCAACCGATGACTCCCTGTCCGGCGGGTAGACTTAAACCACGCACCGCATCGGCGCCCGCTCCAACCGCGGCCCGAATAACCAGCCGTTGGCCGGAGGATTCGAGCAAAGCCACCGAGCCGGCCTCGGCTTCAAAGATTTCATTAGTCCGGGTAATTACCTGGCTTAAAATCTGCTGCATGTCCATGTAAATGTTCCACTATTTATCCCCCATTGTAACAAAAGTTATGTCATTAAGCAATGAGCCTTTGTTCCCCCTGCCAGCCCCCGGAGAGGTGCGTAATACCCCTGGAGCCTCTTACTCCAACTTATTGAGAGGGTACTTTAAATTTTTAGTTTTTGAGGATTCGGTGATATATTCTGTAAAGGCTCAGAAAATACCTGGGAAGGTGGTAAGTAGCGATGATGTATGATCTGGTGATTAAAAATGGCCGGATTATCACGGCCAGTGAAGATTTTGTAGGTGATGTGGCTGTTACCGGCGAAAAGATCGTGGCTATAGGTCAAGACCTCAGCGGCATCCGGGAGATCGAAGCTGGCGGATTTTACGTCATCCCCGGCGCGGTTGATGGACATGTTCATCTGCAACTGTCTTTGGCCGATTGGCTGACAGCGGATAGTTTTGAGCAGGGAACCATCGCCGCTGCCTACGGGGGGGTGACCACAATCATTGATTTTGTCGAACCCGATAAGGGACAAGATTTGGTCGAGGCGCTAGGGCAACGGCGCGAAGAGGCCGATGGCCAAGTGGTTATTGATTATGGCCTGCACATGACCTTACTTGACCCTGATCCTATGATTCTAGCCCAGGTGCCGTTAGCTTATGCCGAGGGCTGCGCTACGTTTAAGCTCTACACGGCTTATCCCGGTTATTACCTGGCCGATGATGAACTCTACCGTACCCTAATTGCCATCGCCGAGGTGGGTGGGCTGGCGGTGGTGCATGCCGAAAATTATCCGGTTATTACCGAAGTTTGGAAACGCTTTTTAGCCGAGGGTAAACTGGAGGCCCGCTGGCATCCCCATAGCCGCCCGGCCGTTACCGAGGCCGAGGCGGTTAATCGAGTTCTCTCGATTGCGCATCTGGCCGGTGCGCCCACACTTATCTTTCATATCTCCTGTGGTGAAGCCGCTCGTGAGGTGGCTTATGCCAAAGATCGCGGCTGGGCTGCTTTTGGTGAAACCTGCCCCCAATATCTGACTCTGCCCGACGATATCTACGAGCGCGAGCAGATGCCCGGCACCTGGTTTATTTGCCAGCCGCCCATCCGAGGCAGCGCTCAGGCGGCTGCCCTCTGGCACGCCCTGGCTCAGGGCAGCCTTGATATCATCTCGACCGATCACTGTCCCTGGTCGGCTGAAGCCAAAAAGCGAGGGGAGCAAAACTTTACCCAAACGCCGGGAGGTGTGCCCAGTTTGGAAACGCGGTTGGCCTTGATCCATACCTTTGGAGTGCTGGCCGGTCACCTCACGCTGAACCGCTGGGTGGAGGCTTGCTGTACGCTCCCCGCCGATTTGCATGGGCTGACCAACAAAGGCCACTTACTCCCCGGCTATGAGGCCGATATTGTTCTGTTCGATCCCCACAAACAAGTGACTTACAGCGCCGAAACCCTGCACTCTAACCTGAGTTATACCCCTTATCAGGGTATTACCGTTACCGGTGTGCCGGTTATGACGATTAGCCGGGGTGAAGTGATTGTGGAGAACGAGCAATTTGTCGGCGCGCGCGGTCGGGGACGTTTTGTGAAGCGTAAGTATGAGTGAGGAGAAACAGACAGCCGCCGGCCAACCACCGACGGCAGCCCCATGCTTTCTGATGACGTGGGAATTTATCGGCGGTCCCCCAAGGGGAGGCGAGGCGCTCTCGTCGGTCGGCTGTCTGCGGTCACCTTCGTAACGTTTGTCGTAACGACTGGCTGACACTTTCGTTGTAATATTGGAGAAAATGACGGCAATACTAACATTTGGAGCAAGAATTGCGGATCATCCGCCTGATTCAACAAATCCTTCTACCCAAGAATGTGCCAGACCAGGAAAACAGAGGTGTTGACCCAAAATCAATTGTCTGGCGTACCCTGGCCGAATTTTCTTTGCCTAGCGTGCCCGGTAACGAGCGAGAAGCTATCCGGCGGGTCGCCGAAGCGGTTCGGGAAATCGGCTTATCAGGGACTTATCTGGAACGGCTCAAAACCGCAGTGGCCGAGGCCACTATGAATGCGATTGAACACGGTAACAAAAATCGCCCTGAGTGGCCGGTGCAGGTGGAGTTATCGGCCTCGGAAACAGCTTTGTTGGTGCGCATCACCGACCAAGGTGGGGGCCAGCCCATTCTCGAGCCTGAAACGCCAAATTTGGAGGCCAAATTGGCTGGTTTGCAGACGCCTCGGGGCTGGGGTTTGTTTTTAATTAAGAATCTAATGGATGAAATGCGCTTCATCAACGATGAAACCCACCATACCATCGAGTTGGTCCTTTATTTGGAGTGAGCCATCGCCCCTATGTTTCAGTAACCCTGACCGCTGACCGTCGACCGCAGAGAGCGCCTCTCCTCACTCCTCGCCCCTTCGGGCGTCCCGGAAGCGGGACGGGTGCGCTGAAGAGCGTGGGGACCGCCGAAAAGACGGGTTACAGGGCGAATTATGGCGGTCAACGATCAGCCGTCGACGGTCATGGGGGTAGGACTGAGTAGTTATAAAAAGAGCCAGATTGACCGAACCCCGGTTAACCTGGCTCTTTTTTAGGGGTTGTTAGCCCTTTTATATGCCGGTCATAATCAAGGGCAGATTCATCACCGGGTAGTTGGTTTGCAGGAAAGACCGTATAGCCCAAGCTACCTGGCCGTTGCCCAGGTCAACCATCAGCCACGAGCCGTCGTTGTTGCGACCCAGCAGAGTCACTTGGGCGCCCCGGCCCCGCACCGTTATAATCGGAAAAGTCAACCCAGGGCCTTCCCGGAAATTCAACCGGTATGCGCCTACCCGGGCGGTTGGTTGGGAGGGAGGCGGGGTATTATCGGTGATGGGCAGGTTGCTCAGCGGATAGCTGGTCCACACATACGGGGCATAAACCCAGGCCGGACCAGCTCCCCAACTGATTTGCAGCCAGGAACCGGCGGCATTGCGGCCAATCAAGCCCACTTCGGTGTTATGTTCCAAACCGGCTATAATGGGATAGTTGTAGCCGGGGCCGGCCCGGAGATTGAGATAAGACACGCCCACGTAGCCAAATGGCGTGGGACCGGGCTGGGGGCCATCGTCGACCACCGGCAAGTTCGAGATAGGCCAATCGCTATAAACATAGCCGGCATAGGCCCAGCCGGTATAATCGCCGGCGTTCACCCGAACCCAAACGCTGTCACCGGTACGGCCGGTTAGAGCCAGAGTTTGACCCCGATAAACTACGGTGACGACATTGTAACTTGTACCCGGACCGGAGCGAATATTTAGTTGGTTAACCGTTACATAACCTTTTACCTGGCTAATCTCCTGGGCCGCCTGGGCCGGTAGCGCCGTTGCGGCCAGGAAAATAAGGGCTGTGAGGAGAGCCAGTAGGGATGCCTTCTTCACCAAGTCTCCATTCTTCCACATTTTTACCTCCATGTATCAATAAATCAGTTGTAACTACTCAGCCAGCCGTCTAAGTGAACGGATTCTTAGCCGGGATTAGGGGATTGGGAGATTTTTTATCTAATTTTTTCGTTACTGCTCAGGCTACACAGAGTTTCACAGAGAAGACACGGAGAAACACAGAGAAAATCGAAAAATTCCCTCTGTGAGTCTCTGTGCGCGCTCTGCGCATCTCTGTGACCTGAGCAGTTACCATCAGTTTAAGTATACATGGATACTGTCTGGCTATCGTTACGGAAACCGTTACGATGGCTCGATGAGGAGTTTCGTGGATCAAATGTTGGACGGAGTGTCGTCGTGAAATTCGGTGAGTTTGCCGGTGCTGAGGAAAACAACACGCTCGCAGATATTGGTGACCCGGTCGGCGATACGCTCCAGGTTATGGGCGGCAAAAAGTAAAAACATAGCTCGTGTAATCAGGCTGGTGTCTTTGGCAATAATCTGGATCAACTCGTGGAAGATGTCCGTGTAGAGCTGATCTACCTCTTCGTCGCGTTGAAAAATGGCCTGGGCGCGCTCAACGTCCGCGGTCAGAAAGGCATCCAGGCTCTGGTGGAGCATGTCGCGGGAAATGTCGGCCATACGGGGGATGTCGATAAGCGGTTTTATCGGCGGCTGGCCGCCCATCCGCTGCACAATCACGGCAATACCTTTGGCATGATCCCCCATCCGTTCCAGTTCAAAGCTAATCGTCAGTGCGGCCATGATGGTGCGTAGATCGCCGGCCATGGGCTGCTGCTGGGCAATCAGCCTGACGCACTGTTCCTCAACTTTAAAACGTAAATCGTTGATTTTGGCGTCGTCGTCAATAATCTGTTGGGCGAGATGGGAGTCGCCTTGTTTCATGGCGCGGATAGCCTGGTCAATGGCAGTGTCCACCATGCTGCCCATCTGCAACACTTCGTCTTTCAACGCTTGTAAGGCTTGATTAAAAACTACCCGTGTGGTCATAATACCCCTCTGAAAACAGTGAACAGTCGTCAGTAATCAGTCATCAGTGATTAGCGAACAGTTGAACTGATGACTGTTCACTGATTACCTTTAAAGATTTCTATCAACCAAATCGTCCGGTAATATAATCTTCTGTCCGGCGATCTTTCGGTTGATCGAAAAAGTCTCTGGCCGGGCCGCTTTCCACCAGTTCGCCGGTCAGCACAAAAGCGGCATAATCAGCCACGCGGCTTCCCTGTTGGATGCTATGCGGCACGATCACAATCGTGTACTGGCTTTTTAAAGCTTGTAGTGAGTCTTCCACTTTGGCCGTCGAAATAGGGTCCAACCCCGAAGTCGGCTCGTCGAGCAGAATGATGTCAGGCTCCAGGGCCAGGGTGCGAGCCAGACAGAGGCGCTGCTGCTGCCCGCCGGAGAGGGCGTTGGCCGGTTCGTCCAGCCGATCTTTGACCTCATCCCACAGCGCAGCCTGCAACAAACTGCGCTCAACCAGTTCGTCCAGGCGAGACCGTTTCCGCACGCCGGCCATTGTCGGCCCATAGATTAAATTATAACGGATTGTGCCTGGGAGTGGTAACGGCAAGGCAAAAACCATCCCGACCCGGCGGCGCAGTTGGATGACGTCAACCTCCGGCGCATAAATATCCTGACCGTCGATCAGCACCCGCCCCGACCAGTGTTTGTTGGGGACCAGGTCGTTGAGCCGGTTGATCTGGCGCAGCAGGGTGGTTTTGCCTCCACCCGCCGGGCCAAGCAGTACGGTGATGGCGCAGGCAGGTATATCGAGGGTGATGTTCTGCAAGACCGGCGTAGAGTCATAGGCAAAAGTGAACTGTTCAAAACGAATTTTGGGTGAATCTACCATTGGCGGCGGCGACGAAAATAGCTACGAATTAAAGAGGCGGCAATGTTCAGCGACAGCACCAGGGCCAGTAAAACCAGGGCGGTGCCATATTGTACCTGGGTAGGCATCCCCGGCACTTGAGTGCTGATGACATAGAGATGATAGGGCAGGGCCATGACCTGGTCAAAAGGAGAAGTGGGTAAACGCGGCAAAAAGAAAGCGGCTACGGTAAAAAGGATGGGCGCTGTTTCGCCCGCCGCCCGTAGCAGGCCCAGGATGACGCCGGTAATAACGCCGGGGAGGGCCTGGGGCAAAACGATGCGCCGAATACCCTGCCACTTGGTGCCACCCAGGCTAATGTTGACCGTGCGAAATTCGACGGGCACGGCCCGCAAGGCCTCCTCCGAAGTGCTGATGATGATCGGTAAGGTCATAATCGCCAGGGTTAGCGAACCGGCCACAATAGAGGTGCCAAACTGCAAGAAGAGCACAAACAACCCCAGGCCAAACAGTCCATACACAACCGAAGGGATACCGGCCAGGTTGACGATGGCCAGCCGGATGGTGCGAGTCCACCAGGTATCGTAAGCATATTCCGCCAGGTAGACCGCCCCACCTACGCCAACCGGAATGGCTACCAGGGCTGTCCCGGCGGTCAACAGGATGGTGCCCAAAATAGCCGGAAAAATACCACCCTCTTTCATGCCATGTTGAGGCGCGGCGCTGATAAACTCCCAACTGAGTGCGGGCAATCCCCGCACCAGCATCATCACAATGATCAACAGAATGGGGACGATCACCAGCAGGATGGCGAAGGCCAGGAGACTGAAACCCAAACGTTGAATGGTCCACTGATTCATTAGCGTAAACTCTGTCCGCGCCGTTTTTGGAAAAGGGCCGAAGCCACGGCCAGGTTAATGGCAAAGGTCAGCAGGAAAAGGGCAATGCCGACGGCGAAGAGGATATGATAGTGCGTACTGCCCTGGGCTACTTCACCCATTTCGGCGGCGATGGTGGCGGTCATAGTGCGCACGGGCCGCAGCACGGCGTCTAGCTCCAGGGGCAGCCGGGCGGCGTTGCCCGTCACCATCATCACTGCCATCGTCTCGCCGATGGCTCGTCCCATGCCCAACATCACGGCGGTTACCAGACCGCTTCGGGCGGCGGGGACGACGACCATCCAGATGGTTTGCCAGCGGGTCGCGCCCATAGCCAGGGAGGCGTCTCGTAAACCTTTGGGGACGGCGTCGAGAGCATCCTCCGCCACGCTGATGATGGTTGGCAAAGCCATATAACCCAGCAGGATTGAGCCGGTGAGGGCCGTCAACCCGGTCGGCGCACCTAGATAATTTTGCACCAGCGGCACCAGCGTGGTTAAGCCCACAAAACCCAGGACGACGGAAGGGATACCGGCCAGCACTTCGATGAAGGGTTTGAGAATATCTCGCATCCAAAAAGGAGCCACTTCACGGATAAAGACGGCGCTGGCCACCCCCAGAGGCAGGGCAATCACAATGGCGACCACCGTGACTAACAGTGAGCCGAGGATGAGGGGGATCAGGCCAAAGTGGTCAAAGGTGGGATACCAGGTCAGACTGAAAAGATTGTCCAGGTTTACTTTGCTAAAAGTGGGCAGCCCTTCCCGGAGCAGGAAAAAGAAGATCAGGACCACAAAGCCGATGGTCGAAAAGCCCAGGATCCGGATGAAACTTTCGATTAGAAATTCACTGGCGGGAGCGCCTCTTGGTTTTATCACTCGCTTGCCTTGAGGGGCACAAAGCCCAAATCTTTTACTTCTTGCTGTCCTTCGCTCAAAACCCAATCCAGGTAGATTTTAATCGGGCCGGTTGGTTGGCCAGGAGTGTAGACATAGAGGGGGCGGGAAATGGGATAACTGCCATTGGCTACATTTTCAATCGTCGGTTTGATATAGGGGTCGGTGTCCGAGGGAGCAATAGCGACGGTTTTCTGCTCGGGGGTAACATAGCCTAAGCCATCGTAGCCGATGGCATTGGGATTTCGTACGATCTCGGCCGAGATGACTTCGGAAGAGGGCAGCAGCAGGGTGTCGGGCGAAAACAGGAGTTGGCTGTCTTTGTCGCCCTGGCGTACGACTTCTTCCAGAAAAAAAAGATAAGTGCCGGAGTTAGACTCGCGCGAGAGTAGAACAATCGGGCGATCTTCACCCCCTACTTCAGCCCAATTAGTGATCTGGCCGGTGTATATGGCCGAGATTTGGGGAATGGTGAGCCGGTCAATGGGATTGGCCGGGTTGATGACCACGGCAATAGCATCCTGGGCTACTGTTAATTCAACCGGCTCGATCCCATTTTTCTGAGCTTCGGCCCGTTCTTCAGGTTTTATGGCGCGGGAGGCATTGGCAATGTCGACAGTACCGTTGATGAGAGCGGCAATGCCGGTACCGGAGCCGCCTCCGGTGACTGAAATACGCACTTGGGGCTGCTCGGCCATATAACGTTCTGCCCAGGCCAGGGCCAGGTTAACCATGGTGTCGGAACCCTTGTTCTCAATCGTTTCCACCGAGGAGGAGGCGGAAGCCTGGACGTTGGTTGTCGTTGAGCCGCAACTTGATAGAATAATTGCCAAAAAAATAAGGAGGGATAAGCTGGCGGCAAGTTTCCCCTGCCGGGCGCTTACTGGCGCTGGTTGGGTTGATACCCCATTCGTCATGCACTTATTCCTTGGGCCTTATTTCCGGTTGGTCACTCCCAGAAGACCCTAAAGGTTTCTAAAACCTTTAGGGTCTGGAGGAACTGCTCAGTAGGTACGGCGGCTGATTATAATCTTCTCAGGTGTCTTTCGCAACATGCGCCGGCTTATGGTAAAATTTTGACTGGCAACGGCTGGAAAAATAAAAGGTTGAACCGGGCGATGAAAAACAAGATTGAAGTCCAATCTCTTAATTTTTATTACGGCCACAAACAAGCCCTTAAAAATATTACCTTACCGGTCAAAAGACACCAAATTACCGCCTTGATTGGGCCTTCTGGCTGCGGTAAGAGTACATTTTTGCGTTGTCTGAACCGGATGAATGATACCATTCCCGGCGCGCGGGCCGAGGGCAAGATACTGCTCGAAGGCCAGGATATTTATGATCCAAAGATGGACGTAGTAACCCTACGGCAGCGAGTGGGCATGGTTTTTCAACGTCCCAATCCCTTTCCCCAATCAATTTATAACAATGTGGCTTTTGGCCCACGGGTGTTAGGGCTGACCAAGAAGGTGAATTTGGATATTGTGGTCGAGGAGAGCTTGCAGCGCGTTGGGTTATGGGATGAAGTGAAGGATCAGTTAAAACAAAACGCTCTGGACCTTTCGTTGGGGCAACAGCAGCGTTTGTGTATTGCTCGGGTGGTGGCGGTGGAGCCGGAGGTCATTTTAATGGACGAACCCTGTTCTGCCCTGGACCCCATTGCCACCCTTAAAATTGAAGATTTGATGCGCAGCCTCAAAGAGAAATACAGTATTGTGATTGTGACCCACAATATGCAGCAGGCGGCGCGAGCCTCGGATTTTACCGGCTTCTTTTGGTTGGGCGAATTGGTGGAATACGGCAAATCGGCCAAGATTTTTACCCGGCCCCAGGAAGAACAAACGGAAAATTATATTACCGGGCGGTACGGGTAAGTTGACCGCCGACCGCCGACGGCTGAGAGCGCCTCGCCTCCCCCTGGGGGACCGCCGGAAAATATTTTCAGTAATACTAAAAAGTTCATAACTCCCAACTCAATTCTTTACTCAGATTTGTTGAACCCTGGACAAATGACTAAAATACAAAGCAAATAGTACATTTTGCTTTGTAGGAGGTAAGATGACTGCGACAACAACGGTTAAAGTCAGTAATCGGTATCAAATTTCTCTGCCCAGTGTTGCCCGTCAACATCTCAATATTCAAGCCGGTGATCGTTTGTTGGTTGATGTTCAAGAAGGAATGATTGTGCTTATTCCCCAACCCCAGGATTATGTGGAGCATTTGGCGGGACTTCATCAGGATATTTGGCAAAATCTGGATACGGCCGCCTACCTCGATCAGGAAAGAGATGCATGGCAAACCTCGAACAACACCTAGCGAATCATTCGGTGATTGGGCTGGATACATCTGTTTTTATCTATCATTTTGAAGCTCACCCTCAATATCTTCCGCTAACACGAATGGTTCTCAAGCAAGTTGAGTCAGGGCAGTGTATCGGGATAGTCTCAACCGTAGCCATAATGGAGCTAACGGTTCACCCCTGGCGGCTCAATCGGGGTAACATTGCCAGACAATATGAAGTGCTCCTGGTAAATTTTCCAAATTTGAAATTGAGCGACGTGACCCGTGCGGTGGCCAGACAAGCGGCTCAACTACGAGCCAGGTACAATCTTCGGCCTGCGGATGCCTTACAAGTAGCGACGGCGATGATTGAGGAGGCAACAGTATGGGTTAGTAATGATAAAGCGTTAAAGAGAGTAGAGTCGGAGTTAGAAATCATCATCTTAGATGAATATGTGGGGTCGTAGAGTAATTGGTTATAATACGCTCCGCTGAAATCAAACATTGGGAGGTTAGTCGTGCCAGTAAAAAATGAACTGCTGAACAAGCGGGTAGAGGTGCTGGACAAGGGTTGGATTGAGCTGCAAGATATCATGGGAGATGATCTGGCGATTGTCAACGCCGCGCGGGTGTCATTTTTGGGCGAGAGTAAAGGGACCGAGGCGGACAAAAAGCTGTTGTTTTATTTGCTGCGCCATCATCACACCAGCCCCTTTGAGCAGGTCGAATTCAAGTTCCGGGTCAAAGCGCCGCTGGTGGTCTGGTGGCAGTGGGTGCGCCATCGCACCTGGCATGTAAATGCCCAATCGGGCCGTTACACGCCGTTCAAAGAAAATGATTTTTACGTGCCGTCGGTGTGGCGGAGACAATCCCAGGATAATAAACAGGCCAGCGAGGGAACAATTGACCCATCGGAGACTGAACGCCTGAGCCAGGCCTTGCTGGCCCATTATGAGCAGGGTTTTGCCTTGTACGAGCAAGCTTTGGCGGCCGAAGTGGCTAAAGAGCAAGCGCGGTTGTTTTTACCCGGTTTTTCGGTTTATTACATTTGGGTGGCTAAAGTGGACGCCCATAATTTAATGCATTTTTTGCGTCTGCGTATGGCCCCGGATGCCCAGGAAGAAATCAGGGTTTATGCCCAGGCCATTTTTGAGCATTTCTTCAAACCTGCCCTGCCGTGGGCAGCGGAGGCGTTCGAGAGGTATGTGTTGGAGAGTAGACCGTAGACGGTAGACAGTAGTCAGGGAATGTACCCCGTCTACTGTTTTGTTTCCGCAAGGTAACGGGTCAATATTGGAGATATTGAGTAAATAGCCGGCCGCCTTAAGAGCCACCCATGCTCCCAACGGCAGTGACACCAGCAGGGCCAACAGTTGCAGGATTAGATGGTAAGGATACGCTGCCCTGATTAGCCGCCGGCGCCGATAAACCTTCTTGACCTGACATACCATAACTGGGCGGAGACTTGCCACTGACGTTTCCCCCCTATGGGTTGGCTCCATTGACCAAAATGAGCAGTTAGGGCATAGAAGTAATGGTCCAGCCCATCGCTGGTGAACAAAGGGATACACCCCGCCCCTGATCCGAGAGCATGTCGAGCCAGAACTGCTGGCGCTGATCCGCCGGGCGGTAGCTTACTCGTTAAGTGATATTATGTCTATTTTAGTAGGTCTTTTTGCCTCTCCTCTTTCCGCCTGAATTATCCACCACCGTTAGTGGGGCGACCAGTTAGATAATTCAAATTCAATTCGCGTACGATCGCCTCTTCTCTTTGCTATAAAGTATTCAACAGGTTTTCCATCTGGAGTATAGGATGTGCTTTCAATCTGCAAAAGAGGTGCTCCAAGTTCAACTTGCAGTAGCCTCGCTTCTTTTTCAGTTGCGGCAACGGCCTCAATTCCGCGTTTCACTTTGCCTATCTTTACATCATAATTCGATCTGAGTACCTGATAAAGAGAATTATGAGTGAAATCATTTTTTTCTATCTCGGGAACCAAGTATTGAGGTAAATAGGATGAAACGATAAGAATAGGCTCTTGAGCAATAAATCGAAGCCGGTGGAGATGCAGAACTAACTCTCCTGGGGAGAGTTCTAATTCCTTGGAAATTTTTTCTATGGAAGGGATCGTTTCAAGGGTGAGTACTTGAGTTTCAATCCGATAACCTTGATTGGCAAGGGAATCTGTAAAGCCGATGGGAAAGCTCGCCCATTTTTCAAGATACTTTTGCTCGCTGACAAAGGTTCCAATGCCCTTGGTTGTTTGGATTAAACCTTCAGCCGCCAGTGAGTCGAGCGCTTTTCTGACCGTGATTCGACTAATTTTAAAAGTCTCGCAGAACTCGCGCTCGCTTGGCAGCTTATCACCATGTCTCCACTGTTTTTGAGCAATTAATTTCCGGACAATTTCGGTTAGTTGATAGTGATAGGGGATAGGGCTATTTTTATCAATATCCGCTGGAGAGAATTTTTTAAGGACCAATGTCATAGGAATCCCATTTAGATGATTATTGAAACAAAAAAAGGAATATGCATCCAATATTTTAGCGCATTACACTGAGTGTCAAATCTGGACATCCAATTTTCCGTGTAATGTGCAAAACTCGGTGGGTTCTCAATTCTTTTGTCACGAGAGAATTTATACACCCATCGGCCTGTAATGACAAGTTGACATCTTGACAATATGTCATCACGGTACTATACTGCATACATCTTACATTACAAGGAAACGTTGTTGTGGCCCCAAAAGTTTTGATCGCAAGTCGTTCATTTAATTCCGCTTCTCCCAGGCCGATGCAAATGCTTAAGGATGCTGGGGTTGAAATTGTCTGGGTTGATGCTAACTCACCTTCTGTGCAAGATGAGATCCTGGAATTAGTTCCTGAAACCAGCGCAATTATTGTCGGACTGGTTCCGATTACCGAGAAAATCATTGAGAAATCATCCAAGCTGAAAATTGTCAGTATGTATGGAGTTGGGGTCAATCATATTGATTTAGAAGCAGCACGGAAAAAAGGGGTTATTGTTACCAATTGCCCCGGTTCCAATGATCAGGCAGTTGCAGATTTAGCGATGGGGCTGATGCTTACGGTTGCTCGAAATATTCCACAAATCGATCGGGATATTCGCGATGGGTACTGGAAAAAATACCTGGGGGGTGAATTGTGGCAAAAAAAACTGGGCCTGATTGGATTAGGAAATATTGCTAAGGGAGTTGTTCATCGAGCAAAAGGTTTTGATATGCAGATTAGCGCCTATGACCCTTATGCTTCCGCTGAGGTGGCCGATGCGCTTGGCGTTCAGTTGCAATCTTTTGAAGAAGTGATCTCCCAATCTGATTTTCTTTCCTTACACGCGCCGCTGACTGAAGAGACCAAATGTATGTTTAGCAGCGAACAATTTAAGAGGATGAAGCCCACCTCGTATCTCATCAACACTGCCAGAGGGGGGTTGGTTGATGAACAAGCCCTTTATGTCGCGTTAAGCGATGGGGAAATTGCTGGGGCGGGGTTAGATGTATTTGTTGAAGAACCTTTGCAAGACTCGAGATTAGTGGAATTAAAGAATGTAGTTCTCACAGCCCACACAGGAACTCACACCAAAGAATCGATTGAGCGAATGGGTATTATGGCAGTTGAAAATGTTTTACGAGTATTGCGCGATGAAATGCCCACAAACAGGATTGTGTAGGGTTTCTGCGCAGGAGGCGCCTATTCAACAACAGTGATCTGAAGTTTACTGCAACCCAAAAACAAAAAAACAAAAAAAGGAGAGGAAAATGTCCCGTAAACTGTTTAAGATTTTCTCTATGCTCTTGATCGTGTTCGTTATTCTAACGGTATATAGAGACGGCACAATTGCCGAGCCAATGAAGGCGGCAGCAGCTGAAGCATCTTGTACGGCGGCCAAAGAAAAATTGTACTCAATGCTCCCCAAAATTGCTTTGGTTGGCGTAAGGGATGATGCAGCCTTGACCTCCCGCGCAGACATTAACAAAGCGTGGCCGAAGACGCTGGCGGACCCGAAAACGCTCAATATCGGCTGGTCTGAAATCGCTATGGCCAACCCGTGGTTCGTTGCGGTGAAAGATTCTGCCATAAAAACGGCTGAAGAGAAGGGATATACCATCAACTTCCTGGTAGCCGAAGGCGATCCGGTGAAGCAGAGCCAGCAGATTGACGACTTAATTACGCAGGGTGTTGACGTGATTGTGGTAGACCCGGTGGATACCACCGCCATTATCCTGGACATCCAGCGGGCTGTGGATGCGGGGATCCCGGTGATAGCCGTAGGCGCTGCTCCTTCGGGAGAGGCTCCGATTCTGACCACGATCAGTGATAATGCCTATCAGGTTGGGTATGGCGCGGGCGAATACGCCGGCAGCACGTTTGCCAAAGATGAGCCGATTAACATTGGGGCCATTCCCGGCAAATTGGGCAACACCACCGCCGAAAGCCGGACAGGCGGCATGGTAGGGGGCATCATTGCCGCCAGACAAAAAGCCCTGGGCCAGTTCATCTGCAAGGAAGATGCGATCCTGGTTGGTTATGATCTGTGGGAAGAAGCAAAGCAGAGCGGTTCGGCCACGAATGAAGGGCTGAACGTGTCTATCCTGGCGATGGGTGAGGGCGGATGGAGCGAGGAAGGCGGATTGGCTGCGGCAGAACCGATGCTGACGGCCCACGGTCAGGACCTTAACCTGATGATTGCTGACAATGAGTTTATGGACTTCGGTATATTGAAAGCGGTTGAAGCGGCCGGACTTACGGATCAGATCAAGGTCGGTGCGCCCTCGGATGGGTTCAATGATGCGCTGAAGATGATTGCTGAAGGCAAGCTGCTGGTATCGGGGTCTTGGAACGGAGACCAGCAGGGCGCTCACGCGATTGAATTCCTGGAAGCGATTTTCTTTGAGGGCAAAGACCCCAGCAACTTACCGCTTGGCTCATTCTTCCCGCCGCTCACGTTTACAAAGGATAACGCGGCCCAGTATATCAATCCCGATCCCAAGGCGAACTTCTTCGCTGTGCCCGAATTTGTGTTTCCACCCTCGATCGGTGAACTGACGGCCAAAGAAAAATTGTACTCAATGCTCCCCAAAATTGCTTTGGTTGGCGTAAG
>CAZUNT010000007.1:47580-70898 GCA_964622215.1 uncultured Caldilineaceae bacterium
CGGCCCAGTATATCAATCCCGATCCCAAGGCGAACTTCTTCGCTGTGCCCGAATTCGTATTCCCACCTTCGATTGATGAACTGAAAGCCAAATAAAACGTAAAAGTAAAACCCTATGCGGGGCCTCTGTAGACCAGAGGCTCCCGCATAAGGGGCAGGCGCCTAATTAGATTTGTGGAGTGGTATCTTGACTGAAGAAAACGGTTCCACTGTTGTAATGAAGAGTATTTCGAAGCACTTCGGAGGCGTACAAGCGCTTGATAAGGTAGATTTTGAGGCGCGCGCGGGTGAAGTTCATGCTTTGATGGGTGAAAACGGCGCGGGAAAATCCACTCTAATAAAGGTGCTTTCAGGAGCATATACAAAGGATTCAGGCGAAGTTTATGTCGCCGCTTCAAGTCCATCAAACAATGTAAAGACAAAGAGCGATTATCATAAGAGGGTTTCTGTAATCTATCAGGAATTCGCGCTTGCGCCTGATCTTACTGTCGCAGAGAACATTTATATAGACAATCTGGGGGATAATAAGGGAATCATCAGTTGGAAAACGCTGAAAAGCAAAGCGGAAACTCTGCTGGAGAAACTAGGTTTTTCGGATATTGATGTTTTGAAACCTGTTTCAGAGCTTTCCGTGGCCTATCAGCAAGTTGTTGAAATATGCAAAGCGCTTACCAGGGAAGCAAAGATATTGGTTCTTGATGAACCGACGGCTGTATTGACGAAAAAGGAAATTGATAAGCTCTTTGAAATAATAGCGGAACTTAAAGCTAAGGGTGTGTGTATTGTTTATGTATCGCATCGGATAGACGAGATATTCAGAATTTGCGACAGGATAACCGTTTTAAAAGACGGGAAAAGGGTCGCTACCGTCAATGTTTGTGATGTAAATCAAGAACAATTGGTCAGGATGATGATCGGGCGCGAAATGAAAGACTTTTTCCCGCCGCGGCAAGCCGAAATAGGGGAAGTAATATTTCAGGTCAATCATTTAAACTACGGCCCGATGGCAAAGGATGTTTCTTTATATGTCAGGAAGGGCGAAGTTTTGGGATTAAGCGGCCTGGTGGGGGCAGGGCGAACCGAAACTTTCCGGGCAATATTTGGCGCTGAAAAAAAGGATTCCGGCGAAATAATCATCGAAAACAAAATAGTAAATATCACCTCACCTAAAGACGCTGTTGCTTGCGGAGTGGGAATGCTGCCGGAAGATCGAAAGCAACACGGCGTATTGCTGGATATGTCAATAAAGGTAAACGGCACCTTGACCATTATCAACCGCATAAAAAAGACCTTTGGCAGAATAGACGAAGGCAGAGAAGAAAATATCGTTGCCGATTTGGTGTCCAGGTTGCATGCGAAAATTGGATCCACGAATGATCAGGTCAATACTCTCTCAGGCGGCAATCAACAGAAAATCGCTTTAATGAAGTGGATCGCCTCAAATTCAAAAGTGTTGCTTTTGGATGAACCGACTCGCGGCGTTGATGTGGGGGCCAAAGTTGAGATATATAAGATTATCAACGAGCTTGCTGCCCACGGTGTCGGCATAATTATTAGTTCATCAGAAATGCCTGAAATAATCGGCATGTGTGACAGGGTGATTGTCATGCGCCACGGAATGATAGCGGGAGAACTGGGGAGAGACATGATCAATGAATACAATCTGATAAAACTTGCGATGGGAGTTTAGGAAAATGAGTGTAAAAAGCATCTCAGGGAAAATGAGTGTAAAAAGCATCTCAAAAAAGACGCTGAAGGAATATAACGTTGTACTCGTCTTGATATTTGCGTTTATTGCTTCTGCATTGTTATCAGATGTATTTTTGAAGTGGACCAACATAACCAATATTCTCAGACAGCTAACCCCCCTAATCCTGGTCAGTATCGGGATGTTAACCGTGGTGCTCACAGGCGGCATTGACTTATCCGTTGGCTCAACGGTAGCGGTTGCAAGCGTCACCGGCGCCATTCTAGCCACCCAGACATTTGTACACATGGGGGATCTGGGATTGGCTCTTGCTATTATCATTTCTCTGCTGGCGGGCCTTGCTTTCGGCAGTATAACAGGCATACTCGTTGCTGTTTTCGACGTTGCTCCTTTTGTGGCGTCCTTAGCCATGATGACGATAGGACGAGGGCTGGCCTATGTAATCACCAATGGTGAGCCGGTACGCTTGGATCCAAAGATACCTACAAACCAAACGCTGATTAACTTCGGAAGCGACAAAATTCCGGGAATAGAACTTCCCTTTCCCATACTTGTGGCTTTGGCGGTTGCGCTGCTGTTTTGGTTTATTTTTAGATATACCAGTTATGGGAGATTGACGATAGCAACAGGCAGCAATGAAAATGCGGTCAAGTTATCCGGAATTTCGGCGGCAAGATATAAATTCGTGGCCTATCAAGTTTCTGGGCTGTTGTGCGCGATCGCCGGAATCATGATCATGGCCCGATCCGGTGTGGCGGTACCTAAAACAGGAGAAGGCTTGGAGCTTGATGCGCTGGCTGCATGCGTGATTGGCGGAGTGAGCCTGAGCGGAGGGAGAGGAAAGGTCATAAATGTGGTTGCCGGTGTTTTAGTACTCGGCCTGATTAGCAATATCATGAACCTACTCAGCGTTCCGATATATCCACAGCAGATTATTAAGGGCATTATTATCATAATTGCGGTATTGACAAGTGGCATAAAGAAAAAATAGTCTTTTGACCCCAAATATATTACCACAAGGCTTAACTAAAGTCGTTGAGCGACGCGTTCGCGGCAAGATTGTTGCTCAAATAAGATAAAAAAAGGAGCTAAAATGAAACACGGAGAATATGAAATTCTATTCCATTGGAACCATCTTGATTGGGTATTTCCAAATGATGCTTTAAAAACAGAATTTGAGAAAGGGCAGTATTGGAAAGGGGCCATGGCTGCCGGCTTTAAGCTTGACAGGGAGGGAAACTATTACTTATCGGTGCCTCGCTGGTCGCCTGGGATTCCTGCCACAGTTAACAAGATCGAAATCGTGGATGGCAAAGCCATGCTGCAAGCTTACCCCAGCTGGGAGATGAATGAAATTGGCAATCCTGCGGCGCTTCAATCGGTTTTAGGCTGGGATATTGACGAGAACAACATCGCCTGGTTTTTAGACCAGGGCCATATTGAGGGGCAGCCTATCGTGGATGGCGCCCAGAAACTTGTGGCTTGGGATGTGACAAAGAATACCCTGGTTGGATCGTACAAGATGCCAGACGAGATTGCCTCGTACAAGGCTTCCTTCTTGAACGACCTGATGATCGACAACCTCAATGGCTTCATCTACATTGCCGATTCGGGTATTTTTACTGATCCCCTGGAAGGTGGAATCATTGTTTTCAATATGAAAACGCAGGAATTTCGCCGGGTGTTACATCAGCATGTCAGCGTTCAAGATGTGCCTGGATATTGGTTTGAGATCGCTGGAAAGAAGATTTGGCCGGATACACCTATGCGGACCGGAGCGGATGGCATTGCTCTTTCAGCAGATCGCAAAACCCTGTATTGGTGCCCACTGACGGCCAGAAATTTATATGGCATAGATACTTCCTACCTGCAAGACTTTAGTATCCCAAACCAGGAAATCGAAAAGGCTGTTCAAGATTTTGGCGACAAAGGAACGAATACAGACGGTATGTGCGCCGACAATCAGGGTTTGATTTATTACACAATGCTGGAAGGGCAGGGAATAGGAATTTATGATCCAGCTGAGGCAAAATTTGAGGCTTTTATTTCTGATAAGCGGATGATTTGGGTTGATGGAATGACCTTTGATAATAAAGGTTATTTGATTTTCAACAATAACCGCCTGCATGAGTTGTTTAGAGATCAACTTGATTGGGATAACCCATACAACCTGGTTATTTGGAAAGCATATCTGGGTCAAGGCATCAAATCGTACATGCAATTCAAAGCTTAATTCATCAGCTCATATTTGAAGAACCGTCTTAATTGGGGTACTCATGCCAGAGAGATTCATTGTCGCCGTTGATATTGGAACAAGCGCAGCCAGAACGGTCGTGTTTGATTTATCGGCGAAACCGGTCAGGGTTATTCGTCAACCTTACTCGCTTCTCTCGCCTCAACCAAGCTGGAGTGAGCAAGACCCGGAGGAAATCGTTAAGGCAGTGATCAAGTGCTTGCAGGAGGTTGCCAGGCAGATTAGCCAGAAAAACGAAATTCTCTGTGTGACCTTTAGCTCACAAATGTACAGCATTCTCGCGCTTGATCAAGAAGGCAGAGCGGTGACCAACTCAATTACTTGGAATGATCGCCGTAGCGCCGAGATTGCTGATGAGTTGAGGGTTAAGGAAGAATTTCGGAAATTGGTCTTTTCAACCGGATGTCCAATTTCTGAAATTTTCCCGATCTACAAAATCCTTTGGTTAAAACAAAACCTGGCTGGGCATTCCAATCTCAAATTCGTTTCAATCAAAGATTATGTGATTGCCAGGTTAACTGGGCGGTTAATTTCGGATTGGTCAATCGCCTCAGCTTCCGGGTTGTTTAGTGTCAATGCTAAACAATGGAATGGGGAAGTACTATCATTTGTTGGCTTAGATCGTTTAGCCAATTTACCTGAAGTCGCCTCTCCGCGCGCTGTAATCACCCAATGGAAAAGCCAGATTGCGGATACGGGGATCTTGGGTGGTACTCCCATTGTTCTGGGGGGAGGAGATGGTCCCTTAGCGAGTTTGGGGATCGGTGCTGTTCGCCCAGGCTCCGTTGCGATTAATGTGGGGACAAGCGCAGCCTTTCGGATGACCGTTGATACCCCATCCTTAGACCCAACGGGAAAATTATGGACATTTGTTGCCGATGAAGAATTGTGGGTAACTGGGGGAATTACTGGCGGAGGTATTGTTTATGATTGGTTAATTCGCACATATTTCCAGAATAAGGAGGCCGTACTTCCAGGGCAAATCTATCAGTATGTTGACGAATTGGTTCAAACTGTAGCGCCTGGCGCAGAAGGACTTTTGTTTATCCCCTATATTGCTGGCCAGCAAAGCCCGGATTGGAATGCGAAACAACGAGGAGGTTTTATCGGACTGGGAGTCGAGCACGGTGCTGCACATTTTGCTCGGGCAGTACTCGAGGGGCTGGCTTTTTCGCTTTATCGAATAGCGAACACAGTCGGCTCAAATTTACAACTAAGCTCCAATCGTATTTATATGTCGGGAGGCATAACCCATTCTGAGGTGTGGTTGCAGTTGGCCGCAGATGTTTTTGGATGTGATGTTTTTGCGCTGGAGAATACAGAGGGATCTGCGAAGGGAAGTATGCTTTTGGGGTTGCTTGCGCTTGGAATAATCACTAAACCAGATGAATTATCTGCGCCTGACACTGAATATAAAATTTTTACGGCTAACGAAAATAATCATAAAGCTTATCAGAGCATATTTGGCCGGTTTGAAAATGCGCTGAAGAGTTTAAACAATTAGATCTGGAGGATAATAATGATCAAAGGATCACTTGTACCAAATATTACTTTTTTCGACCAAAAGGGCAAGTTGGATTTGGAAAGAACCAAATGGCATATGCGCTGGATGTTCGCAAGAGGCGTTGACGGTTTATTCCTGACTGGGTCATATGGCTCAGGCCCAATGATATCTATTGATGAGAGGGTGGAAATATTCAAGGCTGCTAAAGAGATAGCTTCTGAGTTTGAAGGAAAGATTCTGATACCCCATGTTGGCTGCATTGATACAGAATCAACGGTCAAACTGGCCCAAGCTGCCGAAAAAATTGGCGTGGATGCCATTGGCGCCGTGCCGCCTTTCTATTATAAAAACACAGAAGATTGGGTTATTGGCTTTTATAAAGATTTAATCGAGAGCGTTAAGACCCCGGTCTTTGCTTATAACAATCCGGAAACGTCTCGTTTTACTTTAACGCTCAAAACCGTTCAGAAACTTCAGGGCTTAGGTTTGAAAGGAATGAAAGATAGTCCATTGGAAGTTGGTTTTGTCAGCAGAGTTTTCTATGATGCAAAACTGAACAAAAAAGACTTTCAAATCATCCTGGGCACTTCAACTGGCTGGTTGCCTTATTACTATATGGGTATCCAGGCGTCAATTGCGGGAATCAACAACTGGGCTCCAGAAATTATGACGGAACTGGTGAAAGCCACATTTGAAGGAAATGTCGAACGATCTGAACGGGCCTATGGCGTCATGATGGACCTGGGTGCCAAAATGCACTTTACTGATAGCACGGTCGTTTCTCACATGGGGCTTTATGCGCGTGGGATTGACGCAGGTTTTCCGTTAAAGCCAAAAGAACTTCCCACTTTTAACGACCCGAAATATGATGAGATTAAGAAGTGGCTAAAAGATGGATTTGACATATTAGAACTGGAACTGAAGTAATTCCGCTGATGGATTGACCCTTTGTTTGTTTTTGATCCATTAAAACCGATATAAGAGAGAAGGTCTAGTCTCACAACTATGAAAACTCAGTCTCACCACTATGTTACCAGTCTCAATATATATGTTTTCTACCACTCCACCAGCTTCCAAATTTCGGGCTGGGGAGCGCCGGCTTCGGCTCCGATTTCCGCAAAAATGGTTACAGCCTGCTTGAGATGAGCCATGGCCGCTTCACTTTGTCCGGCTGTGTGAAAAAGATCGGCCAGGTTGTTATGCAGCGCCGCTTCACGGTGGCGATCCCCTTGCGCCACACACAGGCTCAGGGCCTTCTCGGTCAGTTTGATGGCATTTTCAACATCACCCCGAACGCTATAAGCCAGGGCCAGGTTATTAAGCGCTGCAATTCGCACCGCCGGATCGCCCAGGGCTTCGGCCATAGCCAGGCTTTGTTCCAGGTGTTGGCAGGCCAATTCTGGATCATTTTGACTGCGGGCCAGAACGCCTAAAATATTGTGAACTTGGGCTAGGGCGCGAGTATCTCCTGTATTTTCAGCTAACTCTCTGGCCTGCTGAGCTAGATTAAGCGCTTTGTTCGTCTGCCCCTGATGGTGGGCTGCTAAACTCCAGTCGGCATATAAACGAGCACTTTCGCCCTCCAAACCGGTCTTTCGTTGGACGGTTAAAGCTGCCTGAAAGTAACTTTCCGCCAGCTCCCATTCACCCCGCCGGTGGTGGACATCACCCAGCTTGTGCTCCACTCTGGCCAATGTGGTTAAAGAGGCGATGTCCTCCTCGCCTCCTTGTAAGGCGGCGGCGGTTTCGTAGCTGGTCAGAGCGGCGTTGTATTCTCCCAAAAGGGTGTGCAGATCACCAATAGCTTCGTGTAGGGCGGCATCGGGGTGACTCAGGGCCAGGGCTGATTGGAAATGAGCCAGGGCCTCAGCGTTGGCGTAGAGACTACGGGCATGCTCACCGGCCAGCTTGAAGTATTCGGCGGCTTCGGTATCCTGTCCAGTTAGCCGATAATGGTGGGCAATCTGGCCGGCCAGATTGCCCAGCTCATAGCGTCCCCGCACACGATTTATCAATACCTCAGCCACCCGCCGGTGCAGCAGTCGTCGCCGGGCCAGACTGGTTTCCTCGTACACCAACGTGCGCAGTTTCTCGTGGCTGAAATCGTAGATTATCCCCTGTTCGCCGGAACTGCCTTTGACTTCTGTGACCAATCCTTGCTCAATTAATGCTTCTAGCGCCGTTACAATCTCGTCGTCGCTTCGTCCGCTGGCAACGCGCAGGGTGTCAAAATCGAACGACCGGCCAATAACGGCCGCAGTTGTCAGCAATTGCCAACCGGTCTCGCTAACCCCGGCCAGGCGTGATTGCAGCAGGCCGCGCACACCGCCCGGCATACTCCAGTTATCGTCGGTAAGGGCCTGTTCACTATGGGTTAACACCGTCAGATATTCTACCAGAAAGAAGGGCAACCCTTCGGTTTCTTGATACAGGCGTTGACTTACCACTTGCGGTAAAAGTGGCGTCGAAAATGGAAGTGACTCGATCAATTCGGTTATGGCCGCATGACTCAAGCGGGGCAAAGTTAACCCAGTAGCCACCCCCATGCGTTGCATTTCAACCAGTAACTGCTGTAAGCGAGATGTTGGGGGGCCGGTTTCGTTGCGCCAAGTCGCCAACACGCATAAGGGACGCCCCCGCAGCCGCCGAACCAGGTAAGTCAGGAAGTCTAGTGAGGCCACGTCGGCCCAATGCAAATCGTCCAAAAAAATGACTCCTGGCGCTGCCCCCCGGCAAATTTCCAGGAGTAGTTGGCTGACCCCCTCAAAGAAACGGCTCTGAGCGCCCGGACTATCGAGGGGTGGCACGGGAGGTAGATCGGGACGCAGGGAAGCCAATTCGGGCAGCAGACGAGCTGCTTCGCTGACCCAATGAGCCGGTATTTCGGCTAAACGTCTGGAGCCATCCGGCTGGTCAGGCTGATTTAAGGCTACTCGTAGACTCTCCACAAGGGGGCCATAGGCCAGGTTTGTCTCCCCTTCATAACAACGGGCGATGAGGGTTGTTCCCCCCTGCGCCCGGACATAGGCTAAAAATTCTTCAGCCAGACGGGTCTTGCCGATACCGGCCTCACCCTGCAATACAATCAGGTGACCATCAGGGCCAGAGGTGGTATAAGTTTTAATCAGGCTAGTCCATTCCGCCGCCCGACCCACAAGCGGATAGTCGAAGGGACGCGGCCTGACCACCGGAACGGATTCGGCGGGGGGCGCGGTAACGGTCAGCATAGGCGGCGCTGCCTGCTCCTGGCCGAGCGGCGTCGGAGGAGGCGGCAGCCGGTTTTCCTGGATGGCTTCGTATAGTTGGGTTGTTTCCTCCAGGGGAGATACCCCTAGCTCCTGATCGAAAATACGCACGCACTCTCGGTATTGGCGCAAAGCTGCGCCGCGTTGATCTGACCAGGCGTAGAGGCGCATCAGCTCGCGGTGGGCCTGCTCGTGCAGCGGGTCGAGGGCTAACCAGCGCCGGGCCTGGGCAATAGCCGGATCGAATTCCCGGCGGGTCAGGTGACACTGCACCAGGTTCTCCAGAGCACGGGCCAATTCACGCCGGAGACTTTCGGATTGAAAGAATTGCCACTCATCGAAGTCTGGACTGTCGCGCAAAGTGAAACCGGCTAGAAAATCATCCCGATACAGCGCCACTGCTTCGTTTAAAGGCTCCAGGCAAGCAGGGCAGGAGGTCTGGGCGGGGTGGTCGTGGCTGCGGCAAGTGGCCAGGCGCCGGCGAAATTGGGCGACATCCACCCAGACGGGAGCGCCTGGGTTTAACCCAATCGCTTCCCGGTCAATCTCCAGCCAATCCCCGGCCAAAGCTTTATTGAGCGAGGATAGGGTCCGGCGTAACGCGCCGCGAGCGTGAGTCTGGTCGTAGTCAGGCCAGAGCAGCGTGGCCAAGGCATCGCGGCTGTGACTCTCACCCGTTACGGTCAGGTAGGCCATCAAGGCGATGGCCTTGCGTGTATCAACTTCAAGCGACTGCCCGTCGTGCTCCAGGCGCGGCGGGCCAAGGAAAAAGAGCTTTAACTGAGACACGGGTCAACCTCATAACCTGCCAGACCCCTGGGGTTTTTAAAACCCCAGGGGTCTCTTACCCAGAGTTATTAAGAAGATAAGGGATTTCTTTCTTTAGAGTCGGGGGGCAGCAAGGAACCAGGCAATGAGAAGGCGATTCTTTTCCCGACGACAGGAATTGTACTTGAAGCTGGTGAAAAATGCAACGAAATTTGCCTGGTAATATTTATCGTAACGTTTTACATTTTTTATCTTCCAGGATTATAATCCTTTTTTCACCCAATTAAATAAACAAAAATGATAGCAAGGGATCATGGCACATAAACAGAAAAAACCGACTCGCAAGGAACGCGTTCAGCAACACCAGGCGGTGATTAACCAGCGGCGGGCGGAAAAGGGCTGGATTTCGCCGCAGGAACGAACCAGGCAGCGGGATGAATTGGCCGAGGATATAAAGCCTTTCTTGTCCTCGCTGCAAACCGGCTCTGATGAATCGGATATAGAACAACTGATGCTCAGCCTCATGGACAGCGCTGAGATAGCCGAGGAGCCGGAATTTGAGAAGATTTTGATTGACCCATCCCGGGCTGTGCAAACCTATATTAATGTAGCTAAAGAAATGGGCTTTGCCGAGCCGGAGCAATTAGATCAACTGCCGGAGGAGGAACAGGAAGACCAAACTTTTGAGATTATAGCCGGGGCTACCCGTCGGCTTTTGGATAACGAACTGCGCCAGGAAATTATCGACGCTCTGAATAACCTCCGGCTGCGCCAGAAACGAAGCGGTCAGCGGACCGCAGTTGGCAAAACAGCCGCCTTACAATCATTTTTGAGCGACCGCAAAGCCAAAGAATTCTGGCCGATGATCGGTCTAACCCAGGCTATTACTCACCGCAGCATCGAGGCCGGATTTCAACTATGGGAAACGTCAACCGAAGTTCTCGGCGAAGACGACGTAGAGGAAGAACAAGCGCCCCAGAGTCTCTTTGAAAAAGTCGCCCAATCCGGGGTGGCCCAAAAACTCAGCGGCGCCTTAGCCAAAGTGCCCGGTTTGCGGGGCTTTCTGGAGAAACAGGTAGATCAGATCTGGGAGGAGGGCGAGCAGGCTGTCTTTAGCGGTGAGTTGTATCTGGGGCTATATACCCAGGAAGAACTCTTAGCCGGGGTAGACATCTTCAAAACCGTCATCGACCTGGATGGTGAACCGGTTCCGCCCTCAAAATTAGACCCCGCCGACCTCCAAGCAAAGAGCCAGGCTCTCTTCACCCAAATCGAGGCCTATCTGACCCAACAATTGACCTCGGAGCGGGTCAATGAATTGCGGGCGCAGGTTAAAGAGCTGTCAAATATGCCCGATTTCCCCAAAAAATATGCCTCCTTTCTATTGATGCTGAATCAATATTTGGCCGATGAACTGGCTGTGGAGAATGAGTTCCCGTTCCTCGTCAGAGCTTTCTTTGGGGAAATAAGAGCCGCCGCCACATCAGCCGCGCAAGAGGCGGCAGAAGATTGAGGGTAAGTGCGACGTTGTCAGCAAGGCCGATGGGGTTTCCAAACAAAACGGAACCGTCGGAATTTTAACGCCTGCACATCAGTTGGCTGTGGGGCGAAGAATGAAGGATGTAGACTCAGCGATGGTATCACCTCGCAATAACCCAAAGTATCCTTCTTTAGACTCCAAACTCTTTCCCGGACGGAAAAATGCCTCGACAAATCAGCAATATCATCCTCATCACCTTCATCACCTGGCTATGGGCGGCGGGCCTGGCGCTGCCGGCATTAGCTGACCGCCAACCTCACCCCCTCCCTTCCCTGCCTCTCACAGGGGAAGAGAAGGAAGGGGCGGCGGTCAGCCGTCCACCGTCGGCGGTTCTTACCGGGACGCTTCCTTTCACTACCGAACTTCGGTCGACCGGTTACATCAAAGGGTTATACATCACCTACTACGGTCTGGGTTCGGAGACGCACCGGACCAATGCCCAGTGGCTGCTGGAAAACACCGAACTCAATGCCATTGTGATGGATGTCAAAGGGGATTTTGGCTGGCTGCCCTACACCAGTACTGTCCAAACGGCCTTGGATATCGGCGCGGGCAACCGGCCCATGATCCAGGATTGGGCGGCCTGGATGCAGTGGCTCAAGGAACGAGATATTTACACCATCGCCCGGATTGTGGTTTTTAAAGACGATCCCCTGGCAACGGCGCACCCAGAATGGGCGGTGATTGATACCGCCACCGGCGGCGTCTGGCACGACCGGGAAGAGTTAGGCTGGGTTGATCCATCGCGAGAAGAGGTGTGGGATTATAACATTGCCCTGGCCGTCGAGTCCGCAGGACTCGGCTTTGACGAAATCCAGTTTGATTACGTCCGCTTCCCCAGCGATGGCGCGATCAGCCGGACGAGTTTTGCCGTCGAGAACACCGAGGACAATCGTAAAGCGGCCATCGCCGGTTTCTTAACCAAAGCCAGGGAGGCGTTGGCTGCCTACCCGGTCAAACTGGCCGTCGACGTTTTTGGCTACACCACCTGGCGTACTGACGATATGGGCATCGGCCAGCACCTGGAAACGCTGGCCCCTTACCTGGACGTGCTCTCGCCGATGCTTTACCCCTCGACCTTTGCCCACGGCTTGCCCGGCCTGACCGAATACCAGAACGCCATCGCTTTCCCTTACGAAATTGTCAATAAAAGTACGCTCAAGGCCATCGAGCGGGTCAAAACGGTGAATCCTGACCTGGAAGTACGCCCCTGGGTTCAAGATTTCTCCGACTACGCCTTCGATGGCCGCACTTACACGCCCGACGAAATCCGGCAGCAAATGGAGGGGGCACGGCAGGCTGGGGGACGCGGCTGGCTGCTGTGGGATCCGCGAGTTAAGTACACGCCGGAAGCATTGGTCTCGGCCCAGCCGGTCTATCGAGCCAATCCCAACGGACAGGTGCTGGTGCTGGAATATCACTTGATTGACGAGCCGGAGGATCGCTGGCAGCGCACCCCGGCCAATTTTCGGGCCGACCTGGACCGGCTGTGGAGCGAGGGTTACTATCCGATCAATTTGCGTGATCTGGCTGCGGGCGATCTGAGCCGGGTCCCGGCAGGCAAGCGCCCGGTGGTATTGACGTTTGACGATTCCTCAATTGAACAGTTCCGCCTCCGGCCTGATGGCACGGTCGATCCCAACTCAGCGGTGGGAATTTTACTCGACTTCCACCAGGCTCACCCGGCCGACTGGCCGCTGCGGGCGACCTTCTTTGTCTTGCTCGATGTGGACGCTCCAGAGCGAATTCTGTTTGGCCAGCCGGACCTGGCCCAGCAAAAGCTGCAAATGCTGGTCAATTGGGGTATGGAGGTGGGCAGCCACACCATCAGCCATGCCAACCTGGCTGAGAGTTCCCGCCAGGAGGTCAAACGGCAGTTAGCTCTGAGCCAGGCCAAGTTGGAAGAAATGCTACCCGGTTATGAGGTTGTGTCGCTGTCTGTGCCGTTTGGGGCCTACCCGGAAGATGAACGACTGCTGGTCGGTGGGGTGTACAAGGACAAGTTGTACCAGTACAAGGCTGTGGTCGAGGTCAGCGGCGGGTTGGCCCCCTCGCCCCATTCCTCTGCTTTTGACCCCTACCATATTTCCCGCGTGCAGGCGACTCAGGAGGAGTTGGATTACTGGCTGGATTATGCCAACCAGCCGGACGTTTATTACGTCTCGGCGGGGGAGTGATTTAACCGCGGTCAGCCGTCGGCCGTCCGCGGTCGTTTAAGCCGGCGGGTCAAACCAGTAAGCCAGGTATTGCCATTTTCCCCAGGGCGCATAGATGGCCCGCATCTGGGCCTCGGTGACGGGTTGGCCCTGGAAATATTTCTTGGAAACGTGCGCCCGCAGTTCGGTATCAATAGCCAGGTATTCGTACCGGCCTAGAATCATCAATAGGGTGGCTGCCGCGTAAGGGCCAATGCCCTTGACCTGGCGCAAGTTTTTCAAAAGTTCGGCGGTAGAGCGTTCGGGGTCTTCCAGGGACGGTAAATCCAGGCGGCCTTCAGCGACCGCAGCCGCCAACTCCCAGACGTAGGCGGCGCGATACCCCAGGCGAATTTCCTCTTTAAGAAAGGCTGTTCCGGTAGCGGCGATGGCTGCCGGGGTGGGAAAAGCCCGCCACTCCTCTCGACCGGGAAACGGCTCGCCCAGCATGATCGTCAACCGTTCCACCAACCGCTTGGTGCCAGACCAGGTGATGTTGGTGGTACAAAGCGTGTAGATGATGTCCTCAAACAAGGTAGGACAGCGTAACAATCTCCCCCCGCCCGGTTGCAGGCGCAGACCCCAGCCGTCGTTCTGGCCGCACAAGCGATAAAACTCACTCAAATCTTCGTCCAGGCGCAGCATGCGCCGCACGGCCTGCCGGATTTCAAACTCCTCAGCAGCAGTGAGCGGCTTGACCATCTCTACACCAATCTGGACTCCGGGCCGGTGTCCATTTTGGTCTCCTGATCGCATGTGAAGACGGACCACTTTGCCGCTATCCAGCCGGTGAACTCGGAAGAGGGTGACCGCCGGAGCATGCCACTCGAAAGGATGCAAAGCTGCCCAACCGTGGCTGCGGACGGTGGACTCGAAATCAAAAGGAGAGGGAACGGATTCTGTTAATAAAATGGTTTCCATTAAGCTTACTTTCCTGGTTCAAGCAGCGGCTTGATCCAGGCCCTGTGTTCGTCGTAATGTTCGTAGGTGTTACCGATGACCCAATCAATAATGGGCCTGTTGCGGAATTCGTCGGGTCCAGGCGATTGGTAATGGGAATAGGGTTTAAAGAGATCCTCATCGCTTAGTCCGGCCAGGACAGCCAACATCTGCCGGTGCGTCTCGTGGAAGTAGGCTAAGATTTCAGCCAGCGGCCGATTTTTGTGATGTTGGTAGATGATGTCGTTTAGCTCATCCATCTTATTGGCCGCAACCATAGTCTCATCCAGGCCCATCGCCTCCCAACGGGGTTGGCGTTGTAGGAGGGCGGCAATACCAACCTCCCAGGCGGCCAGGTGAGCCAGATGATCCTTGATGGTCCAGTCACTTTCAGGGTCGGGAGTGGTCAATTGAGCCTCGCTCAAGCGGCCGATGGTCTGCTCTAACTTCCCCCGGGCTTGCTCCATCCGGACCAGTAAATCAGATTTGGTTGGCGGCCTCAATAGATCATTCAGGTGGTGTTGGAGATGACGCAAATAATCCGCAATTAACCATTCCAGGGTTGCCGGCTGATTGGGACCAATCACACATTCATTCTGTAAGGCGGGCTTGGGGAGACGTTTAACAAAAAAGGCCAAATGCTTGTTGTAAAGCTGCCACAAAACCACCAGGTCGGCCCAATTGGCCTCTTGATAGCTTTGAAGCTGGACCCAAAATTCCTGGTCATAGGGTGGAAACGTTAAGGGGGATATTTGGGCAGTTCGCACGAATCTTTGCTGATTATTTGCGGCCGAGTCGATGAGATGGCCCAACAGTTGTTTCTTTGACCACTGATTGGGTTCGGCTGACCGGCTGACCGTGTCTTCGGCCATACTCAGCAGCAGCGGCGCTGCTTTGTCTACTTCAGCCTCAATTTGGGCGGCAATTTGATGCATTTTATTCTCCTTGAGTTACTTTGACAACCTTTTGTAACCCACTATAATGTTTTATGATGGTTATATGCTTAATATTAGCGCAAAAATTCTAACCTGTCAAGTGCGTTTTGGTAGTTATAGAGGTGAATTTTTGGCCCAGGTCAAAGGATTGCTCGCATGGTTAAGGTTGAAGTAAGTGAAAGTACGTTTAAGTTTATCGGGGGGTGGTTGTGTTTGGACTTTACCAATACAACCAATTACGCCAATGAGGAGAGTCCCAATGACCGGCTCAAAAGCTACGACGACCTGGTTTTATGGAGTCAACTGGCAGGGACGTTGACAATGGCGGAGGCGCAACATTTGTGCCGGGAAGCAGAGCGCTGCCCCGCCGAGGCTGCGGCTGCTCTGCAACAGGCCAAGGCCCTGCGCTATGTATTTTACCGGATATTCTCGCCCATCGCGGCCGGCCGCCAGCCAACTGCTGTTGATCTCGCCCACCTGAACACCCGGCTGATCCAGGTGGTAGGCCAATCAAAGCTTGTTCCGGCCGGGAATGGTTTTGCCTGGACCTGGGCAGGAGATAAGGTTGCCCTGGACCGGTTGATTTGGCCGGTAGTTTGGTCGGCTATAGAGTTGTTAACTTCCAATAAATTGGACAGGATAGGGGAGTGTGGTGGTGAGGATTGTGGCTGGCTTTTCCTGGATACCAGCCGTAACCATAGCCGGCGCTGGTGTGATATGGAGGACTGTGGCAACCGGGCCAAAGCCCGGCGGCACTACAAGCGCACGCGGTTGGTCAAAACCTCAAGGAATTTACTTCTTTGACTTTTTGGGCTTGCCTTTGGCAGTTTCGTTACTTGCCCCCGAACCTTTCTTGGTTTCCTGAATGAGGCTGCGTACCCCCGCAACAATATTACCGTTGCCGAGGCTTAATAACCATTCCCGTTCTTGGGCATGTGATCTGACTGTACTTGCTGTCTCTTTGACCATTTTCATTCCTAAATGTAGGGTGGAACATTTGTCCTACACAAAACGTAGTAGCATTACCAATTTATCATACTTTCCTTTGTTTGACAAGCCCCAAAATTGGGGGTTAAATAGTCTGAAATGCACAACTCAGCCTTGCCAGATTTTCCTATCCCCAATAGATTGCGCCTACACATTGCCGAGAGTGGCGCCCAACATCGCCATATTTCACTGGCCGATGATTTAGTTTACATGGACCAACGACGCCTGGCAGATTTAGCCAGGCCGGGCATGCGGGTAACGATTGCCTGCACCGATGCCACGCGGACTTGCCCGGATGAACAATTGGTGGGACTATTAGTGGCCGAATTGGTGTCGGCAGGGATAGCCGAGGTTGACATTACCCTACTCTGCGCGACCGGCTTACACCGGCCCACTACGCCGGCGGAACGACTGGTCAAACTAGGCCCGCAGTTGGTAGAGCGATTGCAGATTGTGGATCACCAGGCCATGAACTTGGCTGAGTTAGTCAACCTGGGTGAGATTGATGGGTTGCCGGTGGTAGTCAACCGGCGCTGTGTGGAGACGGATTTGCTGCTGGCAACCGGCGTCGTTGAGCCACACCAGTACGCCGGTTATTCGGGGGGAGCCAAAACCGTGGTTATCGGCTGCGGCGGTGAGGCGACGATCCAGACCACCCACGGTTCGGCTATGCTTGACCACCCCGGCGTCCGGCTCGGCGCGATTGAAAGCAACCCTTTTCAGGCTTTTGTGCGACGAGCTGGCGTGCGGGTTGGACTGGCTTATGTGGTTAATGTCCTGCTAAATGGAGTAGGGGAAATGGTAGCTGCGGCAGCGGGTGAGCCGACGGCTGTTCACGACCACCTGGTTGCCCAGGGGCGACAGCTCTACGAAACCCTTGTACCTCGCCTGGCGCATATAGCCCTGGCAGGAGTCAGCCCGGCCAAAGCAATCAACCTGTACCAGGCCAGCCGCGCCGCCACCTACCTGGCCCTGACCGACCGCACCCCCTTGCTGCCCGGTGCGCCCATTTTACTGCCTGCGTCTATCCCTGAAGGCGCGGGCCAGGGCGCAGGCGAGCAGTGTTTCCTGGATATTCTTTCTGCGGCTGAGTCGCCGACTCAACTTATCGCCGAACTGCGCCGGAGTGGCTTTCCGGCGGGAGGGCAGCGAGCCTACATTCTGGCGCAAGTGCTGGCGCAGCACCCGGTTATCGTCGTCGGCGCGGCACACCCGGAGATCGTCCGGGCCTGCCACATGCAGGCCGCGCCTGACCTGGCAAGCGGATTGGCCCTGGCGGAAAACCTGGCCCGCCAACACTTTGGGATTGCTGTTCCACAGCCGCTTGACTTTCTGGTTGTGCCGCATGCCCTGTTGACCTTGCCAAAGCTGATGGTCGGATAAAATGTCAGAGGTATTTATCCTTGTGGCACAGTAAACTTAACTGTTGTGCCGCATCCCAATTCACTTTCAATCCAAAACTGGCCGCCCTGGCGAGTCGCCATTTCCCGGCAAATCATCAAACCCAGGCCGCTGCCTTTCTCATTGGCTGTCCCCATGCTGATTTCAGGCAGGCCGCCTTGAAGAAGTTTAACTAAAGCTTCTTGGCTGAAACCGATCCCGTCGTCTACCACCGCCACTTCCACAAAGGGGGACTCCTGAAGTTTCGCCGATACGGTAACCTGGCCGCCGTTAGGCGTGAACTTGATCGCATTGGAGATCAGGTTGCGGAGAATAGTGTCCAGCATATGTCCATCGGTATACACAAAGAGGGACTGATTGACATAGCTTTGCAAGGCAACCCCTTTGGCGGCGGCATTTTGATTAAACAACCCGATGTTTCGCTCAACCAGCTCGGATAAATCGATCAGGTCCGGTTGATAAGGTATACCGCCGATTTGCATTCTCGACCAGGCTAACAGATTTTCCAGGAGGTCCATCACTTTTTGAGCTGAAAGATAGATGACCCTGTAAAAACTCTGTAGGTCATTTTTATTGATACTGTCCCCCATCTCCATCAATAATTGGATCGTGCCCATCACGGGCATAAACGGTCCCCTCAGGTCATGGGCTATAATAGAAAAAAGTCTATCTTTATCGGCGTTTAGTTTGATTAAATCCTGGTTGGCTCGTTGCAAATGTTGAGTTAAGGCTTTGATTTTTAGGTGCGTGGTTACCCGGGCCAGAACCTCTTTTTGCTGGATGGGCTTGGTAATATAATCTACACCCCCCACCGTAAATCCCTGAACCTTATCCTCAACATTGGTGAGAGCTGTCATAAAAATTACCGGAATATCCTGGGTGGTCTCATTAGCTTTTAGGCGGCGGCAAGTTTCAAAGCCATCAATTCCCGGCATGATAACATCCAGTAAAATCAGGTCCGGGTGCGCACGTTGGGCTATTTCCAGCCCACTTTCACCATCTCGCGCCACCATTAGCTCAAAACCGGCTTCTTCCAGGTAATCAACAATGACCTTTAAATTCATAGTTGAGTCATCAATGATTAAGATACATGCTTCTAAAGCTGGCTCAAGCGTCATTGAATTGCCTCCATGGAGTGTTTAAGCAAGGTTTGAAGGCGCTCCACTTCAAAATCTTTAGCCAAATCTTGCAGCTTATGGGCAAAGGATTGATAACGCTGATCTAGTCTGATCAAATAATCGGCGTGGCGTCGAAGCTGGCTCATCTTGCCAAGCATAGCCAGTTCATACAAAATTGTCAATTCCTCTACGGGTGGAATCCACTCAGAAGTTGAACTGGCCATCTGCTTAGTTGGGGGTCTAGCTTCGTAGCCTTCCGGCTGGTTGTCACACAGCCATTCCAGGTTTAAGTGAGTTGACAGCAGCGCTAATAGCTTTTCTAACTGCACCGGCTTGGGTAAAAAAGCGTCGCACCCGGCTAGCAGCGCTTGCTGTTTTTCATGTTCAAAGGCGCTGGCAGAAATTGCAATGATGATTATTCCCTTTAACTCCGGCAACTGGCGGAGTTGTTGGGCAACCTCAAAACCCGTCAAGTCTGGCATAATCAAATCCAGCAGAACCAAATCAGGCCGGAGCGCCTGGGCTTGACTGAGCGCTTGATAACTGTCCTCGGCTTCGATCAACTCAAAACCCAGTGGCTCCAGCATATTAACTATAACAGAACGATTGTGTAGTTTATCATCTACCACCAACACTTTTAGCCGGGGGCCTTTGTAGCCGATGATGTCTCGTTCCATGTTTGCTAAGTGGTAGGGCCGGAAAACGACCACCGGCAAGGTCAGGTCAAACCAAAAGGTGCTGCCCTGTTCAGGCTCACTTTGTACGTGCAATTCGCTGCCCATTGCCCGGATTAACCCCCGACTAATAGCCAGGCCCAAACCTGCCCCCTCGATCCGGCGGTGAACCTGACCGGCTTGCTCAAAGGGTTGAAAAATGCGTTCTATCTGATCGGGCGAGATGCCAGAACCTGTATCTGTAATCTCAAAGCGGAGTTGATAAGTGTCACGTGTCCCGGTGTCAAGTGCCACGAGTTGCGTGCCGCCTGCCGCCTGACCCTTGACCTCTGATACCTTTAGCGTCACGTGCCCCTGCTCGGTAAATTTGACCGCGTTACCCAACAGGTTGAGTAAGACCTGGCGCAGGCGGGTTTCATCAATCTGCACCGTAGTGGGTAAGTCGGATAGCACCTGGTAATTAAAGGCCAGGCCCTTTTGCTCAGCTCGAAAGCGGATAATGCCGGTCACACTGTTAAGAAAATCAGCCAGGTGAAGGTCTGTTGGGGCAAGTTCTAGCTTGTGAGCTTCGATTTTGGCCAGGTCTAAGAGGTCGTCAATTAGGATGAGTAAATGATCGCTGCTATGATGGATAATCTCCAGGCCCTCGGCCAGGCTAGGGGTGAGGGCTTTGCCTCGTTTTAGCATTTGGGTGTAACCCAAAATAGCATTGAGCGGGGTGCGTAGTTCGTGACTCATCTGGGCCAGGAATTCGCTTTTAGCCCGGTTGGCCGCTTCTGCCGCCCGCCGGGACTCCTCGGCGGCGTCTTTGGCTCGTTGTAGTTCCTCAAATAAACGCGCATTTTGAATGGCGATGACGGCCTGGTTGGCAAAAGCCTGCAAAACTTGAGCCTCATTTTGAGAATAGGTTCCCGCTTGAAAGCTATCTGCCGTTAAAACTCCAATGGTTTGCGCTCCCGCCAAGAGTGGCACAGCCATCCAGCCTTTGATCTGTGGGTCCCCTTTGGTTTTGTCCCAATAAGAACTGATCCGCACATCGTCAATAGTCCAGAATTTTTGTTGATGAAAGACTTGAGCCGTGCATATCTCACTGGATAGAGGAATCTCAGCTCCTTTTAGGCCCTTGTCAAAACCAAATCCCCCGGAAAGTACCAGGTTATCACCCTCACGCAGGAAAAGCCCGGCCCCATCGCATTGAATAACCCGGCGTACTTGTTCGAGAATTTTATCAATCACAACCTCCAACTCAAGGCTGCTATTCAAGACCATGGCTACTTGTTGTAAACTCTCAGCCACCTGGCGCTGGCGTTGTTCCCGCTCAAACAAGCGAGCCATCTCAATAGCTCCGGCTATTTGACCGGCGACTGTTTCTATCAGTTGGACTTCGGCCGGGGTAAATTCTCTATCTGGCTGGTTAATATCCACGCCAATCGTGCCAATGACTTCACCCCGGACGAGTAGCGGTACGATCATCAAGCATTGGGTATTCAGTCTTTGCATCAAATCGTGAATGGGGGCAGTTAAGGGGTGCGTTTGCGGTGCGGTGATGACAAGTGACTTCCGTGTTTCAATCACATACTGTGAAGAAGGATTATGCACGACCGGGATGATGGTACCCTCGGCAGTTGGATAACTGCTGTCTTGGTAGGCATTCGCTACAACCTCTAGCCCCGTTTTGTCTTGGTTGAGGAGCGCAATCCCACAATGGGGCGCATTCAAAAGTTTGATGATGGTATGAGCGACGACTTTCAAAGCGCTGGTCAGATCCGTTGCTCGGGTCATCATCTGAATCGTGTCGTTGAGGATAGATAATTCGTCCACCCTGGCGCTTAATTCGCGTTTAACCTTTTGCTCCGCTTCAAACAAGCGGGCATTTTCAATCGCAATAGCGGCTTGTTGAGCCAGCCCACTTAGAAAACTTAAGTCGGTGATGGTGAAAAAACCTGTTTTAATATACCGCCACAATATAATCACCCCAATGACTTCATCTTTGGTGATGAGGGGCACGACGAGCAGAGGAAACAGATCATCATCGTTCCCTACTTTTTCATCCCACGAACCGGTTATCCGGCGGGTTTTGGGATGTTGGGAGGGAATGTTAACAAGCTGGGCCAGGCCCGTTTGAGCCACATATCCCCCAATCCCCTCCCCAACCTGAAAGGTCAGGTTTTTGATTTCTACGGCGTATTCACCTACGGTCACAGCAGCGGTAAAGGTTTGCCCGTCAGCCTGTCGCAAACATAGGGCTACATCGCTGGCTCGTAGCAACTCCCAGGCTCGCCGGGCAATTCGTTCCAACAGGGTGGGTAAGTCCAGGGTGCCGGAGATTTCTCGCCCAATTTCAGCCAGAGTGGTCATCTCGTGCGCCCGCCGTTGGATTTCGGTTTCGGCCCGTTCGACGAGTTGCTGTTCCTGGGTAATATGGCGCAAGTGGCTAAGTTCGGCCTCTATGTTGGCCGTCTCGGTTGGGTGGGTAACTTGAGAGGTGGTCATAGTGTATCGAGTAGATCAGGCAGTCTGCTTATCTCAGACTGCTGAGGAAATAAGAGGAAAAAATTAGCAGTTTATTTAAAACCAATTTACACCATTTGATGGGAATTACAATAGTCAAAATGTCACGCTTAAAATATCTGCTTGGTCATCACCCCACCATCTACCCGTAGATTGGCCCCGGTGATCCAGCGGGCGGCGGGTGAAGCCAGGAATAAGCAGGCATCGGCCACCTCGTCGGGTAAACCCAGGCGGCCCAGCGGGGCGGCTTTCTTAAATCGCTCCACCCCGTCCGGCCAGGCATGCTCGAGTCCTTCTCGCCAGATCAGGCCCGGCGAAACCGCATTAACCCTGATGCTGTGCGGTCCTAGTTCATAGGCAGCCGCAGCCGTGTGCATTATCACCCCACCCTTGGCGGCATTATAATGGCTGTGCCAGGGAGCCGGGTTTTCACCTTCAATCGAAGCAATATTGACGATAGCTCCTCCCTCTCCCTGAGCTATCATCTGCTTCGCCGCTGCCTGGGTGCAGAGAAAAGTGCTGCGCAGATTGGAGTCGATGACCTCGTCCCAATCGGCCTCGGTCATCTCGATCAGCGTTACCAGTGGATACAGGCCGGCAATTTTGACCAGCACATCGAGCCGGCCAAAGGCGGCGACGGTTTGGCTGATCAACTGCTCTACCTCGGCTTTATCAGTCACGTCGGCTTGAATGGCTATGGCTCTTCCGCCCATCGCCTCGATTTTTTCGACGACCGCCTGCGCCCCGGCGGCGCTGGAACGGTAATTGACCGTCACCGTAGCCCCGGCTTCGGCAAATCGCAGCGCAATCCCCGATCCCAGGCCGCTGCCGCTACCGGTGACGACGACAACTTTGCCGGTAAGGTCGAGTAAGTTTTTGGGAGTGGGTATGGTCATAGGTTCCTCTCTTGAAATTGAAAAGGTAAAAAGGAATATCAACGTATCCGAATTGTTTGTTCGGCTAAGTTTTCAAAGCCGCTGTTGGTAGTCTTGTAGACAACGATCTGAATTGTCTCGGGGGTGACCTGTTCGGGTAGGGTCAGAGCATAAACATCTCGCACTAACGCTCCTGGACGCCACCGGCTGGTTGGATAAACTCCCCATACGGGCTGATGATCTTGAATAATCGTCTGCCCCCCCACCAACGGTCGCACCGAGATCGTGTAGTCTTCTGCCAATGGCTGCGAGGTTTGCCAATACAAAGCAATTTGCCAGTTGGCTCGCGATAATCGGGCCGCAACTTCCTCCGGCAAAGGGTAGTCATTTTTGATTTGCTCCCAACCTGCCAATTTGAGCGTATCGCCAAATTGCAGCTCAAGCGGCTGGGCGCTGGCAGGGAGTTCTGCTAGAGGTTGCGTGGATAGCAGAATCAATTGTTCCCCGGCAGCCTGAGGATATTTTCCTTCAAAGGTGATAGAAGGAGTTGCCGCTATTGCCTGCCGCGTAATATAGTAGGATAAGTTGTCAAATTTACCCATCGTTGGGGTGTTAAAAACCCGGGGTTTGGGCAGTAAATTTTTTTAGAGGCCCCCCAAATTGTG